>JAVBWK010000009.1:0-105247 GCA_036677505.1 Erysipelotrichaceae bacterium
AATCACAAACGAATCAAACTCAAACTAAAAGGACTGAGTCCAGTTCAATTCCGGCTTCAGTCCAGTTATAGTTATGCTTAAGTCATATGTCTACTATTTGGGGTTCACTTCATTAGCGGACTTTTTTATTTCCGATAATTTGTGCGTTTTTACACAAATAGTGTCATTTTTGCGGTTTGTGGAGTATAATTTATATATAGAGAAGGTTTTGTATGCGCAATCCATCGACAACTGACAACCAAGAAAGGAGGTTCTTTATGAATGCGAATAAAGATATCGAGATGTTGAAGCTGCGTCATGATACGGTGGCGTTGGATCGGATCTTGCATCGGGCGAAAGATCCGATAAAGACAGAAGCTGCGATCGCGTTGGTTGAGTTGGATGATCCGTTGGTTATCGATGATATCTGGGAGTATGCCATGGAAGATCCTGATCATCATCATGATCCCAGATTTGTTACCGTTTTGGGGAAGTCATCCCATCCCCAATATCACGAGCTGTTGGAAACGTTGCTGAACAAGGCGTATCGCGATACTCACCGTATGCACAGGTAGGGTATCAGTAAGGCTGATGGGAGGATTTATGGAAACAAGACATGCTAGCATCCGGTGTTCTGAGTGTGGCAGTAACCGACTGACTCCGGTGGGGGTCGGCGGTGTTGTCGGTAAAATCGGATATGATCAAAACATCCATGAAGACATTGAGTATAAGTGTTTGGACTGCAAGAATAAGTTCTTTGTTACCAAGCGGGCCAATGCCGATCATGATGATTTCGAAGCCCCTTATACCATTATATTTACCCGGGAGAAGAGATTTACGGCAGCGTTGTATCCGCAGAATGTTTATCTTAATGGCTTTTTGGAAGGGGCTGTGAAAAACGGTCAGACCATACAGTTTACGACGAATAAGTTCAATAATGAAATCGTTGTCACTGATCATAACGGGATGGCTTTTTCGGATTATCTGACGTTTACGGCAAGTGAAGGCGGGTTTATGCAGGTGAAGTTTGCATTTAAATTTGTAAAGTGAGGAACAGTATGTCAACGTATGAGGATATTCAGATCATGGTTTTGAGACATGATGTGCAAGGGCTGATCAAAGCGGCGAAACATCCGGATGAGACGATTCGTGAGCAGGCCATCAAGGCGTTGCGTCTGATCGATACGCCGGAAGTTTTGGATGTGTTGACCGAAGCGCTCGATGATCAAAGTGATAAGGTGCGCAGGGCCGCTCAGTTTGCGTGTAAACCTAAGTCAGCGCCGCAGCTTCGCGAAGGGAAGCCGGTGGTGATGATGCCAGCGGACATTCCCAAGGAGTTTGAGCCTAAAAAAGCAGTTCGGTGGCTGTGGATCGTGTTGGGAAGCTGGGGAGTAGCCTGTCTGTTATTGGCGGCACTGATGTTTTCTTCGGTGTTTTCGCAGGGCAATTTCGGAAACTCCGGTCAGCTGTTAAGTATATTTGTTCTCATTGTGTCAGGGCTCAGTCTTTTGTTTCAGTCTGCTAAAAAACTGAGATCATGATGAAAGAGCAGAAACATCTAGTGAAACCATGGATCCGAATCTGTGTGCTTTTAGTGTTTCTTCTGCTTTTTGGTGTGTCCGGATGTGTGTCCACACCACAAAGTCTGGGTAATACCAGCGGCAATACCGCCAATTATGCGTATCGGGTCGAGGTGGGTGATGATATCGTCTTTGCCAACTCCCGGGATCATTTCCGGATATATCGCAGTCAGCAGGATCTGTCTGAAGTCATTAAGATATCTGATCGCTCCGGTGTGTATCTGAACACGTGGGATGACTGGATTTATTTTATGGAAATGGAGGGTGATCATCGCATCGTCCGGGTTCGGTCGGATGGTTCTGATGAAGAGGTATTTTCGGATACGTCCGTTTTTCCGTATGGCGGGATGATCCTGTCGGAGGGATGGATCTATTATGTCAATCAGAAAGACGGAAACCGGATTTATCAGCTGTCACTGGACGGTTCAGTGAATAAGAAATTGATGGATGTTTCGGCGTTGCGTCTCAACGGGTATAAGCAGAATTTGATATATATCGATTCAGATGCACAGTCACTGATGTCACTGGGTGTGGATGGCGGTGATATCCGCATGTTGGCTCAGGATGTGGGGGAGCTGACCTTGGTGGCAGAGGATTGGGTGTATTTCAATAAGGTCACAGACAATCACTCGCTCTATCGGGTGAAGACGGATGGCAGCGGTGAGATGAAGGTCGGAGATCTTCGCGTGTTTTCGCTCAACGTTCATCAGGGACGGCTGTATTTCTCCGATTTGAATCATAATTATCGCTTGAGCAGCGCAAAATTGGATGGCAGTGATGTGAGGGTGATTCGTGAGGACAGCAGTTCGGATATCCTGTTTATCCATGGCTGGCTGTATTATCTCAATCACAGTGACTCAGGTCGGGAGTATCGGATCAAGGGAAATGACCGAGAGGCGGTCATTTCAGTGGCGAGGGTGTCGCCGTTATCGGCTGATGAGTCGGAATTTGAGGGTGTGGGCAACAGCAATGCCAATCATCTCAGCGGCGGGTTTTTCGTTGAGATGGGGGATAAGATCGTATTTGCGGGGATATCACCGCAGATGCAGGGGATGTATTCGGTTGATGTTGCGACATCATCGGTCACTCGGATATCCGTTGATCAGCCACGCAGTCTCAACCGTTGGAAAGACTGGGTGTATTACATCAACGAATCCGACGCTTCAAGTATTTATCGGATGCGTGCAGATGGAAGTGAGACGCAGCTGGTGTTGGATCAGAGCGTGGGCAATCTGATGATCAAGGGCAACTGGATGTACTTTATCAGTCATTCGGATAACCAGCGGATCTATCGGGCGAGGGTTGACGGTTCTCAGTTGAGTGCCGTCAGTCAGGCGCAGGGACTGTTTTCGTTCAGTATCGATGGGGATTGGCTGGTGTTTGCCAGTTCTCAGGGCCAGACGATGATCAAGGTGAAACTGGATGGATCGGATGAGCAGATTGTGACATCGATCGCATCTACGTACATCACAACGCATGACGGCTGGATTTACTATGGGGATGATAACAGCCGTGTTGCGCTCAGTAAGGTGGGAGTGGACGGTCAAAACAATCAGATGCTGATCAGGTCGTTGGCGTCCAATGTGCATACCCATGATGAGTATATTTTCTATGTGGACAATGTTGAGGAAGCGATCATGCGCATGGATCTTGACGGAAGCAATATCACCCGGATTTCAGAGAAGGGAGATTTCACTCAGACACACAGCATCGGCGATCGGTTGTTTGTGTTTGACAATCGTGAGTTTCAGTGGATTTCGATGGATTTCAATGGGAAGGACATACGGATTCTCAAATGACGGGTGACAAAAAGGGCTCACGCCCTTTTGTTTATTTCGATGATAGTGCTTTGATTTCCACGAAGGTATATAACAGTACGATGGTTACCAATAGGATCATGCCGATTTCCAGTCCGGTCTTCACGGCGATCGTTAAGGGTAAAATGACGAATCCGCTCATAAGGATGAGACTCAGCCCTCTGATCTTGGTGTTTTTTAGCCAGGGAAACAACTCGATATCTTTAATCACCTGAAACAGATATGCGATCAGATGCGTCAGGGATATCAGTAAGAGGGCTAGCAGGGCGAGAGTAGCCAGTTGGGGGTAGATGTAATCCGGTGTCTGTCGGATTGCAAAGTATCCGCTTCTTTGTATTATCTGAAATGAACCGAATCCGCCGTCACCATAGAAGAAAAAGCGGTGTTGGACCATGGGCAGAATGTAGATCAGCGGGATGGCTCCCATCAGGATCATCCGGTAAATAGAGTTCACATCCGCGGTTGTGTTTTCAGTTTCCTTGAGATGATGTGATCCGAGCAACTCATCGACCGACACATTCAGTGCGGCGGACAGTTCAGTGAGGATCGATATATCCGGATATCCCTCCCCGGTTTCCCATTTGGATATGGCTTTGTTTGTGACCTGAAGTCTGTCGGCCAGTTCCTGTTGGGTCAGGTTCAGTTCTTTGCGTCGCTGCTGTATTCTTTTTCCGATGTCTTGATAGCTCATAGGGTCCCCCGTTCCATGGGTTTATCATAGCAGAGAACGGATTTTTTGACTACCTACGTCAAAGTGATGGGGTCTACGGAACGTGGAACAGGGAGTTTAAGCAGGATTATTGCGAATGTTCAGAGATTTGTTGAGTTTTGGCTGAAGCACGTATGTTCAACAACGTTTTTCTAGGGATGATCAACAGTAAGGTATCTTCAACAGCTATAATATCACCAAAATAATGTTCTTGATTGATTACGAGTGATTCATCCGTCAGGCATGAATAAAGCGGGTAAGTATGTCCGGTTGCATCGGCAGTTGCTCCCATGATCACGATTTCAAGGGCTGTGACAGGCTCATTGGCGGAATGAATCACGGTTTGTTTCGGATAAGATCGGATGATCAGTGTCCCCTCAAAGATCATTTGTTTTACTTCGTCCAAACGCAGATGACTAAGGCTGGGGATCAGGTGAGGTTCAAAAGGCACAAACATAGGTTATCTCACGTGCCCCAGTAGACTGTATTTTCAATTCTGTACAACTCATCACTGGCAAAAGAAGTGATCAGGTCGAGCGAGTCGACATCATATATCGCCAATTCGTACTTATCAAAATAACGATCTTTGGGAAATGGGATCAGCAGATGATTATCACACACAAAGAAGTTGGATGTGTCCACTTTCTTAACAATGACCCAAGACTTCGAGATTAAATCATAACGGGTGATCCGGACGCCTTGAAGTTTGAATTTCGCATGTACGTCGTAGGTGTGTTCGAGGGCAAACAGATACTTCTCGGTGGCCAAAAGGACTGGTGCGTACAACGTTCGGTATTCACGAATATCGATGAGGTCTTTTGTTTGTAAATCAAAAATATAGCTGCATAGCTCAGATCGGAAAATATATCTGTGAGTGTTGGGTATCGGGTCGATCCATCGCACGAAATACCTCTGCAATTCATCCGCATCTTCTTGGTTAACATATTGATATACCGGTACAGAAAAACTGTACCATTTCTGTCTGGTTTTGAACGGATTGTTAACCAGTGTCAAAGATTGGTTTCGGTCATCAAAAATAAAAATGTTGAGATGCACATTGACACATAAGCAGGTGTGCTCATCGATGATCGTGCATGCGGTCATCATTTCGTTGACGCAAAACTCCCGGCTGATCGCATGAGTCCGCAAATCAAACATTTTTACCGTGGTCATGTAATTGTCATATTCCATCAGGATTATTATGGGCTGATGACCATAAAATCCCCAAATGAAATCATGAGTTCCGTCAAACAAGATGTTATACTCATATTCCAGTGGATTTGTGTTGTATACCCGGATGATTTTATCTTCGTTTAAGACGTAAAGTTTCTCGTTGAAATACGTCATTTTATTTATGATCATTCGGCATCCATCCTTTCTCTCATCTCCTTTTGATATTCACTTAAGACAACCTCCATCATTTCCCATTCAAAGTCTGTGGTGAGTGCTTCCAGCTTTGGGGGATTCACTGAACGGTCGATCGCACAGGCCTGGACTGGCATTCGTCCGTTGGACTCCATCCCTTGCTCAGAAAAAAGAATATAGCGCTTGTTTGTGACCGTGCTGCGAAATTCAACGAGGATGTCACAGATTACTTTTTCGGTCGGGTCTTCCGGGTTGGTTAAGGTAAAGGTTCTGCTCTCGGTCATGATGTACCTCCTTGTTTATTGTTTCGGTGTTTCAAGCCAATGCTGATAGATTGGCAGGATCTCACTTGCAAAATTTCTGGCATCGATTTCGATGGTCTGATCAAAATACTTATCGAAATCCTCCGTAGAATCGGGATAGTAGTTTAAATAATCTCCATACATTTTCGACAGTTCATCAAAATATGGACTGTTGGTTACAATCGGATTTTTCCAGTTGATCTGAATTAGCAGTTGAAACTGGTAACTGTGCCGGCCTTCATGAAGCACGATTTCGATCAGATCGATCATGGCGAGATTATCCAGGTAAAATGAGTTAATTTTTATTAGATTCTGCTCAGCATTGTATGAGGCCAGCGAATGTTGAGGTAAAAGGTCAGATATCACTTTGGCAGGATTTCGAAACGTTGCATTCGCTTCAATGTACTCAATATCCTGAAGAAATTCAATGATGCGATGCTGTTGCCATGCATTAAAATCAGACATATCGGAGTACTTGTGCGATAAGTACTCATCAATCATGGTTTCACGATCAGAACTCTGATCAAAAGGAGATGTCATATCATGCAAACTGATCGTCGCAATATCCTCGCTAAAGGAAACTGCTATGCTTGCCGGGACAAACAGCAATGCGACAAGTATCGATAAGGCAAAGTGATTGCGATAAGCCTGTGTCAGGTCAAAGGATTTGTGCCGATTTTTACGTATCTGAACTCTGTGCAATGCTCTGGCCATCCAATAGGACATCAGTGACAGAAAAGCGAAAAACGAGGTGAGCAGAGGATGTTTTGGCAGCTCCAGATAACCGTAACAGAACAATACGGTAATCAGGACCATGGCGAGCACATCCCAAGGTCTCCATTGTTCTGATGGGATATAGCAGCAATACAAATGATCGATCATTCCCATGGAAAAGGCAATGATGGCCGTTAAGGGGATCTTTCCGATACATGGGATCACGGAATAGCCCAGAGGAACACGGAGAATCAACTGAAGAACAACAAAGGTAAACAGTGCGATCAAAGCAGTTCTGATCATAATTACGTCCTAAGTTTCCCGGCGCGAGCGCTTGACCTTGTCGATGATTCCGTATTCGATGGCCTGTTGCGGGGTCATGTAGAAATCTCTTTCCAAATCCTTGCTTAACGTTTTTGCGTTTTGCCCGGTCCTTTCAGAGAGGATCTTGTTCATCGTTTCTTTGACTCGGGCAATCCGTTTGGCGGCAATTTCAATGTCGGTGGCCTGTCCCTGAAAGCCGCCCATGACCTGATGCAGCATGATTTCACTGTTTTGCAGCGCATATCGTTTTCCTTTGGTGCCGGAGGCGAGCAGAAAGGCACCCATGCTTGCGGCTTGACCGATGCAAACCGTACTGACATCACATTCGATGAAGTTGATGGTGTCATAGATGGCTAAGCCGGCAGTGACGCTGCCTCCGGGAGAGTTGATGTACAGCGAGATGTCTTTCTGCGGGTCTTGTTTTTCCAGCAGTAAAAGCAAAGTAATCACGGAGTTGGCAACTTCGGTCGTGATTTCACTTCCGATAAATATGATTCTTTCTGAGAGCAGCAATGAAAAAGGATCGGAATATTCACTGACAGGTTTGATTTGCATGTTGGTTTTACTCATTCTTTTTATCCTCTTTGGCTTTTCTTTCTTTTTCGGCCTTTTTTGCATGAAGTTCTTCTTCTTCCAGTTCCGCAATTCTCTTATTGATTCGTTCGACCATGTCATCAATATCCAGTGAAGGTTTGGTTTCACCGCGAAAACCGAACAGTTTTTCATTCATGATTTCGACATCCTTGGCGTTAAATCTGGTGTATCCGGAATCTTCATCGATGTCGGTATCCTTTGGTGAAGGTACGGATTCGGCTTTATTTTTCTGTGCGTTGGCAACTTTGCTCTTTATGGTCATATCCTGTATGTTCAGGATGCTTCGTTCAACAGGAACTCGTGGCACAAAGACAGTCTCTTCTTGATAGGGCAGTTCAATGGGCAGTTCATCAAAGTAGGGAAAGGTTTCGAAATAGAATCCTTTTCCCAAAATATGAATGAGAACCTCTCCGATATCTTTATCAAGATTCTGAATCATCGAAGAGGTTATCAGTTTCTTGGTATAACCGCTGCTAAAGTCGGTCGTCTCGCCGGCAAGATTGGACAAAAACTGATGAAAATTCAGATCGTTCGATGGGAATACATACCACAACCGGCAATTGTTTAGGATGTTTTTGGTCGTTGCTTCGGAGTACTTATCTTGCAGTTGACTCATTCCTTGAATGACCAGATGAAAGCGGATGTTCCGGCTTCTGGACGCTGATATCATTGAATCAAAATCATCGATAGCCGGAAGACTGGAAAATTCGTCGATGATGAAATTCACCCGTTTCGGCAATCTGAGATTTCGGTATTTGGTTGAGGCGATCTCAATCAGACGGCTGTAGCTTTGTTTGATCAGAGCTGCAATGATGGGGTTAAACTGGGTCTTTTCATCCGGGGATATCACAAACAAGACGGATTTGCGATCGCCGAAATGTTCCAAATCGAAATCACTCTGACACATCATGTCGCGCAAGGCATTACCGCCATACAGACTGATGGGCTGGCTGAATACAGACCGAATGGACTCACGGGTGTCATTGGGTGCTTCGACGGTCCCGGCAACATTCAAAGAGGCTTCTGAGTTACGGTCCAATTCGTTATAAAGGTGTTTGAGCAAGAAGGATTCTCTTGAGCGGGTAAAGCCGATAGAGTTGAGGTAGCGGACATTTTCAATGGTCAGCATTCCCGGTTCGGCCCAGTCTCTGACGATTTGTGCCAGTCCGGTAAAATAATCTTCGGCAGAACTTGGCCAGAAAGAATCTGCCGTGCGTTTTGCCAGGTTGGAGTAAATGGATTTTGCGAATTCACGGATGCACTCATCTGAGCGGTCGATGTTGCCGTTAAGATAATGTTTGTTTGCCAGTTCCAAGGGATTCCATCGCGATCCTTTGCCCGGTTCCCTGAAGTTGATACTGAAGATTTCATAATCGTTCGCTTTCAGATACGGATTGAGTTTTTGATAAAGTTCACCTTTGGGGTCAACAATGATCATCGAGTCACCACGTTTTGCTGTTGAATAAATCAGTGAAAACACATAGCGGACGGTTTTTGTCGAGTCTGTCGTTCCCTGGGCTAAGGAGTGTGAAGTTGAGTCATCCACATAAAACCCCTGATCGTCTGCGAATATGACCGGTCCGCCATAGGCTGACTCTTTTTGGGCAAATGGTACATACTTTCCATAGTTTCTCACTTCATCCGCAACCGTGAACCGGTTCGATTTTTTCCAATGGTTTGCGTTCATTTTTCCTCCTCTAGAAACCGAATTTTCTTTTTGCATGTATGGCTTCAGACTCAGCTTTGCTGCCTTTGAGTGACTGATGAAGCTGATCTTTTGAAACTGAAGATGGTGTATCCCGATAATCATAGATCAGACTGTCGTACAGCCGTATCATTTCGGTCAGTGATTCGACGGATTTGGATTCAAGCATTTCAATAAACATGGTTTCGAGATACTGGACGGCCTGCTGATCGAAGCTGACTTTGTTCTCTTTATTTTTGCTGTCAACATAGTCCATCAGATGTTCGATGTTGAGGGTTACAAACTCGAATCTGCGCAAAATCAGCTTCTTGGATACAAACGTCATGAGATCCTTTTCCTGATTCTGTAAGTTTGTATTGACAATGAAGCAAAACCGAATGCTGTCTTGGTGATCTTGCGCGAAATCCAGCAAGATCCTCAAACGTTCATCCGCGCAGTCGGATACGAAATCGGAAATATCGATGGCAAACACTCCGATGAACTCGTTATAAATGTCGCTGACAAGATGCGGTGAATCCAGTAAGCGGATCAGTTCATAATCCGTACAGTCTTTTTTGAGTTTCTGATAGAGAAACGATCGTTTGGCTGAGCGTCTGATGTTCGAAGAAGTTAGTCCGACTTTGGTCAGTTGCTGTAAAAAGCGGATGCAGTCATCATTTCCGGGAGTGTTTTTAACAATAAATAAATGAGGATTGTTCAGACCGTATTTCTTCCATTGTTCCATCAGTTCTGCCTGTTGGGCAATTGATTTTTCATTGTTGTACATACGCTTCTCCTTTACTGTTGATCCATAGATTCATCGGATGTTGGATTGACATCTTCCGGAGCACCCCATAAGGCATATCCGCCGGTATGGCGGTTGGCATCGTGGATCGAACGTTCCACCAGGCTGAAATAACCGACTTCCGGCTCGTGATGCCACGTGTATTTCTCCGGCAGTTTACCATTACTGATTGCTTCGATTTCCTGTTGAGAAAAGAAATCGTGGAGTTCAGGATCTTCATTGATGG
Source organism: Erysipelotrichaceae bacterium (assembly GCA_036677505.1). Lineage (GTDB taxonomy): Bacteria > Bacillota_I > Bacilli_A > Erysipelotrichales > Erysipelotrichaceae > UBA2227. The sequence goes on from JAVBWK010000009.1 coordinate 10,100, forward strand.
CTTCTGCGAGCAATTCATTGCACATCTGATTGTGTTCATAACGGGTCAGACCGACACCTTCATCTCCGGTAAAGAGTTCATATACGGCGGGAAACTGCGGAAAGATGCCTTCTACGGAGATATCATCGGACATTTGGACGGTTCTAGAGCTGTAGGGGACATCTGTATCCTCATCGAGCACCCGGACATCGTTGATTGTATTAATTGAGAAGGGCTGACTTACATCCACTTCACCCGGATAGTCCTGGCGGTAACTGGTGCGCAGCAGGTCTGCGAGTTTGTCGAATCCATCGAATGCAGCATATTGCGCAGCGATTTCAGCGTTGGTTTCAGTTTCAGCTTCAACTTGTTCGTCAAATATTCCGCCGGTATCCGATTCGATAGGATAATCGATGACTGAATTTTCAAACTCATTTGCTGATTCATTTTTCAGGTCTCTCATTGTGTTGTACCTCCTGGTTCGTAACTGATAATTTCATATATACGTTTGCACGAGCAAGCCATTTTATCAAACTTACTATAAAGTTGTACTTATACGCCTGATTCTCAAATGTGTTGCCTGATCAACTAAAAGCACATTTATCAGTGGTGTAATCAAAGGATCGAGAAATAATTTACTTAAGTCATAAGAACAATATAGCCATATGACATCCATCTGTTCAAAGAAAGATTATTCCTTCTTCATACTGAGTTCCTTATCAATAACTTGAAATAAAGCAGGAACAGCATTTGATGATACAGGTACATTTTCAGCGGAACATTTGCGAATAAAGTGAACGACAGTACATCTGCAGAGTTTCTTATGTAATGTGTCATCACAAGAATGACAGATGCTCCTCAGATACTCTGGGATTTTAACGGCGTGTGCCGCAACACTGTTGATATCTTTAATCTCTTGTCTTCGAGACAGGAATACTTGCATGCTGTATTTTTGAGCTTCGCCGCGAATACTGAATGAACACATTTCGCAGTTTGCCAAGACGCATTCTTTGTATGGCCGATATTCTTTGGCATGACTTTGCAAATAATCAGCATGAATTGATGCGATAACTTCATCGGTAACTTCTGAGCAGAGTTCATTGCTTGAGTCTAGAGGAATCTTTATGGCAAGAGGAGTTCTAAGATGGCGATTCGTAATAACAACCTCTCCAACATCAAGTAAGGGAAGACATTGCTCATATCGCTTGTCTGCACCCATATGTCGTTGCAATGTACTTGCTTCCGCACCGCTTAGTCTAAAGGATATCAATGTGTCAACATTATCAAGCATCTTACTACCGATTCTAGACGGACTCTGATCCGAAAAAATGACACCGACCCCGTATGCGCGCATTTCAGTGACAAGATTGACTAAAAGCTGATTCATGGTGCTGTTAAGGGTTTTTTCTTCGATTGTTGATCCTCCGCCTTGATCTAGTAAGGCATGTGCCTCATCGATTAGAATTATATTTTGAAGCGGCGTACCGCTAATCCGAGTAGCTTTCAAATAGGCCAGAATATTAATCAGAGTGAGTGCTGAAACCAACGATTTTTGTTCTGGTTCCAATTTCCCCATTTCAATGACAACTTTACCGTTGAGAATGTCTTTGATGTTCGTAGAGTTGTATGTGTCGAATGTTTTAGGACATCGCTCAATCAGACTTTTTAGTCTAAATGCACCTCCAGCCATTAGATTGCCTTTGACTTCTGAACTGTATGTTGATGTTTTAATCACTCGCTGGAACACTTGGATAAACTGAGCCAGATCAAAATTCTGAACAGTTGGACTATTGTTTTTGCTGGAGTCTGTCCACCCGTATTGAAGATATGCTTCTGTAATTGCTGCTTCAAATAATGAAGGAAGTGGATCAGGCATAGAAATAGCGGCTTTGAAGGCTGATACTAAACTGCTCCGATAGTCGCCCAAAGTGATTCCTTCGGGAACTCGAAACGGATTGATTTGAAGAGGCACAACATCGGATTCAACTGTGAACACCTTCGACTTTTCAAAAGTATGAATCAAACTCCGATATTCTTTCTTCACGGGTTCAAGAATCAATACTGAGATATTTTTTTGTACTAAACGCTGAATCATCAATTTAAGAAGGGTAGTTTTCCCTACTCCGGATTTTCCAAAAATACCCATGTGCAACACGAAGTCTTCAAGAGACATGAAAATTGACTGATCAGAAATAACACTGTTCCCAATAAAGATTTTGCTCGATTCATATTTCGTCAAAGCAATGGGCAACAGTTCCTTTTCAGGTAAAATTGAGAACGGATTGGCTCTCACTCCAACAAAGTGATCACTCTGTTTTGGAAGGGCAAAAATTTGCATTACTTCACCTGATGTCCACCGGCTAAATAAGAAGGTTTGGTTTTTCTTAAGTTCTTCGCAGATTTCCCAAGGACTTGCAAATGCCGTATATTTAGCAAATTTGCTTAAGCGTGTTAAACAAAATGGTCCTTTTTCAAGAGCTTGTTGTAGTCTTGCAGTTACCAAAGCTGTATTTGTTGCATTTCCCGTAACTACGATATTTATATCAGCAACAGGTTCAGAAACAGTGTCAGCAAGCATTTGCCAATGATTTGCGATCTTTGCTGCCAGTGTGTCTTTGATACTTGTTCCCCAACCATCCGCTGTCTGTAGGCATTGATTGAGGTTTTTAATAATGAATTTTTGCTCAATTTCGCTTACCTTTGAGGGAATCATTTGAATGATCAGTGAACAGCCTGACCCGTCAAGAGCAGAATAAATACTTTCCCAATCCACATGATTCACCATAGGTATATACATGTATTCGCTTTTTTGTCCGTATTCGGTAGCAGGTGTCTTCGTTAATCCCCATACAGTATCATAGTTCAGGTTTCGGTTGATAGCAGAAAGATCGTCAAAAGAACATTCCGTAATTCTATAACCGAATCGACGCAAGACACTTGTCAACCCGTTTGTATATGCTGTATGTCTGACTTGACAGTCTTTTTCAAGCTGTCCATAGCTACGAACAGTAATCAAATGATCGATCCGACCACCTTGTTTTGCCTCGGCGCAACGCATGAGTTCAACGGAAATCTGGCCCTCACCATTTGAGGAAAGATAGCATGCATCATGACAAAGTGTTTTTGCTATGTTGAGTTTTGATGTAATATTGGAATCGAGAGACGGATCGGTAATTGGAACAGCCTCGATTCTATATGAGGTAAGCAAGAAATATCGTTGATTTGCATAAAAAGACTTCATAATGATTACCTCCTTTTAAATGGATTTTCTTTCAGGTCGGCTGGTTTTTCCAGTTGTTTTCTCAGAGAAGAAATCGGATTCAGGTTGTGAAGTTTGTACAAAGAAATACCGGCAGTGATTACAAGAAAGAATGCATATATATCGAGATTTGCTTGAGAGAATAGAGCAACAAGCACTATGGATAAGCCAGATGTAAAAATCCAGATGATGATACGATGGCTTTGTGCCTGTACCTCCTGCCGATACTTCATGTCTTTGTTTCTGCAATAATTGATCATTGAAGAATCAATGCTTGAAAGGCGAGCGCATTTGTCCCATGCTGTGGAGGCATTTGTCCTCATATATGCATCTTGCATATCGTAGTCACTGTAATCTTTAGTTGCTGCCTGAAACAAGGTTTTATATAGTTTTGCATCCGCCGGATATTGGTTTATCAGCGTTTGAAGTTGAGTAATCGTCTGTGTCCAATTGCCAGCGCGAAGATGTTGTAACGCGTTATCATAAGCACGATCGTATTGCATCATTTGTTGCTCACGTTGTTGATCAGCTATCGGAAGTCCGCAATCATCACAGACATTTTGAATTCGTTGTCTATTGTAATGATAGCTTTGGCATCCGCATCGGGAACAAACCCAGGTCATAATTACCCCTCACTTTCTATTCGGGCAGACTATCTGTTTCTGGGAGGTAAAGGAACTGATGGGGTTGCAGAATTTCGGTTATTTTCCGATTCATTGGATGTTGGCCTCATTGTCCCTCTGAGAGAGCTTTCGTTATTTTCAACATGTCGTGCATTTTGATGAGATTCAAACTCTGAGTTGTGATAGTCATCATGCTGCTCGATTGGGTCGATAGGTGATACAGAAATTCTGTTGGGTTTCATTGCAGATATGAACATAGGTAATAAGCAAATCAAATAAACAAGCAGTGTAATTGTCAGTGCAAAAAGGGATGAGCGGATGGATGCATCGAACACTAACAACAGAATACATACGGTTATGGCTATCAGTTCAAGAATACATGCCATGATAGCTAAACCAGCTGTTTTTCTCAGACCGAATAACCAATAGGCAGCAAATGAGATGATTGGAGGGATTGTAGTAAGTAGTGATCCTAAATAATATACTGGTACATGTGATACGGCACTTGCTGGGGCCAACCAATAATAGAATAGTTGTGGGAGCAGGATAACTGACAAGAGTACGGGGATAAGAGCAATCGTGAATTTTCTGTTTTTCATGTTAATTTCCTTTCATTCACTCAGTACGTGACCGCAAATCTGACATATCGTTGTATTTTTTGGTATAGATCCTTTGCAAATCGGACATTGCTTGAAACGACTTGGCATCGGTGGAGGTGAATCTGCGGTTGATGAATTCTCATGCGGTCGGTTTCTCTCGCCGCCAAATAAGTCAGTGTGTTGTGTCATCGAAGCAATGGGTTCACGAATGAACGGTAGTATCTGCGATAACATCATCATTTGTAAGATGGGAGTCATTTCGCTTGTTCTTGCTGAACAAGGTGAGTTTTGATCTGAACTAAAACCTCCTCTCGCGGGTAAACCTGTCATCAACTCCGCCAATGTCCGACTATCGAGATTTCCTTTCCAAATACGATCCAAATGATCGAGTTCGAGATCTGTTTTAGTCTTTGCTTCAGCATATGATTGCTCAAGATTGTTAAGTCTTGCCATTTCACCATCAGAAATATTGATGCTTGTCAATGAGAAATGAGTTAGATTGATGCCGAAGTCTGCAAGACGTTTTTTTGAGTTTGACATGACCTCATTACTCATGACAGACAGCCGGCCATTGAACTGATCAATTCTGTGCTTGGATAGTTCATTGGTTAATACTTCGCGAATCGGTTTTAGCATAATTTGCTGAATTGATGCATCGAGCGATTCTTCATTAAATATCGAAGTATAGGATCCCACAAGTCGCTCAAGGATCAATAATGGATCACCAATATTGAAGGTAAGTGTGCAAGCTGCCTTGGCCTTCATGGTCAAACGAAATCTATGTTCTGCAAAAGGAAATTCACCGGTACCCAGTTGCAGAAACTTTGATTTATTTGTAGATATGAAGTATACCGATACTGTAGTTCCGGTATCTCCTTGTGTCATGATATTACGTAAACTAACGAAGAAGGGGTCAACCCCTGTGAAGATTTCGTATTGTCCCGGGTTATATCTTTTTGATAATATTCCATTGATTGCTACAAATGCGGATGTACCTGGCGGAACGACCAGAATGCTTCCGTTGACAATGGCATTATTAAATCCGCTCACATCTGGGATGATGCGAATAAGGCCATTTCCTGAGGGATCTCTGATCACTGATTTGTACATAACGATCTCCTTTCAACTGGTAATTAACCAGTTATGATCACAGCTGTCTGAAGGGAACAATTGACATATACTCCATAGTTTCTGCTTTGTTCGGCTTCATAGAGTGCTCTTTCCACTGCATTGAAAATACCTTTATGATCATTTTTAAATGTAATCTGAACATATATAGGTAATTGATGTCCGGTATTGATATGCTTGGTAATAAACTTGTTTAAAGCATGCTGAGAGTCAGCTTTTAATCCGTAAGTACGATAGTAGTTTAAGTCCTCATTGTCACACTTAGGCAGATAATCAGCGGTGAAATCAGAATGATCCACACTGATTTGCCTGTCACTCAAATTGAAATAGTTATAATGAAGAATGCCTTCGGTTGGTTTGTCCCAAGTCACATCACAATGTACCGGCTGACCATTTATCCATGCGATTGTCCAGCAATGCCAAGTATCTGATTTGGATTTCCCGAATATTTTTATACAAGGAATACCCAGTTTTCGTAAGCATAAGAGAAGTAATGCATTGTACCCCTCACAAACAGCAGATGAGTATAGCAGAGGACCTACAATGTTGTGATCCGTATCGCTGTCAGTTCTCACATAGTTAAGTTTTTTTGCTATTCGTTCATAAACCAGCTTCTGTTGATGAAGAGTTGGAAGATATGAAGTTCCTTTTACAAGTTGATTCAGTGATTTGCTTAGCTGGGTGTTAATTCTTACGATGTCTGCTGGTTTGTATAGAATGGTGCACTTGAGAGTCCCGTTGTTTCCGACTCGTGTAAACTCACTTTGATTTCCAATGAAGAAGAATTCAGGGTGATCGTCTTTCAATGCTTTCAGTGCTGAGAAGCAATCTGATGCGGCAGATTTTGAATCAATCAATCTCAAGGGTACAATTGGAGAATAGTCACTTCTTGAAAAATGATCGAGGATTTTATCGTAGAAATAACTGCCTTGGTTACTTAAAAGATTTCGATAGAATTTGCTTCCCAGATTGCTTGGGAGACCGTTCATTTCCTATCATTACTCCTTCTAAACTTGGGAATAATCATTTTTATCTTCAGGGATACCTTTCCGTCAAATCGGGTATGAGCTCTAATGTAACCCTTATAACCATTTTTATTCAGATGGCAGCTAACAGATCGAACAACATCGTCAATTTCGGTGAAGTTTGATGTCAACAATGTTGAATTACTTTCAATCATCATTGGAGACTTGCGATCAAATAGAATGATCTCTGCTGCTTCAAAATTTTTACCAATACATGCCAGCATTTTCCGACGGATCGGGTCACAAACAAAGCTACAGATGGGCATAGTCGCAGCCCGATGGAATCCGGTTTCTCTATCAGTTTCTGAAAAGAAGACGCCAAGATCAGGGTGGGTGTGACCTTCAAGCACAAACTCACTGCCTGTGGAATTTTTGAGAAACGGATTTACGGGATATCCAGATGCATCCGTATTATATTCTCTTTCCTTCTTTAGAAACTCTTCGCGATAGTACACTAGAAAATCGATGCCTTCATTATATTCTCCATTTGGACCGAGATTGCTTGCCGACGTTTTTCCTCGATTCTTCGTAGGTATCTCGATGAAATGAGTGATGACAGTGTTTATATGCCCTGTTGGATTTAGAAAGATGTGACCGTATCCATTGAACTTCTGTTCGCAATGATTCTTAGGAGACCGCCTTCCATAGCTTACAATGTGATCTAGTTCCCATTTAGCCTCAGGCAGTACAAATACTTTGTTATTTCCGTTTCCGTGTCGTTCTGCTAAATAAGCATTTCTACATTCATTCTTGATGGTTTTTTCAATAACTGTCGCATCCAGAACCGGAAAGTTGCGGTCAGCCCGCTTTTCTCTGGGGGGAAGGGGGTTAATCAAGCTATGAGTGTATTGATTCATTATTGTTACCGTCAATCCAAAAGGATTGTTTCCTTTCATGCATTCGTTCTGTTTCTGCGTGGCAGCGGGGGTGCGTCAGAACTTATGATTCTCTCACTTCTTGATGGAAGCGGAACCATCGCAGGGGTATAAATCTTGGATAGATTCATGGTAGGGAAACGTTTTTCTGCAACACCTTCTTTGTGCCATTTTTCGAGTGTTGGATTCGCCATAGAATCATATCTTGTTACGTTACTGTTATGAATTACATCCATAATCAACTTCTCAACAACTGTAACCAGAGAGCTTACTAATGGTATCCAATGATCTATGCATGCAACTCCGGATCTGAATACATTCGGGCTTGCAAGATAGCGGTCTTTCGGATAAAAAGCCGATATACTTTTCAATGGATATCCAAGATAAACTATAATTTCAAAAGAAGTTGAGTTGCATGGCTTTGGTTTAGTGTCATCTTGGGACACAAGATAATGTGAAGGAGCATTGACTGTTATTTTCATATGTAACTCTTCTCCGGGATTTGCTTTCAAACGTTCAATCGTGACGATTTCCGGATTGTACTTTTTAATGATTGTGTTGTAATCATTTTTCAATGCCTCACGCGACTCGGAGTCAGAAACAGATATGATATGCGATTTTCCATGTTCATCAACATAGTTAGCTGAATAACTCATTCTTTCACCCCCTTTGTTAAAGTTGTCGAATAACATGCATTTTTTCAGCATCACCACTGAAAGCGAATGTAGTAAGAATAATCTTTTCTGAGTCGAGGAAATCAAAGGCATCGCTGCGCTGAATCACTTTGATGTGTGCACCTAAGGGATATCCCAATTGAAACAAAGTTGAATCCTTCAATTTTCTGTTTGATTCACAATTGAAGAAATTAACAGTTTTCTTTAAAGTGAGATTAGGATTCGCTTGAATTGGTTTCTCTTCATTACGACACTGACGGCAGATGAGATCATCACTATATGTTCGGCTTTCATGTTTCATAACTTCTATTTCTGATCCACAGCATCTACAGGGATAAGTAATGATAAATTCCGAGTAAGTCACTTTTTTATAGTTCAGCTGATGTGATGCAACTTCAAATTCATTTGTTCCCAGATCTGCTTCGATTTTATGAAGCAACTGATCAAGAGTTATGTCAAGAACATTGCCGGTCAACCATTGAATTTTTTCTGGTGGTTGAATTGCACATCCCGGACAGTTTTTTCTGCGCATAGGTTTAGCAGAACTAAGTTCAAGATTTGGAAATGCTGTGTACGTGATTCGATGATTTATTACATTTTTGATTCCGATTACATGCGCCCGATATTGCTCTGCGGAAATGTCGGCAGCCTTGCGACTTGCTAATCCGGATGTTCTGATAATCTCGCTTACTCCATCAATCTTGCGTACTTGCACACCGCTGCAAGAAGTTCGGATTGATGAGTTATCAAACCAGTCATCGCTGATCAGACAGTGTAAGCAAAACTCTTTTCCATCCAAAATCACACTCTGTGCCATTTCATCGTATGTTCCATTCTGTACTGTGATGGGTCGTCGTTCTTGTGGGATGCTCAACAACAACTCATTCATAAGTACTTTCGCTGCATAATTATCTACACTAAGAAATACATAGTCATACTCAGCGATTGCTTCTGGTCCAAGCATACACAAGTCTGCATTGATTCCATTACTATGACATCCATTTTCCAAAATAGGCTGTACTCTGGAAGAAACGCATTCTGCCTTGTTACGTCCGACATCTTCCGGCGTTCTTACAAGACTGCTGTGTTTTGCAGCATTCTCTAGTGTAAAACTGTCAAAATCAATGATATCTAAACTTGAACCCATCTTTGCAATGTCCTCAGCAACATTCGTCCCAACGGCACCTCCACCAATAATAAGGATCTTCTTGTTTGTGAATTTCGAACGGTGTTCTGATAGTTTCAGTGGATTGTATAGTTTTTCCATTTGCTTCTCCTTTAGTTGATGTAATCATGAGCAGATCAGTTTTCCATTACTTCCAAACTTATGTCCGTTAGAACAGCAGTAGCAATTCTCTTTCGGGATCCAGAAGATTTTCTGATTGCACCCAGGTTCGTTCCGTTGTTTATCAATAGGACAGCATGGGAACTGATTCGGATGAACTCCCCGTGGTCCCAAATTCGCAATGTTTTGAGTCGGATTGATGGAATCGAATTCTGTTAATACAGAGGTTCGTGCTGGTAATGGACTGTTTCTTGTACTCGATAATCTTCTGTTATCTTGATGTACTTCTTGACGTACAACAGAATTCGCAGCTGAGATGTTTCGAGGTGGAAGTGGAGGGGGTAATGACGGGTTGCTTAAATCTCTTGTGGTGTGTGTTGCGATGGAGAAGATGATTGCTAAAAAGATCAGACAGAGACCGATAAGATAGAGAATGTTCATCATCACCCGGTGCTCATTTCTTAAGCAACTTCCCCATCATCCATGATTGCCAAGACATCACCACCCATTAATCCAAACTCAGCAATAGTCATATTTTTGTCTGAACTCTGGTCTCCGGTACGCTTGTTTTCAAATATGATCTTCTTATTCGGGTTAATTCCAATATCCCCGGCATATTCTTTTAAGACTTGATCGAGTGTGTTTGCACTTGTTACTGTAGCTCCGGGATAAGTCGTACCATTAACTTTGTGCATAATATTGATTTCAAATGCACTTTCAAGGGTGTTTAATGCTCCACTAATAGATTGCTTGTTCATTTTTGATCTCCTTTTGACTTTCTCAGTCTCATTTTTAGCCTATTATACTGGCTTGACTATACGATATCACATAGCTTAAGACTTTTTGTTTTGGCTAGTTCAACGAACTATTATTAGGGTTTTTCAAATAAATTCTCGCTTAATTTCAAACTGAACATCAGTTTCTTACTGGAAAGTATCTCCAGGCAGTAAGAAATCAAGTATTGAAGTTAATCGGTCAATCAACAGAAGATGCTTATGCATAAAAAAGACAGCACTTGCTGTCATATAATATGCTTCAGGTCAATAATCGATATGCTTGTTATCTCAATCTGATTTTTTGTTTAAGTTCTTTTGCCGGCATTTCCACCATTTTGTCAATATTATCAAGAAAGAAATAGCGTTCGTTCATCGACAGTTCATAGGCTAGTTGATCGAGGAATTCTTGTTTGTTATTGGTGTTTAGGAAATTAATAATGAAAGCATCAAATGCTCTGCTCTCCTTAATCGCATCAAAACCACAATCAATCAATATGCTGTTCAGCTGATTCATGCTTTGTGTGCCGGTAAAAATCAATAAAGTTATCATAAGTTTACGGCTTGGATCCTTTTTGCCAAATAACACATCTCGGAATGTGTCAACAGTCGATTTTGTAATGTATGCCAGTTCATAAGCATCGATTTCATCATCACTGATATTATCATTTTGTGATTCACTAATTTCTTTGTCAACTTTTCCAGCTTTATTTTTATTCTTGCGTTTCTTCTTTTTTTCCTCTTCATCATCATCAATCGAATCTTCATTAATGAAATTGGTATGACAATAAAACTCCGAGTATCTTACTAGAAAATCTTTGAGAGACAACCGGATTTCATCAAATTCCTTCACCGATATGGACTTCTTGATTTTTGATTTTGTCTTAATAATCTTACCAAATAGGCCTTTGGTTTGAGTCCTTCCAATCAGTACAGAATCACGATGTGCTTTTTCTAGTTGTTCCCAATCATCATCGCTTTTTGTTAAAATATACTGATTATATATCGAAATAAAATGATGTACTTGCTGAGTCATGTATCTTTCAATTGCAATTAACAGACGATACCGGCTTTTAACGCGATGGTCCGCAATATATTCTAAATTGCTCTTTACGAAGTTCGAAAAATCGTTGTTATTATCAATTGTCTCGATGTTTTCCTGAACTATCTGCGTGATCTTCCGGGTAATGGCTTTTCCGTTAGATGTTTCCTTTTGACTAGCAATAAACTCCCGGATACTTCGAAGACTCACAATATTAGGGTGATTCTCTAGTGGCATAGCTCTGGCGGTGGCGCGGTGTAACTCTCTTTCCAGCAGCACGTAATTTTTAAACCAATCATCCAGTTCCTGCTTGTGCATCAAGGCAAACATGACCGTCGCATCGAAAATACTGCGAGGGTTTAATCCGTAGTGACCCGAACTTTTCAGTATTTCATCCGCATCTTTCACATCGGTTTTCATGATCAGTAAAAAAAGGATAATCAAATATCGTGAAGGAATATAGTCTAGTTTCTCTTCATCAAACCAATCGCTGATGGACATTTCCTGAAGTGCGGTCTTCAGATATTTCAAAGATTTTTCATTGAGGTTTTCCAAATGTTTAGCGGCGATCTCATGGAGTTGTGAGTAATCATAATCAGGGAATTTGTCGGCAATCGTGTCTAGGAATAAATCCTGCTGCTGAATTTTAGTTGCTAAATAGGAGATGATGTTTTCCATAATTTTATACCTCTAGTCTATTCTATCATTTGCGTTAATCACAATGTAGTGGGAATTATGATTTTTAAATTGATTGTCAAATGGGTGTCTTATATAATTGTGATAATGGATGGGGGAGTTCATCATGGATGATCAGCGCAAACCGCTTCCCAAAGGACGATTTCAGGAGTATGAAATAGTAGATACAATTGGCTTAGGTGGCAGTTCTCTTTGCTATTTGGTGAAGAAAAACGATACGTTTTTTATTATGAAGGAACTTTATCCTTTGGATCTGGCGGGTTATCTGTTTCGTAATGAACAAAAGCTCTTGTTGCGTGATGGGAAAAATCATAATTTAGTCAGACTGCTGAATCAGTCCAGAGATGATTTTTTGGTTGAGGCAAAAATCAGTAAAGAGTTATCGCATGTACAAAGAGAGTACAGTTTGCCTGGGGAGAATCCTTATTTCTCGAGTTTACACGACCAGTTTAACGTGGCCGATTCTCATGCACATTATCTGATATATCAAAGTTCACAAGGCAGGACCCTAGATACTTACAAGAGTTATAAGGCTAAGGATGATAAAAGCAGGTTGCTTGAGAATCTGGACCTTTTAAGCCGACTTGCAGAGGCGGTTTCAGAGATTCATAATCACGGGTATTTACACCTGGATTTAAAAAGTGACAATATTTACGTCTTGGCTTATGAAACTCCCGTAGTTCAGGTTTTGGATATGGGTTCTGCGCTAGACCGTAAGCAAATTTATCATACTGATGTAAATCATCTGATTCGCAGAGTAAGCTTCAGTGACAGATACTCTTCCATGAGGTTACGTGAGATCAATAAACTGAAAAATGACATGCACTTCATTGAAGGCATGTTGGTTTCAACAGGGAGTAAAGACACGGACCTTCCTTCAAGAAAAAGGGAAATTTTGGATATAATCCATCAGTTGGATGAGTCGGATGATATTTATTCATTGTATGTCATCATGTCTGAACTGATCACGGGAACTCGATATGAGGATTCGGATTTATATGACTGTATCATGAATTCTGAGCAACTGAGCTTTCTTCCCAAAGCAGTTAAAGAAGATTTGCATGTTCGGATCTCATCGGGGCTGAACGATCCTTCAAGGATCGAAAGGTTCACTTCGGATGTTGAAGAACTCAAAGAGATAGTCAAGTCTGAAGGTATACATTTTGTTCTGTTGCGGTCAAAATCCCGGATCGATTATCAAAATAAGCATAAATTGATGAAATACAAGATACATGAAGGGCTTTTTGCTGAGTGTACATTGAATGATGTAAAGTACAGTAATCTTCAAGTACTTGTAGAAAAGCAGTTCAAGGATGAAATACAGCAGAATATCGTGATTCTTGGTGATGGGGGAATCGGAAAGAGTACCCAGTTAATGGTTGTCTGGGACTGGCTGTTGAAATCTAAGGATTCCGTCGCTCCTTTCTATATTCCGCTGATTGACTTTCAAGAAAGCTCTTTTGACCGTCTGGTTGACTATATATTTCATCACTACGGAGGAAGCTTCACTGATAATCAAAAAGATCGATTATTTAAGCTGTTCAGTGAAGACTTAAAACATCAGTATGTGTTTATTTTGGATGGTTTTAATGAGTTTACTGAGAAGGATAAACTGATGAAGCAACTTCAGGAGTTATCGCGTTTCTCAAGAGTAAAACTGATAATAACCAGCCGAATCGAATATCCGGGATACCTCAATCATCGAAGTGCAGTCATCAAACATTTGACCTGGGATCAAGTAGACAGTTTTGTCAGTGAATTCGGGATATCCAAGCTTGCTAAAAATGATTTGTATAGAAATCCGATGATTCTGACTTTAGTTTGCAGTTCCAGTGAATTTCTAAAAGCAGATGTGATATCTTCTAAGGATTTAGCTAATTTGCATTTGCACGATGGAAACAATCGAATGGAATTGATTGCGAACTACTTTATAGCCCAAAAAATCAAGCATTATCTGAAATATGGGTGCATGTGGTCGGATAAGAATGTAGTGCTCAGAATGTTTGCGTATGAAGTAGTTTTACCTCAAATTGCTCGCATCATGTTTGAACGCAATACGAACACGATTCCTCGAATTGATTTGGTGGATCTTCTGTTTGAATACTTCTCGAATAGAAACGAAGTATCCTATAAATCTTCTTTAATGAATAAAATCTTCAAATACGGAAGCATCATTTCCATTCAGGATGACTATATTAACAACAGCCTTCTGATTGATTTGCTCTCAGATGAACTGTCTATATGTAAAGCAGGTGACAGCGTTTCGTTTGTGAGTGAGGTGTTTCAAGATTTCTTTTTGGCATATCAAATCAGCAGGGAAATCACCTTAGAAGATAAATCAGTCACCCCGCTGCTAAAAACACATCATCTGCGATATGAAGTGCTGAAAAACGCTGGGGATCTTTTGCATGAGTATCGCTTCGCGGATCCGTTTGTATCAAGCAGAAATGTTTCCCATGTGGAGTTGTTTTTAAATAAATACCGTCATATATTTGACGGTTCTGCCGGTTTATTAGTGAAAAATGCTGTTGAGCTGATGCGGATTTCGCGCAACGGATTAATATTGGCAGACTTATCCTATTTGGATTTAACTCAGGCAAAACTTACGGGTTCACTTTTTTCCACCATCGGAGAAGTCGATTCACAGCCAGCCAGTTTTCGAGGAAGCAGATTATCGAAAGATGCATTTAAAACGCTTGAACACAGAAGCGAAGTGGATCGGATCATCGTATCAAAAGATACTAAACTTGTTGCCAGTTATTCAAAAGAAGAACGAAACACGAAAGTTTGGAATATTGATGAGAGCAAATATATTTCTGAATTTGATGATGAATGTGATTATTCGTGTTTTATTGATGAAAATCATATACTGAGTTTCAATAGGGATTTATTTGTGATTCATGAGGCAACTCAAGGTCGATATGTCAGTAGCTTTCGGATAAAAGATCATATCGTTTCCAATTATGGGGATTTAGATACTTCCATCCGGATTATGGGACTGATCGGCAATACCATTTATGTTGGTTTCAAGTTGGTTGAAGAGAATAATTCGATTGTAAACATTCTAAGCATACAATTAGTTAATTTTGAGTTCTTAAGTCCAGATTTTATCGCTGAGATTGAACTGGATGAAGATGAAATATATGGATATGACCTGGAAGAGTATGTTAACAGTATTTTTGAGTTCGACCAAAATCTCTTTATAATTAAAATCAGTCATCTGAATGGAAGAAAGGTAGGTTTATCTTTAATTGAGATTATTGATGTTTTAAATAACGATACTCACAGTAAAATGAAAGCAAATATCGGTTCAGGATTTAGAGTATTTCAGCTGGATGAGAAATTAGTCTTTATGGTGTACAACCAATCAAAAAATCTTTATCAGATTGTTTCGTGGAATTTGAGAGGCAGATCGGTTAACTTGCTTGGCAATCACAGAAATCCCTATTATTTATTGGGTGTCTGTGAAGAAAACAGAACTATATACAGCAATGGGGGCAGCTATATTGTCTTTTATGAGTTTATTAATAAACCTGATGCTAAATCAGTTGTCTCGGGCAGTATGCCGGATGTCGGATTGAGGTATGATGATAACTTCAGTTACAAGTTTATCATTAAGAATCATTTCATGTTTTTACTCCCTCAAAACCTTCCTGTTATCTATAAGATAAATCTGAGAAATTCCAATATAATTTCACGATGCATTGTATCTCGGGAGCATGATTTTAAAGACATTGTATGCAACCATGAATTCACAGGTATAGTTTTTTCAAAGAAGTTGTATATACTCGATAAAAAAAATATGAAGTTTTTTAAATCTTTATATGAAACTTCTTATTCTTGGGAATTTTCTTATGGAAATGAAGATTTTTCTAGAAGAGAAGCTCTTATCAAAGGAAAATCGAATTTTGATTCTCAAAGAAGAATGTTGCATGTTGACAGTGTTTTTATCAGAAGCAAACCATGTTATTTCCATAAGTATGATATCTTTGGTGAATCCTTACACGATCCGCTGTTTGTAAGGGAAACGGCTGAAGCCAGCAACAGAAACCTTATCATATATCGCCGACTTAAGAAAGTACAGTTAAAATCACCTGAATCGGGTTTTAAAGAATTGGATCTCAATGCTTTTTCAGATTTGGATGAAAGTGTTCATCGAGTTGTGGGATCAAAGTTGCTGTTTTTAACCTGTAAAGGCATTGTTATAGTTGACTTGATTAGTTTCAGTTTTATCTATTATCATCATGATATTTTTAATACAGAGTTGCCGAACCAAGAGAAGCATCCTCGATACCTAGCGAATGTGCGGTTATTTGATTATCATTGTTTTGATGGTTTCGAATATTTTATAATTTTGGAAAACCAAAAATTAAAGCTCCTTACAGTTGAAAATTCGACTATCATATCAGAAATTCTTGAACTCAACTCAGTTCAGCAGGCATGTTACACCGAAGATTCATTGATTGTTGTGGATATATATGGAGAAGTCAAGGAGCATTACCTAAGTAGCGGTCATTCTATTTCTTATGAGATGGTTTCGTATGATGAAGCAAGAATGCTAAAAAGAGATTTGTATGAAGCATTCTATAATCATAGCCCAGAAACTAAAGTAATAGGCATGAACTGTAACAGTGAGCACTTATATGTTCTAACAGACGAAATGGTTGTAAATATTTGGGATATAAGAACAAAGAAATTTATTGGAAACTTTGAATTGCAAGACACGAACTTGATTGGAACTGATTTTACAAATGCAGAATTCTAAAAAACATAAGATAACGCGAGGGATAAAATGGACAAGTTACAAGCAATTGATGATTATGGAGTAAGGTTGCAATATTCTGGGAAAGGGCAATTTGATTTTGAAACATACAGCATTTATGCGAATCTCGAAGGTACAGAAATTGATGTAGAATCCAGTTTCGTGCTTGCTTTTAATATGGATGGAATCGAAGTGATCTCTTACACAAATGCAGCTGATTATGGTTTGTCAATCAAAGATCTAACCGGACTCTATCGTTCAATTTTTGGCATATCTGTGATTAATGCTCAATCGGGAGTAATGACTCCTATTTGGAGTCTTAATGAGACACAACAACAGAGAATATTTCGCTATATTGATGATTTTCAAGAATTATCGAAAAAATTATTTAATCTGTCGGCCATTAACTCAGAATTGATGATTGGTGATTTGGTCGATCTTGTAGATGAAAATAAAATGTTGTATGAGATTGCATCTTTGCTGGATAAGCACGGACTTAAACCTTCATTTCTGACAGTTGATGATTAATGAAGATTTATTAGAATAATCAATGATCATCTACACTGATAATATTTATTAACGCCACATGTTTATATCCTAAAGGCATAAATTTGGTTCATGATCATTAATATGTCCTATTATCCCGATTTGGTCATGGGATCTAATTCAATTGACAAATTTTGTCACGTTTTTGTCATGAAAACAGACATTACTTTTTTATTCACATATGATAGAATGACGTTAACAATAACTTTATTGGGGAGGACATATGAATAATAAGTACCAATTGTTTGTGGGAGACAAATTGGACACTAAACTGGCAAGAGCGATCAAGTTGATGACCTCTTGCTTATTGGTGTCTTTTTTGTTGGTTTCGACCTTAAATCTGAATGGATTGTCGGATTTGTTTAATAATACAAAAGCACAAGGGGAGCTATCTATTGTATCTCTGTCGATCAGCTCACCGCAGCCACTTCAGAGCGGAGGTGAACTGTCATATCAGCTTGAACTCAGTGAATCCATCAGTGATGTAACAGGCGTAAATATCTTTTACTGGGTGGACAATCAAGGGTTGATGAGTGATCGTTCTCTATACTTTGATTCGTCTGTTAATGGGAATATAATAGACTTAACTACTCAAATACCACAGTATAATGCGAATGGCAATTGGTCGATAAGTTCGATCATAATCAGCACACAAAGTCAGTCGTATGTTTTTTATTATCAGGCAGAACCTTTAAGCCCAAGTGATTTTAGTTTTCTGACAGGAAACTTTACGATTTCTGATTCGATAGAAGACTCTACAGCTCCGCAACTGACACAAGTAAGATTTAGTCATGATTATGTTGGACCAAATACGACTGTCACAGTGACGGTCTCTGCTCATGAAGTTGGTTCGGGGCTTTTATATGCTTATGTAGAACTGGCAAGACCAAACGGTGAAAGGATCGGACTGGGTTTATCACCTTCCGATCAAGATTTACAGGGGACTCACTATATCGGTCAGTTTGATCTTGAAGGGGATTATAAAATAGCAAGAATCATAATCAATGATTATGCCGGTAACAGCATTGAATACACCAATGCTGAGTTTTATCCCGAAAGTAATAATCATTATGATTTTAGTGGAGTAGGTTTTACTGTTGAAGGAACATCACCGATTCCACTGGATGTGGTTGTTGAAGAGATTCAGTTGCCGACAGAAGAACTTATTGCTGATCATGTTTATCCGATTAAAATCAGAGTATCTCCGATAGAACAGAACTATCAGTTTGCATATGCATATTTTTTGACTCCTGATAATAAAGAAAGATCTATCTATCTTACCTATCAAGAAAATGGAATCTTCATTGGTGAAGTCAATGTAAGATCATATGATGCATCAGGTACATACAAACTGAAGTATTTGTATTTTAATGTCAATCAATACACTAAAATCAGTCATAATATCGATCTGACTCCCGATGCATCTGTAACTTTCGATTTTCCTAATGATTCGTTTATTGTAGTAGGTACACAGGCGGATGTTACACCTCCTATTCTTGAAACTGTATCGGTTTTGAGATCTGAGATGTACGCTGGGCAAAGTAATATTATTTCGGTCATTGCCTCGGATGACCATGCGATGACTCAGTCAGTAGTGGTTCGTTATAAAAACAATCAGGGTGAATCACGCGATTTCTGGCTGGGTCAAAAGTCTGAGAATATTTTCGAAACGAGTATTTATATGGACTCTTCATCTGCTATGACCGATTGGGAAGTGGTTTATGTCGAGTTGCAGGATTATGCAGGGAATCGTTCGGTTTATGTTAATCAAAGTTCTGAAAATGTGGAAGGGTATCCAGTATTCGATTTTCAGAACAGTAAATTCTCGGTATTAGGCGAAGTGCCACGCCCGGAGATTCTATCAATTACCAATCATCAACCCATCATTGGGTTTAATGATTATTTCCATGTTGATATCACATTCAATAATCTGGATGATCCGAATGTAGATATCGGTATGTATTTCCATGGCGAGTTTGATAGCCTATGGGTTAACGGACAGTATATTGGGAATAGTACATATTCTTTTACGAATTTTGATTTGTCTTGGTATCACAATGGAGAATATCAGATTCAATACTTAAACATAAACACAAGTGACAACTCATTTGAAATTTTCAATTCAAATGTTGTCACGGATCATCCGTATGGTGCCGATTTATCTTTGGCTGATTTTCATTTACTTGGGGGTAGAGAGATTGCACCTTTGCCAATCATTGAATCGTTTACCGTCACTCCGTTAGGTGAGCCCGGGGATATCATTACATTTGAGTTGATATTCACTGAGGTTTTTGCAAATATTGACCAGATTTATTTGTTTTTCGGTAATCAATACGGTCAGCACATCGATGTTCAATTGCATAGAACGGATATGTTAAAGTATACGGGTACATACAATGTTCACGATTACTCGAAACAGGGCATTTATAATTTCTACTCAATTGCGATTTATTATATTGATTCTGATCCCCACCAGCTATCACCGGGAGATGAATTACCTGCTTTAAATTTTGAGATCACCGGTACTTTGACTGATACTGAGCCACCTGTATTCATCTCTGTTGAGTCAATTACAAAACGAGTCACAAAAAACGAAATGGGAATCCTGCAAATTCGAGCATCGGATGCACAATCCGGAATCGAAGGTGTTCATGCGGATATTCTTTGTGATGGAGAATGGATTGGGATTGACTTTTCACAAGTTGAGGAGAATTTATTTGAAAGTTGGATTGATGTTCGCAGTTATACTCCTGAAGGCGTATGTAAATTTTATGTCATAAATATATATGATATCGCAGGTAATATGGAACAAATCCGTAACGCTGAGTTTGACGATACGGGTGTTGATTTATCAAACGGAGACTTTGAAATATATGATACTACGTCTACATCATATGTTCTCAATTATGTTAATACTGTCCTATCCAAGCGGTCGATTGCCGGATCGGGTGATATTGGCATGACCATGTATTTTGATGTGCCTTATATCGAATCACATAGCATTCAAGCTGTATTTGTGAACGAGTCTGGTACAGAGTTGGTTTTCAATCTTAATAAGGTGGATGAGGGTGTCTATTCGTCGTTTATGTACATCAATATTTATTCAACTCCGGGCACATTCAGATTGAATCGCATTATAAGTTATGCTGATTGGGTAGAAGTAACAATCTACCACGATGACGAACCAACGGAATATCCATATTTTGATTTCTCTGATGTCTATTTCGAGATTGTGGGAACTATTGAAGATAAATATGCTCCACAATTGTATGATGTTACTTTAAATAGAAAAAGTGCTACGATCAATGAAAAAATTGAGTTTATAGCTAATGCTACAGATGTTGAGTCTGAGATTGAGTATGCAAGCATTGAAGTCCAACACATAGTCAGTGGAAGTACTTTTTCAATGTATTTCAGCCCATTGATGTCCGAACAATTAAGTGCGTACTTTTATGTAAGTCCGTATATGCCAGAAGGCAACTACAGAGTTAAGTCGATTCGGTTATCAGATTTGGCAGGTAATATTTCTGAGTATATAAATGCTCGATTCCCTTATGAAGGCGATCAGTCCAAGGATTTTGATCATCTTGATTTTTCGGTTTATGGTACTCTGAAAGATAATTCAAAACCGGTACTAAACAACTTTGAGTTTTTGAAAAAAGATGTCAGTACTTCTGATCATGTTGATGTGCTTATTGACGCTTCAGATGAGGGATCAGGATTACGTTGGGGTACCGTAACATTGAAACATAAAACATCAGGATATGAAGTGGAGCATTATCTCAGTCTCCTTACAAGGGGATTAGCTTTAACATATATCTACATAAGTGACGATGTTCCGTTAGGTGAATATGTTATTAAAGCAGTTAAAATTGAAGATCAGTCAGGGAATATTGCTCAATATTGTAACTCACAAGTGCTATATGCTTGCAATGTAGGTGCAATCCCGTTTGATTTCGGTGCAAACCAAATCACAGTCTCACCAAGAAGCGAGCCACAGTTTATAGATATATTTGATTCAGTATATATTAGTCAAAACAATTTAAATACTGGAGATACAGTCACTATTCGTTTGACGCTTAAAGAGGAATACCATTGGGCAAATCTGTTGTTTGTTCATTATGACTCCTACGTTGATTCAGCATACTTCATGCCTGAGTTTAAAAGCATAGGATCTGGTATTTTTGAGGCAAACCTGAAAATTGATGAATACCGTAGATGGAATGAATATTATAAAGTTCAAAGTGTTCAACTAATGTCAGGATTAAAGGATTTCTATATTTTTGATGATGATTACTTGGATTATTATACGGACTTAAAGTATGTCGCTGATTTATCTCAGTTCAATATTAATATCAATCAGACATTTATAGATAATACACCACCAGAGTTCAATGGTATACAATTCAGTAAGGATCAATATAGGCACAATGATTATATGCGTATTACTCTTGATGTGGTTGATCTTGAGTCAAGAATTGAATCGATGATGGTTTATTTCAGATTGAATGGCAAAGTCATGAGACAAAATACGTTTTTAAACGGACAATTCTTACCTATTGAAGACGGACAATTGGTTTACAATGAGTTCTTCATGAGTTCCGGTATAAAACCAGGTCTGTATGAAATTGACTACATTCAAATTAATAATAGTTTCGGACTGAGGACGACATTGTATAATCAGAAGTTTTACGGTGAAAGAGATGATTCCAGGAGTTTTGAGGACAGTAAGTTTGAACTTATCAGTGAAGATTATGATTATGTTAGACCCGAGTTTATCTCAGCTCAGATCAATAAACAAGAGTTTGTCAACGGAGATCAAATTCAAATATCCATAGAGGCTTCAGACATAGGTTCTGGTATTCGAACAGGGTACCTGTTTGTTAAAAACAGACAGTCATCTTATCTTGATAATCAACTTAGGGAGTATACCTACTATGTTGAATTAAGAAAAGTCAGTGATAGTTTGTTGGTGGCAGAGTGGGATGTCGGGCCATATTATGCACCAGGTCAATATGATATTTTGGAACTTACTTTATATGATGAATCATTCAATCGAACAACGATTAAGAATGCATATTTTGGTATCGATACCGGATCGTATGATTTAAGTCATTTAAGTTTCGATGTCATTGGTACTCAGTTAGACCAAGAACTACCTGAATTAGTAAGTCTCGAAGTCTTAACACCAGTTGTTGCATTGGGGGATTCTATTAGTGTTAAAGTTAGCGCAAATGACTTAAAATCCGGTGTTGATTTTATTGATATAGTTTGGGAGTGTGGTAGTTTTGGTCAGATAGTTATCCATGGCAGAGCACCGAAAAATCCGGATGAACCAATTATACTAAATGGATATGTGAGAACAAGTGTGAAAGCCTGTGACTATAAAGTGAAGTATGTTTACTTACAAGATCGCGCGGGAAATTGGAGAAATTATTTCAATGCTGACGTGGATCAGCCTCAGAATGGATTTTTGAATTTCAGCAATGCAAACATTCAGGTGTTTGGGCAAACGGAGTCAGTGACACTGAATCAGGTTCAAGTGTCCAATGCTAACCCGGTACCACTCGAGATGATTGAAATCAATGTCGATATTTTGGATAATATCGTAAAACCAGAGTCAGCATATATCAAGTATCGTTCGAGCATTAATACAGTAAGAAATGTAGATTTGAGTCTGGGTGGATCACTGGATTATCGAGGCTTGATCGAAATCGGTGAGTTTGAGCCTAGCGCAGTATGGGAAGTTGATTCCATCATATTCATCGATCGCTTTAATGAAGAGTTTGCGGTTTACAATTCATTGTATTATCCAAATGAGATCAATGCGGCAGATATGTCAGGGGCGATGTTCACCGTAGACAATCCTTTAGGTGACAGTCAGGCTCCTGAATATACGGGATCACAATTGGAAAAAGGGGAAGAAATTGCCTCCGTATATTCTAGTCGGTTGATGTCATTTGCTTCATCGTCTCTTAACTTGAGTTCCACATTAAGTAGTGGTTTAGTGTTTGGTCCAAATGAATTGGTTTCTTACACCATCGATGCAACGGATGATATTTCCGGTGTAGACCGATTAGAAATCACATATGATATCTTAGGCAAATTTATCTCGTTTAACGTTGAGTTGTCTGAGGTGAATGGTAAGTATGTGGGTAATGCCCGAGTAATGAGCTACCATCCGGAGGGGCTGTGGTTGGTTCATAAGTTTGTTTTAGTTGATAAAGCGGGTAATCGCTATGAAAAATCACGATCAGCAACTGAGTTGAGTAACCTTAGAGGATTTGCACATTTACAGCTTCAAGTAGCGAATACACTTGAAGATAAAGATGCTCCAGTGATTTCCGATGTTGTTGTCAACCAATCGTTGGTACAGGTTGGTGATGTGGTTCAGTATATTGGCATGGCTTCGGATGTAAATGGTATTAAAGAGTTTAAGATCGTTATTCAGGCAATGAATTTTGGGGTTGAACGAGTGATTATCATGAATCAAATGGAAGACGGAAGATATTTGGGAAGCTTTGAGGTTTCCGAAAATACTTTGGGTGATGTCTGGAATGTGAAGGAGATTATCGCTGAGGATTTTGCCGGCAATCGGGGTATTGTAACATCTCAAGTGCAGGATTTGAGTTCATTATCGATTACAGTTAAGGCACTTACTGAAATCGTTATTGAAAAACTTCCGGATCAAATGGTCTATGATTTAAATGATCCATTGAGTTTGCAGGGATTGATTCTTATCGCAAAATATAACGACGGCACTTCTGAATCCGTTGATCCTTCTCTGCTGTCAGTGTATGGATTTGACAGTTCAGCAGAAAGCCTGAACCAGGATGTTTATTTACAATTTAAGAATAAGATCGCGAAGATTACTGTAATAATTATGGATGTTGCTATGGTCAATATGGAGATTACGGCCAGTCCGCAGAAACTTACATATACACAGGGTGAATCACTCGATTTGAGCGGGTTGATCGTCTGGGGGTATTATAACAGTGGTGATACTAAACAGATTGATATCACTATGGATAATGTAGTTAATCCGAATGTCACTTCAAGCGCTCCAGGTACGTATCAGGTGTTCATCCAATATGAAGGATTTGAGGTATTCTATTACATCGAAGTGATTTCCCCGGTACAGAAAGATACCCCGGTAACTATAGTTAAGACGGACACGATGATGGTCATCACAACGCCTGTCGGAAAGGTCAAGGTCATCATGTTCAGTAACAAAGGCAGTAAGAATCTGGATACTGAATAAATCACAAAATATACATTTTTAAAGGAGTTCCAAGTAATCATGGAACTCCTTTTCATTAGTTTAAGGGTACACCTTTCCTAAATGCATGTTAGAATAATATTAATAGTTGTGAGGAAAAAGAGTATGATCTTTGGGGAAATCATGGCCATTATCGATGGAATTGGCAGAGTGAAGGATCTGCTTTTAAACGAGCAAGATAAACTGATCGTTAAGGAGTTGGTCATCAGGTTTGATGAGAGCAACCTGTTTGATCCGGAAAATCATGTTGAATACGCACTTATCAATCATAAGGGTCATCTGGAGAAATATCATTTCTATCAGAAGCATTTGGAAAAGCATGCAATAATCATTTCGAAGGCATTAGCCAAGGCGAAGGATAAACAACTGATCGATAAACTTTCCGGATTAAGAATCGCAAATAAACAGTTCATTCAATTGGATGAGGAGTTTGAACTATCTAACAAAGATATCCATGACTATCGTGGTAAAGAACTGCCTAGGTTAAGAGAAACAATCGACCGGTACCGTTGGGTGATGAGCATGTGTATGTTATCGCTTATGGAGTCACTAGATATTGAAATAATATCAGTAAGAAAGCATAATTTTCAGACAATAGTCGATGCCAGTCTATTGAAGAACTAGCTAAAATTCTAAAAAAGAGAGGATAAAATATGCCATTAAAATTAGATTACTCAGTTGTGCAAAATTATATTAAACAGTATAAGCACACTTTTAATGAACATCGATTTAGCGTTCATAACGAGATTTACAAATGGGTAGCCGTCAAACGATTTCAGGATCATTGGGATATTGATGCCAATGATTTTGCTACTATGCTTCAAAATTCATTATCACAAACCGGAAACCTATTAGCTTCAAATCAATACTACCCGAGAGGTACGGTTGAAATGTTTGCAAAGAGTCATCCTGAGATTGTTAGAAGAATGTTCAGGAATCTTTTTGATGAAAGTAAGGATTTGGTGACTCGATGTATAGACTTCGAAAATGATTCAAATCAACTGTTACAATATTATCCGGATTATCGGATGTCTTATCAAAACCCGAACTCGATAAGTACTTATCTGTGGTTAAGATACCCGGACAAATATTATATTTTCAAATATAGTGTAATGAAAGACGTAGCTCAAAAAACATTAGGCACTGGTTTACCAGCAGGAAAATGGGATCGAATGTTATATGGGTTTAAGATTCAAGATGAATTATGTAGCATAATCAAAGAGGATAATGAATTAATCGAAATTTCACGAAACAGTCTGAATGATCAATGTTATCCGGATCCTCAGTTTAGAATTTTGACAACTGACTTGAGTTACTTCATAAGCAAGAACAATTTGATAATACATCAAGACTCTGCTAATGTGACATACTCTCACAATTTAAATACGATATTCTATGGACCTCCTGGAACAGGCAAGACTTACGGAACGATTTACTATGCAGTTGCGATTGTTGAAGAGAGAGATTTTGAAGAGTTAAAGAAAGAAGATTTTAATGAAGTTTATCAAAGATACTTGCGATACAAAAACAATGGATTAATCGAATTTATTACATTCCATCAGTCTTACAGTTATGAAGAGTTTATTGAAGGTATTCGGCCAGTTATTCAATCACAGGACTCAGAGCAATACTCAGGAGATATTGAGTACACCATTCGTGATGGAATATTTAAGGAATTTTGCAGAAAAGCCAGCATTCCCCAATATACTGGACAAGGAGTGGATTTGGGAATCGGTCAAAATCCGAATGTCTGGAAGGTTTCGTTAGAATCAACAGGTCCCAACTCAACGCGTCAAGAATGTATGGATAACAATCTTATTCGGATTGGATGGGATGCTTACGGCGATATTTTGCTAGAGAATATGACATTTGAACACGGTGGACGTATCGTTCTAAATGCTTTTTATAACAAAATGCAGATTGGTGATTTGGTCTTTTCGTGTTTTTCCGAAAGAACTATTGATGCCATAGGTGTAATAACCTCTGGTCCAAAGTGGGATGATCGATATAGTTGGTATAAACGGTTACGCGATGTTAAATGGTTGGTGAAAGGAATCAATGAAGATATTGTCAAACTGAACAATGATCATGTTATGACATCTTCTTCAGTTTACAAGTTATCTGTATCTACCACAGATGCAATGGATTTACTAAAGAAGTTCAGACCTGATTTGTTTAAATCGAATGTTCAGTTTTTCAATCATGTTTTTATCATTGATGAAATCAATCGAGGAAACATTTCGAAGATCTTTGGTGAACTGATTACTTTAGTTGAACCTTCAAAGAGAATTGGGGCTCAAGAAGGATTGGTTGTCAATCTGCCTTACTCCGGACATTCATTTGGAGTACCCAAAAACGTGTATATTGTTGGCACAATGAATACTGCGGATCGATCTATTGCATTGATCGATACAGCACTGCGCCGTAGATTTAACTTTGTTGAAATGATTCCTGATTCAACCTTGTTTAAGGATGTTTTTGTTGAAGGTATCGAAATCTCTGAAATGTTGGATACTCTTAATCAACGGATACATGTGTTACTTGACAGAGAGCATATGATTGGTCATTCCTGCTTCCTGTCACTTAGAGATGATCCTTCACTTGAGATTTTAGCTAATATTTTCAAACAAAATATTATTCCCTTGTTGCAAGAATATTTCTATGATGATTATGAGAAGATACAGTACGTTTTAGGAGATAATCAGAAAAATGACGATGAGATTCGCTTTATTATGAATACTGTCGATAACAGGAAATTATTTGGAAAAACTGAAATCGAATTCAAAAACTCGTATAAGATAAACGATAAGGCATTCTATCAAATTGAATCGTATGCATTCATCAAATAAAGTATATACTCTGGTTGAATATGAGGGTATCATTCGAAGCGAGGTTGTTCATCCATATTATCAAGCTATGAAAGGTACGACATATGATGCATTAAAGAGTTTTATCATTGCGAATAACAACAATCCAAAAACAAATAATCTAGAGATTTTCTCAATAGGTTTCAAGCGTGGTGTTGGGGAGGTCATCACGGCAAGAAACTTCGTGGGTATGATCGCGCTGAAAGATGGGACAGTTATTGAGATTTTACCAAAAGTTCATGATGCTTTGGGGAGGGATATTGAGAAATCAAAGAGAGTTTTTTTGGACATGCTTAGATACCTGGACGACAATTTATTCAGGGATTTTAATGTGTCAAGTTTGAAGTCAGGGAAAATGCATTTGTTTGAAGTTTTTATTTCGATGTTTACAAAGGAAGTAACTAATCTTATAAAACAAGGGTTGCGATCTCTGTATATAACTATAGAATCTAATGAGAATTTTGTAAAAGGCAAAATTAACCATACCCAAAACATTAAAAGTAATCTTGTGCATAGAGAACGATTTGCATTGCAGTTCGATGATTTTAACTTGAATCGGGCAGAAAATCGTCTGATCAAATCAACTTTAAAACATCTGCTTGGCTATACTCAAAGTGATTTGAATCGTCAGGCTATCCGAAGACTTTTAGCTGTTTTCGCTGATATTCCATATTCAGATAAATATGATGAAGACTTCAAATTATGTCACGATAATCGAATTTTAACTCATTATAAGAAGTCATTATCTTGGAGCAGAGTATTCTTGAAAGGCAATAGCTTTACTTCCTATTCGGGCAGTGAAGTTGCGATAGCTATATTATTTCCGATGGAAGAAGTGTTTGAGAAATATATCGGAAAAACTATCCAGAAATTATTTCACAAAAGTGTTGAAGTTGATTTACAGCAACGTCAATATTGTTTATTCGATCTACCCAAGAAGACATTCTATCTACAACCGGATATAGTACTGAGCAAACTGGAGAAATGTGTTGTATTAGATACAAAATGGAAAATACTTGATCCACAAGCAATTCATTATGGTATATCACAAGCAGATATGTATCAAATGTATGCTTATGGTAAAAAATATAATTCTAGTTGTGTTATTTTAATATATCCTTTGTCAGAAGGTTTTGATAATAGTGATATATTTTATGACTCTAAAGATGGGGTCAAAGTTTATGTTAAGTTTATTGATTTATCCAGTAGTTATGAAAGTTTTGATGATCTACGGAGTATGTTGGATTCTATCTTGTAGTTAGGAAACCGAACTATTCTGATATACAGTAATACTATTAATGCTGGATTTCTTTGAGTTTTGAGCTTGAGCATTCAGTTTTTCTGCTGATTTTTTTCCTATTCTAAAGGAAATTAATCACTATGCGTGGAATCAAGGTAGTTTTATGTGATATTATCTTAGTAATATATGGAGGGGAAAATGAAAGCAAATGCGAAATCATTGAGATTTTTAGGTGCATCACCACAAAAAATTACTGTACCTTTCTTTCAGAGGAGATATGTTTGGGAAGAATCGAATTGGCAAGAGTTATATGAGAATATTCGTGACTCAAATATAAAGCCATTTTTAGGTTCCATTATAATAAAACATTTGAATACGATAAATCCTTCAGAAGCAATAATTGTGGATGGGCAGCAAAGATTAACCACTTTGACATTGTTATCAAAAGCGATTTTTGATAGTTTACCAGTTAATAATAATGAAGGTGTTAGAAATAGTGTTCAAAATTTTCTTTTTTATCGAATCAATGCATCTCATACATTTGATAAGAGTTTTGTCAAGATTTCTCATTCAAAAGCAGATGCCCCTGATTATAACAAAGTAATTTGTGCAGGTTTGTTAAACAGCGATATACTGGATCCAAATACACTTATAGATTCAAACAGCAATATTCTAAAGTGCTATATTTTCTTTAGAGATAAGTTAGAAACTCTGACAGATGAAGAGAAAATGCAATTACATGATAATCTTTTCAATGAAAACAGGGAAATGATTGTTTTAGTTGAACTTGATGAAAATGACGTTAATGAACAGTCTATTTTTGATTCAATTAATAGAACAGGTGTAAGACTTAACGGTGCAGATATTATTAAAAACTTTTTGTTTCAAAAGTTGCTTGATACTTGTGAGAACCAAAGAGAATATGTTTATAGTATTTATGATAAATATTGGGGCGAGTATTTTTATCAAAATGGGGATTTTGATAATTTGTGGGATAAAGAGAGAAACTTTGGAAATAATCAAAGAACAAATCTAGAGTTTCTGCTTTACTGTGTGGCGATAATTAGATGGGGTTGGAATGATAAAGTTTTTTCTGATTTACCAAGCGTATATAAATTGAAGACGGATGAATATACATTTGATGAGTTTGTTGATCTTGTTAAAGAAATAAATAATTACGCCAAAATATTCTATGACAAAATCCTAGAAATGCAAAGAAGAATTCCAAGCGAAGAACCAGTTTTATTTTCATTTAAAGATTTCCAAAGCAGGTTTTTGTTAATTCTTGAAAAATTTGGAGTACAAATGTTTTACCCTTATGTGCTTTCTGAACTATTGAAGTATGAGAACAAACTGAAGGAGATTCATCAAGGTACTTTCAACCATGCTGAGAGAGAGTCTAGGAAAGCGTTGGCAACAGAGTGCTTACGAAATAACTTCAATCTGCTTGAATCATTTATTATTAGGAATCGAATAGCAAGAAAAAGTGTTTCTGACTATGCAACGAGATGTTCAACATTGATTAGAAACGATATCAGCTTAATAAGAAATTGGATAAGCAACGATAGTGATCTCAAAAATGAGGGAATCAGTAAACTTCTAAATGATGTTAATAACGATACTGCTAAAATGATACTTTTCATTATCGAATTATACCTTAGGAGTGGGCAAGGTGAAGATATTAATGAACTACAATACAAGTACTCTCTGGAGCATATACTTCCTAAAAGCTGGCAAACTCATTGGTGGAATGTACCGGTAATAAACGAGCGTGGTAAAAAAATGTCTAATGCCCAGGGTAATCCTCTGCGTGGTTTTAGAGAGGCAGATGTAAAGGCATATAGAGATAGTTATATTACCAGTATTGGTAATATGACACTTTTAACTAAAAATTTAAATGCTTCAATAAAGAACTCAGATTTTAAAAAGAAGATAGATGGTGACAAAAAATCAGGCGGATATAAAAAACATACAAGCCTTAAGATAACTAGATTGCTTGTGGATGCTTATAATCGTGGGGATAAAGTATGGGATGAGCGACATATAAGAATTAGAAAAGAAATGATTATGGATTTAATCTATGAAATATGGCCAGAGTAAAAGTTTTAACAATCAAATAGTTTTATAGAAAAACATTAACAACATCTTTAGTAGGAGGGGATCTATCATGATTGTGTATGAAGCTCTTAAGCATGAATTTATGCAAGATGTTTTTCAGCAACAGATTGATGTAAAAATAAGAAGACTCATCCTTGAGAAAATTGGAATTAACGTTTCGGAAAGTGAAGTTAATTCTTGGATGAATTCATTGCTGCATTTAAGTACTGTCATTAATACAAGTGAAGTTCCTGACGATTGCGGAGTAGCATTAGAATACAAGATTCCAAACACTTCAAAAAGAATAGATCTTATACTATCTGGGTATGATGAATTAGATAAGCCAAGGGCTGTTATTATAGAATTGAAACAATGGAGTGAATTAGAGAAAGTAGATGGGCAAGACGCTATCGTAAATACGATTTTGAGAGGATCAAGAGTTAATACAATACATCCTTCATATCAAGTATGGAGTTATGCTAGTTTGATAAAGGATTATAACGAAGATGTGCGCAAGGAAAACATTGAGTTGTTTCCCTGCGCTTTTTTACACAATTATGATAAAAGAGAAAATGATCCATTACTAGATAATAGCTATTCTTACTACTTGAAACAAGCTCCTGTTTTTATAAAGGGAGATTATGGAAAACTACGCGATTTTATTAAGAGATTTGTTAAGAAAGGCGATCAAAAACAAATTCTTTACCATATTGAACGTGGGAGAATTATTCCTTCAAAATCGCTTCAAGACTCTGTTGTTAATATGGTCAAGGGTAATGTTGAATTTAACATGATTGATGACCAGAAAGTTATTTATGAAAGAGCAAAACACATTGCTAGAACCTCATTTAGAGATCGAAAGAAAAGAGTTTACTTGATCGAAGGTGGACCTGGAACAGGGAAAAGTTTAATTGCAATAAATCTATTGGCAGACTTGATAAGTACTCAAAACGGCAAGATGTGTAAGTATGTATCTAAAAACGCAGCACCAAGAAATGTATTCAAGAAGAAATTAAGAGATGGAGGATATAGAGTCCCGTATATTGACGCAATATTTGGTGGTTCAGGTGTATTCACAGCATCCGATTCAAACGAGTTTGATGTTTTAATAGTTGATGAGGCTCATAGACTTGCTGGTAAATCTGGGTTTGTAAGCAATGTTGGGGAAAACCAAATCAAAGAGATAATCAATGCTTCATTGATATCAGTTTTTTTCATTGATGAATATCAAAGAATAAGTTTGAAGGATATTGGCACAAAAAATGAAATCAGAAAGTGGGCGCACTATTTTAATTGTGACATAAGTGAAGATTTGCTTATATCTCAGTTCAGATGTAATGGTAGTGATGGGTACATTTCTTGGATTGATTCAATATTAGAAATCAGTGATAAACCAGACTTTTCGTTCAGTACAGATTATAATTATGATTTTAGAATTGTAGATAATCCCAATGACCTGAAAAATATGATTATTGAAAGGAATTTGGATAATAATAAGTCAAGAATTCTTGCGGGATACTGTTGGAATTGGAATAAAAATAAAAGAAGTAATCCGGATCATCATGATATTCAGATTTCTGAACATAATTTTGCGATGTCATGGAATTTAGACAATACGGATACTTGGGCTATTCATCCAGAGTCGGTTAATCAAGTCGGATGTATTCATACATCTCAAGGATTAGAATTTGATTTTGTTGGAGTAATAATTGGCGAAGACATTAAATACCGAAATGGTAACATTATTACGGATTTTACAAAACGTGCAAAGACTGATGCTTCGATGAAGGGAATTAAGAAATTATATAGATCCCATCCTGAGGAAGCACTAAAATTATCCGATGAAATCATTAAGAATACATACAGAACTCTCTTGACTAGAGGTCAGAAAGGTTGTTATGTTTATATATGTGATAGCAACTTACGTGAATACTTCAAATCTAGAATGCATATTTAAAGGAAGTGAGAATGTATGGGATTTAAAGATATTGAAATTAAAAATGAGTATCGAACGACATCAAGTAATGTAATAAAAGAGTTCTACATTCCTGTTTTAACTGAGTCTGTATTATATCAGAGAGCCGTAGGCTTCTTCTCTTCCACTGCTTTGATCCAATTAGCAATTGGGTTACAACATATTGCAAAAAATAACGGAAAAGTTGAACTAATTGTATCGCCGAGATTATCTGAAGATGATATTAAGGCAATTGTTCAAGGTTATAAAAACAGAGATGAAGCTATTTCAAAATCACTTCTGGATACTTTAAACGAGATAAATTTTGATGGTGATAAAAGAAGATTGGCATATTTAACAAAACTTATAGAGATCGGGATTTTGGATATAAAGGTTGCTTTTTTAAGTAAAGATAATCAAATTGGTATGTTTCATGAAAAACTTGGAATCATGACTGACAATAGTGGGGATTATATAGCATTTTCTGGATCTTTGAATGAATCTTTAACAGCATATACTTATAATGTTGAATGCATAGATGTTTTTCAAAGCTGGGGTAGTGAGGACTCTCGAGATAGAGCTAATAAGAAGCGTCTTGCGTTCAATCGCATGTGGAATAACAAAGAAAGTGGAATTGACATAATTGAGTTCCCCAAAGTAGCTATCGAAAGAATGGTAAGTATAAAGGAAGAATATATTTCAAAAAATGGTGTAGATTTTGTAGAGGAAGACAAAATTGATTGGATTTATAAAGATGATGAAAACATATGCGAATATAATATTCCTCTGGTTCCGCAGTCGCTTGTTATTCGAGATTATCAGCAATCCGCTATAGATAATTGGTCGTTTAATGGGTATAAAGGAATTTTCGACATGGCGACCGGTACCGGTAAAACATTAACTGGTTTATTAGCTCTCACATCGCTATTTCATCAAAAAGGTAGATTGATCGTGGTCATTATTGCTCCATATACACATTTGGTAGAGCAATGGATAAAAGATCTGAGTTGGTTCAATATAGATCCAATTGTTGGATATAGTGATTCAAAATACGTCAACTATCGTAAGAAACTTAAGAAAGCTGTAGAGAATTTTAACTTGGGCATAGTGGATTTCGTATGCTTTATAACTACTAACGCTAGTTTCAGATTAAAGTCAGTTCAAGAAATTATTGATAAAATGCCACAAGATTCATTTATCATCGTTGATGAAGCTCACAACTTTGGCTCACCCCGATTACTAACTTCATTGCCAGAACATTTTAGATATAGATTGGCGTTATCTGCAACACTTGAGCGACATAATGACCCGCTAGGTACCGCTGCTCTATATAATTATTTTGGAAGTAAAAGTATAGAATATGGATTGCAAAGAGCTATTCATGAAGGTATGTTAGCTCCGTATAAGTATTATCCCATCATTACTAATTTCACAATTGATGAATTTACAGAGTATATTCGATTAACTAACGAAGTCGCTAAACATCTAAAGGAAATAAATGGTAGAATTGTTATAGACGATATAGGGAAAATGATCCTGCTAAAACGTGCCAGATTAGTTGCTGGTGCAAACAATAAAATAGAGATGTTACTTCGAACGATTGAACCTTACAAAACTGAGGATGGTATTCTTATTTATTGCGGTGCGACAAATATGATTGATGATGAGACATTTGAAGATGAAGTACGTCAGATTGATCTCATAAGTCGAAAATTATATAATCTTTTTAAGATGAAAACATCGCAATTTACATCAAATGAAGATAGAGAAACAAGGCAAAAGATAATTGAGCTGTTTATTGAAAGAGAACTCAATGGAATTGTTGCTATAAAATGCCTTGATGAGGGTGTAAATATCCCTTCGATTAAAACTGCATTTATTTTAGCTAGTACCACGAACCCCAAAGAACATATACAACGTAGAGGACGTGTATTGAGACTTTCTGACAATAAGAAGTTTGCGGAAATCTTTGATTTTATTGTACTACCAAGACCCATATCTGAAGCAGCAAACTTGACGGATGGCGAAAAGTTATCTGACTTAGGTCTTGTTAAAAGAGAACTGAGAAGAGTTCATGAATTCAGCAGATTATCACTAAATGAAACAAATGGACAAATGCTTATTTCTCAAGTATTAAATGTATACCAGCAACTCAAATGGGAAAGTGTTTATGAATCAAAAGAGGAGGAGATACTGTAATGGTTGTAAGAGAAAAAGCACAAAAGATACTTAACCTGATTATTGAATTGGAAAAAGAATACGAGAAAGATAATAGTATAGCAGACTCGGATGTTGTTAAAAAAATCAAAAAAATAGTGGAGGAAGTTACAGATGCGCTTGATATCACTGGAATTAACTAATTTTAGGCAATATTTAAATGCAAAAATTGATTTCTCTACTGATCAAAAAAAGAATGTAACATTGATTACGGGGGAAATGGGTGCTGGAAAATCCACTTTAGAACAGGCATTTAGGTATGTTTTGTATGGGATTTCGGAGTTTGGAAATACTGAGTTGATTAACAATAAACTTAAAAATACTGCTCCAATAAATCAAGTAATTACAGCACAAGTTAAGTTGACTTTTGAGTTTAAAGGTTCAGAATATACAATCTCTAGAAGCCAACCATATTTGAAACTGCCTAACTCATCTTTGATCGCTCAAGGCCCAAAGTTATCTTTGATTGAGATCAAAGATGGAAATGTTATTCCGCACAAAGATGAATTTGCTCTGAAAATTGCATCTCAAATGATACCTAAGCAATTATCTGATTATTTTTTCATTGATGGCGAAAAAATTGAAAAGATGTCTAAAAATATGGCAGACGATTCAAAACAAGATGATTTTGCAAGAGTTGTTAAGAGTATTTTAGGTTTAAATTATCTGGCTAAAACTGTTGAGCATCTTAAAAGTGTTGAGAAGATTTACAACAAAGAGATTGATAAGTTTGGGGGAGATAAAGTACTAAAGTTGAGTGACAGAATTGATGAGATTAGTACAGACATCTCATTGAAGAATCAAAGCATTAATGATTATGAAAATCAGAGAGAAACATACTTAAGGGAAATAAAGCAATTGGATGAAAGAATCCGATCAATTCCTGATGCTGAAAAGTTGCAGAAGGAGTTTAATGATAGAGCAAAACTTATTGAGAGCAAGCATGGGGAACTAGAACAAGCAAAGACCAATTATTTTGCATCGAATAATATTAATTTCATTTATTTCCTGGGTACACCACTTATTAAGAATGCAATGGATGTACTAAGATCAAAAGGAGATTTGGATTTTGGAATACCTAATCTTCATTCTATGACGATTGATCACTTATTAAGTACGGGCACATGCATTTGCGGACAGAAACTCAATGAAAATCCTAGTTCTCGAGCGCGTCTTGAATATCTGAGAACCATAGTGCCTCCTCAATCTGCAAGTATGGCTATCAATACTTATATTAAAGACGCAAAGTTTAGGGTCGAATCACAAGAAACAGTTTTGTCTATGCATCGTAACAATTTCAAGGAAATACGAAAACTTAACCACGAGATAGATCAACTCGAAAGAGAGCAATCTCTTCTTAATGAACAAATGGGTGAGATTTCTACTATAGTTGAAGAAAAAAAGAAGTACGATTTTTATGTGAAGCAAGTAGTTTTGATCGAATCAAATATCAAAAAAATAACCAAAGAGATCGGTGTTCTAGAAAATGATAGAGAACTTTTGAGAGAAGAAAAATACTCGCTTAAAAAAGTCACAAAAGCAAGTGAGAAGATATCTGAATACCTTGACTATGTTACCTTTATTGCTGATCAAGTTAAGAATCGTTACTCTCAAAAAGAAGAAATAGTAAGAACAGAACTAGAAAAGAATATAAACAAGTATCTTAGAGACATGTATAAAGAGGGATTTAGGGTTGAGATTACAAAAAACTATAAAATTCGGGTACATGTCGAAGAGGCAGTCGAAGGAGATAATATTGACAAATCAATGGGACAAGGTTATGTTATCATATTTGCCTTTATTTCAAGTGTCATAAAAATGGCTAAAGAAAAGTTCATATCTGATGGAGATGATAACTATCAAGAGTTTTATCCGTTAGTTATGGATGCACCATTATCAAACATTGATATTGGTTTTATACCTGGTATATGTGACACCTTACCGAAGATTGCAGAACAAATTATTATTTTCTTAAATGAAAAGGATTCGGAGATCTACAGAAGATTTGCCGATGGCACGATTGGGGAACATTACAAGTTAGTTACTATCGGACACTTGGAAACCCAAGTAACGGAGGTTTGAAATGTTTGATAAAGAATATACTTTTACTGGTAAACATGCTGAATATGTTAGAGAATTGACTTCAAACCCATACTCTGAAGATGGGAAAGGCCGGGGTGTTTTCCAAAGAAATATCGATGTTTATATGGCTGCTCCATTAATTGGACTACTTTATGATCGGACTGCTGACAAAGATAATAACAGTAAAAGCACAACGAAAATTTTCACTG
This sequence comes from Erysipelotrichaceae bacterium, assembly GCA_036677505.1. Taxonomy (GTDB): domain Bacteria; phylum Bacillota_I; class Bacilli_A; order Erysipelotrichales; family Erysipelotrichaceae; genus UBA2227. The sequence goes on from JAVBWK010000009.1 coordinate 47,311, forward strand.
ATCAGTTCATTAGTCGAGATTCTGAGTTGCAATTCATTCTTTTCACAGTATTGCTAAACGATAGAACTCATAATGATCCAGAACAAAGAATTCAAAATTCCTTTCAGAATATTTACGAGGATAAATCTCGAGATCATCTTGAGAATTTATTTGATCAGTATTTACTTGGCGGGGTTGAAGTACTTCATGAGAAGATTATTGATGATTCAAAATCAATCGACGATATAGTAGGTAATTTTCATTCATTTATGGAGGAGTTTAACGACTTATTCGCAACTCCGGCACATTTAATGCAGTCATTTGATAAGGAGTTGACTATTTAGGATGGGTATTGTTTTACTTACATATAACCCCGACCACTGGACTGCTGAACAAATTAATGATTTTGATGAAAAGTTGAAGACATTACCTTTTCGAAGAAGATGGTCTTGTAACACGTATAATGCAGGCCCAGGTGATCATTTCTTCCTGATCTTACAAGGTAAGTCACTGCAAAGAGGTATTCTTGCTCATGGGGTGGTGTTAAGCAGGCCGTTTAGTGCAGAGCACTGGAACATCGATAAGCGTAACAAAGGTGAAAAAACAAGATATATAGAAATTGAGTTTCAAGAGTATTTAAATCCAAGCAGATTTAGAATTCTTACAACTGAAAGATTGAACAAAAGATTTCCTAATCAGTACTGGACACCACAGAGTTCAGGAATCACGGTTTTAGGTGAGTATTGCAATCTTTTAATATCTGAGTGGGAGAATATCTTAAACACAAAAATCGAAATTGACAGAGAAGTTTTTTACCCACATCTCAGTAAGCATGATGTTGCATATAATTCAGATTCCGATACCATAGTTTCTAAAAAATTGAAAAAAAGGGAGAGAGGCAGTAAAAAACCAGAGTTCGATTTGGATTTCGAAGAATAAAACTAAAGATAAGTATTTCTCTTGATAAGCCATTGGAACTCGACTTCCAATGGCTTATCGTGTATAATTGTATATATTCGAGGTGTAAATATGGCATATGCAAGACATCAAAGTTTTTTTGTTAAAGAAAACTGGATCAATAAAGGAATAAAAGCTATAATGCATGACCCTGAGATATTCAGTGATCTTTCAAATTATAAAGAATTAGGAATTGGTAAAAATATGTTCATATCTTTAAAGTATTGGCTTGAAGCATTGAACATTGCAATATTTTCAAAAAACATAGCTAGTTTAACAGCTTTCGGAAGATTCATTTATGATAATGATTTGTCTTGCGAAAGCAAAGTAACACTCAATTTACTACATTATTACTTAACTTTACAAAAACCGATAAATGGAGCAGAAATGTCTCACACTTTCTTCTGGTTTTTCAATATTAACCAGGATAGGATTATCCGGAAGTCAGAGCTAGTTAATGATTTGGTCATTTGGGACACTTCTATGTTTAGGAGAAACACTTCTGAGAATACAATTAAGCGTGACATAGATTGTTTGCTTCAAACTTATACTAAAAATGATAAATCTCATCCTGAAGACAAAAATGTTTCAATACTCTCTAGGTTAAGTTTAGTCTTTAAGCAAGGAGAGAACTTTATTAGAAGTCCTATGAAAGAATCAGATTTAAGCCGCAGCATTTTGATGTATATGATTATTCGAATGAAAGAGCAAAATATTCAAGAGGGTAATGGCGAGTTTTTAGAGTTAAATGAAATCATTGAAGGTGAGATGTCTCCTGGACGAGTCTTTCACATGAGCAGAGTTGATATTGTAGAGATTATCGATGAAATGATTTCAAATGGATTTAAAATTCGAGTTGTAAGAACTAATAATCTTGACACACTTATTGTGGATGAGGAAATGAGTTCAGAGAATTATCTGTCTAATATTTTTGAGAATTGGGGGAGAATGAGATATGAAAGTTAGAAAAAGTGTAAATATCAAGTATGATATCTCAGATGATAAGCTAATAAATGACTATTATTCAACTTCTTCGCACAGTGAAATAATTAAGCAAGTATTTGATGGTGTTCTTGGCGGGAGTACTCGTTCACATATAGCATTTGGACCTTATGGTGCTGGTAAGTCATTTATATCTACTATAGTTGCAGGCTTTTTGTCGAAACTTTATTCAGATGGGGATAACGTCTCATCATTCATTCAAAAGTTTCAAGCAGTTGACGCTGAGGTATCGGATTACTTTGAAAGGATTATTACACATAAAATCAAGTATATCCCGGTTCTTATAAATGGTTATGATGGTGATTTTGACAAATGTCTGATTAAAAACCTTAAAAGACAAGTTTATGCTAACACAGGTATTCAATTTGATGAGAGAAGAGATCAAGTACAGAACATTCTTTTGTCTTGGAAGAAACACTTCCCCTATACTTATGATAAATTTCTTGATTTTCTTTTAAGTATTAATGTCTCAAGTGATGATTTTCTTGATCAGGTGTATGACATCGAGGTTCATGAAAAGTTCGTAGATTTTTACAAGCTAATTACATCTGGTGCTGATTTACCTTCGGTAGATAATAAAGATTTGATTACTACATATGAAATGTACTCTAATTATCTATTAACGCAAAATATGGGAATTATTCTAGTGTATGATGAGTTTGGAAGAATGCTTCAAAATATTGCTCCCGAGCAACTGAATAAATTTATGCAGCAATTGCAGGATCTTGCTGAGCTTTCAAATAACCAGTGTAGTAACTTGTCATTGTTGTTTGTGGCGCATAAACCAATAAGTCATTACTTCTCATATTTGGATAAAGAAAAAAGAAGTGAATTTGCGAAAATCGAAAAAAGGTTTACTATTACACCGATTAATAGTGACCATGCTGCATTCATTAATATTGCTAGGCAAGTAATAAGTGAAAATCGAAAGTATTACATTTCTGATAACGAAATTGCAGCTCATAACAAACGCTTGCTAAAATATCGAATATTTTCATCTGATTTTAATACAACTGAAATTGAGAATCTGATTATTAAAGGTTGCTATCCTATGCATCCTGTGGCTGTTTTTTTACTCCCTCTTATATCAAAAGTATTTGGTCAAAATGAAAGAACACTCTTCACATTTATCACCGATACATCAAATCTTGGATTGTTTGGACATATGGAGAAATATTCATCTGTTTATTATCCAGATTACTTAGTTGATTACTTCTTTACAAACATGGTTGTTGAAGATAACGAAGAATTCAAAGAGATATCTATCTTCAATCGAAATTATGATGATTTGACAAGAATTTTTGACAACAAAGAGATAGCTAATACTCAAAGAGTCTATAAATTTTTGATGATATGGAGTTTAACGAATGCAACGAATTATGTTTCATTAAATGATCATTTCATTGCCTATGCTTTAGGAATTTCCGAAGAAACAACAGAGAGAATTCTTGATAGTTTAGCACAAGCAAAAATGATACGATTTAACAGAAATAAGAAAAACTGGCAGTTGATTGAATCAAGTTCGGTGAACATTGATGATGAAGTTCAAAAAAGAAAGAACCTAATTATTAGTCATAAAGATTGGATAAGCCAATGTATAAACAAATATAATCCATATAAATACTTATACTCAAAAAAGTATAATAATGAGTTTGAAATCGATAGATTTTCATATATGCGAATCAATTTGCCTGATCTTCCTCAGATTTCCATCGAGGGTAAATCTTATGATTTCTTAGTAGATATCTATGTTAATAATTATGTCGAAATAGATAAAAGTCCTCTAGTAATATTGAGTAATATTGAATACGATACTCAAGCACTTACAAAGTTGCTGTCAAGACTAGTAATTATCGATTTGCTTTCTGCAGACCGCCAGTTTGTTTTGGAGAATAGAAACGTCATCTCTGACCTAGACTATGAAAGAAATATTTGCCTTAAAGAACTAGAACCGTTTTATAATAAAATTTTGAAATCAGAGTTTATTTGTCAGGGGATTAAGAGGAAGATTCAAAGCAAATACAACCTCGAAAAACTTCTCGATGATTTAGCATATCTCAATTTCGGAAAATCAATAATAATTAAAAATGATCAGATTAATATGTTTCAGATTACAAAACAACAAGAGAATCCAACGATTCAACTAATTAAGAAAATGATTGAATTTCAAACCAATCAAATTGAAGACCAGCTTGAAGGAAACAGACCAGATTTTCTCATATACTATTCTGTTAAAAAATCGGAGTTAATTTACCTTGCAGAGAAAATTACGTCATTTCTCGAAAACAATGAATCAGCAAAGTTTAGTGATTTAGTTAAAATCGTTACCTCTCCTCCATTTGGTATGAGACCAACTATAGCATCATTGCTAATTGTTTATTTGACCATTGATCGTTGGAGAAATATGATGTTTTTTAGCAATGGCAATTTCATTGCTGATGTTTTACCAGAAACAGTTTACCAGGCGGGATTAGGTTTAAAGGATTTTGAGTATGTATATAGTAATTTTGATTTTGAGAATCGTGAGTTTCTGGATTTTATTCTCGATGAGTTTCATGATATTTCAGAAGGGGTAAGGAATAAGTCGCAATCAATAAAAGTTCTGAGTTCGATTCATAACTGGTATTTATCTTTGCCTGTGATTGTTCAATTGGGGCAACAGGTTGGAATCAGAGAAATGGGATTTTTAAGGATTATTCAGAAGTCAAAAACTAATCCTATTGAAGCCCTTGGTATGCTCGTTTCGGGATATAGCAGAGAGGATTTACTAGAGATAAAAAGCAATATTGAAACAGAGTTTGAAAGATATCTGAGCAAAATTGACGCAAGTTTAAAGAAAGAGTTGAATATTGACAGTTGGACCAAATGGGCAAAAGAACAAGATTTGATTCAAAGAAAGAATAACAGACTTGTAGAAGTTTCAATCAAGAACGAGTCAATATTATATGATTATGCGAAAAAAGTTGATATTCTTGAATTAGAGCGTTGGCCGTCATCAATGTTTGATATGTTGAAGAATAATATTCGGTCAGACTTTCTTGAAGCATCAGGTTCAATGAAAACAGTGAGTATTGAAATTAATGGTGTGGTGAAAAAAATTAATGATGTTTCACTTTCTCGGAAAGCAGAAATCATGAAGCAAAATTTGATAAATTTGATTAATGCGAACTCAAGATATCTTGCAAATGCAGAAATAGAAAAAGTCGTTGTTGATTTGATTGAAAAATATGTGAAATAGGAGAAATTTATGAGAACGAAACATGTCATTATGTTTAGTGGTGGAGCTTCAAGTGCTTATGTAGCAAAGTGGATCGTTGATAAATATGGTAAAGATGATGTTATTCTTTTCTTCACCGATACTCAATGGGAAGATGAAGACAATTACAGATTTATGGAAGAAGTCGCTGCCTATATTGGAATTGAAATTACAAGAAGAGTTGATGGCAGAACACCTGAGGATGTATTTTTCGAACAGAGATTTTTAGGAAATGCACGTACTGCTAAATGTTCAGAAGAATTGAAAGTCAAGCAAACATTAGTCTTTATCGAAGAACTAAGACAGCAAGGATTTGAACCTATCATATATTTTGGGATTGGACCAAATGAACCACATCGTGCAGAAAGTTTAAGACATCACTATACACATTTACCATTAGAACCAGTAGAAGTACATTTTCCAATGATTGAATCATCAAATTCCGATCTAAAGGCAAAATACATCATTGAAAGGGAATGGGGCATCAAATTACCTAGAATGTATGACTTAGGATTTCATCATGCTAATTGTGGCGGACGATGCGTACGAGCCGGGATGCACCATTTTGCGAATCTGTATCTTGTTTGGCCCGATCGTTATGCTGAATTTGAAGATATGGAAGAGAGATTCAGAGCGAAATTTGATTTGGATGTATCAATGATGAAGAAGGATGGGGGACCTTTTACACTTAAACAACTAAGAGAAGGAACTCTAGAAAAAATGAACCTTGAAGAATTGACAGTTTATGCAAAGGAAAAGGATGTAGATACCATCCCGTGTTTTTGCTCTTTTTCATAAGTCTGGTTTATCTTTTTGCTAGGATTGAGGGTAATAGTTCTGATATTGAGTTATCCGGAGGTGTGTATGGCAAAATTAACAAAATATATAAAAAATCCATATACAAAAAAGTTTGTTCGCATCGAAGCGAATTCATTTGATGAACTAATGAATCATGAGAAATTACAAATAGAAGCTTGGGATAAATCAAATGGAACAGGGTTGCTTAGTAACAACTATGTTGTTAAAAAATCAATGGAGTCACATAAAGAAATACTAAAAATGTATTCTGAAATTGTCGTGAGAAATTTGAGTAATACTATAGATTATGCAAATTTTTACAAAAAAATTAATGAAGAAGATTCAAAACTAGTGTTCGAACCAAGGATGAAAAAACCAAATAAAGAGATTTTATTCGATAAACTAAGTGTTCCTAAAAAGATGCCAATAATCGAGAAGTTGAAAAGAGATTCTTTCGATCGACGAGTTAAAGCTGAAATTGAAGCACAAAAAATATTCGATAAGCTGTTGTTTGAGTACGAAAAACACTATAAAACTGATTTATCATCATTCGAAGAAAAAGATCGTGCCCGGTTAGCAGATATAAGAAATCAAAATAGTGAAATTGATAGTAGACGATCAAAATTTTTAAAAAAAGATAAACACGAAGTGGAGTTAATTTTACAGAAAATTTTTGAATCCAAAAAGTATATTGACAATAAAATAGTAGCAAGTAAGAAATATAATTTGAACTTTAATTATAAACCTAAAGATGAGCTTGTTTTTATCACTAGACAATTGCCAAATATAACTGATCTTCCGACCCATTCAGAGTTAAGATGGAATGATATCAAAAAGAAGGTTGATAAGATTAATTGGGAAAAAAGTGACTTAATTAGATTGCATGAGGATGTTACTAGCCAGTTGATACTAATAACTATATATGATATTTTCTGTTCGATTCCTTCAGATATTATTAGCAAAGTTTTCTTCAAGGGCTATTTTGATAATTTAGACGTTGATAAAGAGAATAAAACACACAAGACTATATCAATCTATGTAACACGTGATTATTTTATGAGCATAGATTTAATGCATTGTGATTATCGCGCTTGCATTAGTAATCTTCAAGGCATAAAAAAACCAGATTTTGTTGAGATATTCGATTATCAAACCAATGGCAATATTCAAAGCAATGCAGAAAGAATTACTAAAAAGAAGAAAATACTAGATGCTCAGAATAGTTTGAGTGAGACATCAAACATACCTGTTAAAACTCAACAAGATGAGTTGAACATCGATAGGAAACAACGAAAGACAACTAAGAAAGATAATCTTGAAAGTTCAACTCGCCACCAAAGCTTAAGAAAAAACATTCAAGAGTCTGTGTCGATAACTAATAAAAAGACTAGAAATAGAAATTCTGAAGATAGTCGAAAACTCACTCCAAAGGCTGATGATTATCAAAAGAGAACTCAAGGTTCGGTTAATGAGTTTAATGAGCGACCAAAAAGAAATGCAATTGCAAATGGAAAGACAAAAAATAAGAAGGCTTTATTAGTACAAGAAAGTAGCAAAATTATCAAAAATACGAATGATAACAGGCAAACTATAAATACTATCACAAAAAATCTAACTTACTCAGCCGTGCTAAATAAAAGTCAAAGCAAAACAGATATGGATGATGTGAGTAAAAAAAGGAAGGTTAAAAAGAGAATCAAGCCTGATTTTGATCTGGATTTCGAAGATTAGCTTGAATTCTAACAATATACATAATTTGAGATTACTGCTACTTGACAAAAAAACTGTAAATGCAAGTTGATATGTTATATAATTAACACAACGAACTTTAGTGGGGAAATTGATGGGTACTTGGTCAATCGAAGTAGCACGATCAATCTATGAGGGAAAGTGGTTAAGCGTTCAATATAAGAACATGAACAATGAGATCACGTTCTTTTGGTGTGCTATTACGGATATTGAACCTAGTAAAAGGCGATTGATTGCGGATGTCTTCAACTACGAAAAAGGTGAACGAGTATTAAGTGATTATCAATTGAATTTTGATTCCATCATTCGAGCGTCAGTTATCGAAGGGACTCGTTATTCAAGACCTGAAAAGCTGATTGCCAAGATGACTGAGAACTATCGTGATTATCAATTTTTATCTGTGCATTCGGTGGACGAAAGATTACTTTCGTACTATCTCGAATGCCTTTTTTTAGATTCACAGGATGAAGAGCAGGAGTATATTCTGATTGATGAGTTTGATTATCATGTGTTATATGATCGTCGGATGGTATTGGAAAAGGATCAGTTTGAGAAAGTCTTAGGGATGCTCAGAAACGCATTGAAACTGAAAGACTTTGGTCGCTCCGGCAAGGTCGAATATCTTCAAATGAACTATCTATCCATCGAATCTAAGAATAAAGGCCTGATCCCTTTGGTGTATTTCAATGTTATCGTAAACATCAAAGAGCGGTCACTCTATATCAGTCCGCAATATCAGTTCAATCGGCGAACTGTCTTCTTTGAAGGACAATCGATTTTTCTGATTGAAAAATATATTGATTCAGACTTCGAGCATTTCATCAATCATTTCAGTGAACTTGAGTCTGATTTTCTTGAGCAGATTCAGGAGAACAAAGACGTTGATGAACGCATCAACCAGATGCCCTATTTCTTTACGCGTTCCATGTTTATCCGTCAGAACCTTCGTGATGAGTTTGATAAGATATCCAAGAAATATATCAACGGCACATTGCAGGCTCCGTTAGGAGCGTTTTTCGGTTCCTATCAACGGAATAAACGATACACAAAACGTCCGGTATTTCTGATCAATGAGAATACCAATTTAAATCAGCTGCGAGTTGTGTACAATGCGATGAATGAGGATATCCAATATGTACAGGGACCTCCGGGAACAGGGAAGACCGTCTCCATAACTAATATTGTGGCTTCTTGTTTCTTCAATGACCAGAAGACTTTGGTCGTTTCCAATAACAATCAAGCTGTTGATAACGTCATAACCAAAATTAAAAGCTTAAAACTGGTCGATGATGAGTATTTCTTGCCATATCTGCGCTTAGGCTCGGATGAGCACATCAACACCGCACTTAAAAGTGTTCATGAATATCTGATAAAGCACTTTCCTAATAAAAAGAGAAAGTATGTGGATTTTGAAAAGTTCAGAAACATTAAGAATCAGCTAAAGAACAAAATGTCCGGGATATCGGATTTAGTGAAGGATTATGAGGAATACGTTGAAATCAGTGAGCAGATTGAATCTCTGAAGGATTTGAAAAGCAAAATACTGGCCGGTAAAGAATCGGATGATTTATCAATTCAACTCAACATTACCGGACTGGACGCCCAAATCGAACATCTGAAATCAACCCTGCCGGATTGCAGCAGCGATGAATCAGTGTACCGACAGTTTGATGTCGATCCGGTCATGGTGAAGGAGTTCTTTGAAATACTTAGCAACAGAAATATCAACTACTTGTTTGAGACGGATAATCAGAGCATTCTAGAGACGTTTTATAAAACTGATCCCAAAACCCGACTTGACGAGTTTCGCCTACTTATCAAAACGGATGAAGGGCTGAGACGGTTGTTAAAGATATTCCCCGTCATATTCTCAACCAACATCTCCAGTACAAAACTCGGGGAGTATGATGAAGTGTTCGATCTGATGGTTATGGATGAGGCATCTCAGTGTAACGTTGCTATTTCCTTGGTGCCTATGGCACGATGCAAACGGGCATGTTTTATCGGAGATCAAAATCAGCTGCGCCCGGTCGTTACCATCACTCAATCGGATAACGAACGCTTGATGAACAACTTTGATATACCGCCGCATTATGATTATCTGAATAACTCGATTATGACCTCCTTGCTCAAAATCGACACTTTATCGAAGTTCGTATTGCTTAAGAAACATTATCGCTGCCATAAAAAGATTATAGATTTCTCCAATAAGAAGTATTATTCCAGTGCTTTGGAAATCGAATCGAATAATACTACGATTTACCCATTAAAACTGATCGATGTCAAAGATACTTCATCTGTAATGAAGAATACTTCCCCTCATGAAGTTGAAATTCTGATCAGAGAACTGTCCAAAGAAACGGATTTTGAGAATGTGGCGGTCATAACCCCGTTTCGAAATCAGGCGAAGCTGATTCGTCAGGAATTGGCAAGAGCAGGACTGTCAGACATCCGTGTGGGAACAATTCATACCTTCCAAGGAGATGAACGGGAGAAGATTTATGTCAGTCCGGCCATTACGGAACAGACAACATCCGGAACGTACAACTGGCTCAAACTGAATCAGGAACTCATCAATGTCATGACCACACGACCGCGATCTAATCTGATCGTTATTGCGGATAAAGACCGGATTATGAGATTATCGGATAAGAACAATGATGATTTCTCGGAACTTATCAGTTACATCCATTCCAACGGAACCACGGATGTGACTTATTGCAATAATGAGTTATTCGAACAGAGAATAAGCAATTATAAGTATTACAATACTCAGGTTGAGCAGGATCTGCTTGAAACGATCAGTCATTACATTACAACTAACAGGCAATTTACAGTTAGGAATAATGTTAAGATAACAGATGTTCTAAAGCTGGATGAGGTAAATGATAAGTTGTTTCTCTTTGGTAAGAAAGCAAGGTTTGACTTCGTGCTCTATGACTTAGCGAAGAAACCACTGCTTGCGATTGAGATCGTGTATCAAAGTTCAAGATATCAAACAGTTAGGAATCAATCCAATGTTCTGAAGGCTGAGTTGTGTGAGAAGAATAGTATTCGGTTGTTTGAGATTCCGAATGATTATGTGAGGAGGTATAGGATGGTTAGAGATTCTATTATCAGATCTCTCTGAATTTAATATCTACATTTGTTAAATAGATAAATTTGGATATTGAGTTAATATGGATTTCAGATTAATTTGAATATTGTTTTAGATCGATTAAGTATATATTAAAAATTTGATATGAGTCAAGTATATTATGAATATCTTCGAGGAGGTACTTGTGAAGAAAACGATAACCTTAGCTATTGTATTTATTGTTGGATTAACATTTATTTATATTGTACAAGCGAGTAATTCATTAGAATTTCCAATAAATTCATTACCTGATAATAGTATTTTTTACAGTATAACTTCAATATTAGTAGTCTTATGGTCCGAGAAAAACAAGATATTTGACAATTTCTTGATAAGATTAGTTTTTATCGTACTTATTGTATTAGGCGCTTTATCTGCTGTTTTTAACTTTTTAATAAACAATCAAGTGTTTAAAGTTATTACATCCTTGACCGCCCTAACAATCATGGTGTTGTTAACTGTTGTAACGATAAAAAGATTGTTTGCTAACCAAGTGTCTAATGATGTGATTATCTTAAAGTTTAGAGTAATGTTCAAAATCAGAAAATTGAATAGAAAATTCGATATTGCTTGTTTGACAGATTCAATCGATCAAATTACGCTATGGTCAACAAAAAACATTAAGACTAAAAAAAATAACAATGATATAAGAGTAATTGTTGGATTGTATGAAGTAATAAACAATTTAATAACTGAGAATAAATACAAAATCCAAGATGCTACTATTGAAAACAATGATGGTCTAGATAAATTAAAAGAGTCATACCTGCAGTTCTATTTGATTAATCAAAAAGCTGGACTTGAAACAAACTTCATTGAATCAATATTGAAGATTGTTAAGCATTTCTACAATGTTAAAAGTCGATCATTTCTTGAATATTACCTAACCATCATTCATGAATTTATTGAGAGAGACTTCTCGCTTTCATCAAAGGCATCAGATGGTTTTAGATTTGGAAGAAGCATTGTTGGATTTCTAGAGTTTATTAGTGAGAGTTATACTGAAAACAACGAGTTAAATCCTATGATTCTCAAATCAATGAAACTTTGTATGTATCAGTTTGATAAGTATAGTTTTGATATCTCAGACAAAGTTACAATTCTGATTTTACAGGAATATGTCAATGCAGTATTGCACTTGTCAAAAAATGGTTATGATTTGACTGACATAAGTGAGCTTAGATCTATTGTTCATAATTTGCATTCTAAATGTATACCTAGAAATTTAAAGCTTTTTTATGATTCTAGACTAGACATAATAATTAAAAGTTCTAGTGATAGTGATATTAAAGTTGAGATAATGCATGGTATATTTCAAATTGTATTTGCTAACAAGTATGATAAGAGTGTTCTAAATCGAATTGTTAAAATGATGGAATCAATTGTTGAATCGGAGAGCAGTTCAAAATATGTTGAGAGATACCTTGAACTTCTGTCGAAGATTGATGAATCTAGCCTTAATTATTACACATTAGGCAAGGTTTTTGATCATTTTATAAGTATTGAACTTGAAAAAAGAGATTTATATTTTGAATCTAGCCTTGGAAAACTTTTAGATAAAAAGGAAAACATCAGTTATTTGTTTAACCAGTTGATTGACTATTCTAACTCAGAAAACATTGATGATGTTCAAACTTTGACTAATTTCGTAATTGGTAATATATACTATAATGATATAAATATGAGTGAGATTTCTTTTTCGAGGTTCTTTAAAAAAGTGTTTGACTTAATTACAAGCAAAAATGTTAATGACTCAGATAAAATGATTGAAGCCGTGAATTATCACTTAAAGAATATTGATGATTTTATAAGATTTTCTGGTAATGTATCTGTGAACTTAACGATGATATCGCTACTTAGCGATTATCTTGATAATAAAGTCATCAGTAATCGAATACTCGATTTTCTATTGAAATCAGCCTATGTGGCTATTGAAAGCAATGAAAGTGAAATTTATAATAAAGTATCAAATAGTATAGGATGGCATCTTTTTAGACTAATTCAGAACAGACTTAAGGGACAATCGACAGATGAAATTAATTCAATCAAGTATGTTTTTAGGAACTACATATCTTTTTACAAGGAAATTTGTGAGTTTAGAGATAAAGACTCAGTATTTGTTGGAACCGTTGCAGTAGTAAATTTGTCTTTAGTGGATAGTATAATTCTTGACTCGAAAAGCATTGAGGACAAAAAGTATTTCCAAACAATAAAAAGCTATATGATCAGTGAATTGAAAAGAACCTTAACTGATGAGCAAAGAAACCAAATTAAAAAATCAGCACAAATTAGGAAATATTCGATTGATTCATTTATAGAGTGCTCAACCAAATCCCCTAAGGAAATTGCAAATAGAATTTTCATTGATTCAATATAATAAATTATCGTTTTACATAAAAAGCTTGATTTGGACTTTATGTTAAAATATGCAGTGAGACTGCAAGAAAGGGAAAATATGTCATATAGTAAAGAGAAAAGAGAATGGTATCTTACCCTGGAAGGTTGGAAAGAAGGTGATTTTTACTACGATACAGGTGGTGTGACTCGTGGTTCAGTACCGGATGTTTTTGTAGCAAAGTATGAGTACATCGAAGAGTTTTCATCAGCATTTGATAAAAATCCAATTTTGAAAGTGTCTTGTATTGAGATTATTGATGAAAAACTTCATGATGAATTACTCAAGAGATTCGGTAATTGTCCAAGAAACCTCTAAATAGATTACAATAACTTGACGGGATTAAATAGATAACTCTGTTCGAAGTTATTCATTATTTGAAGAATTGAGAATCATTTGTTATCACTTATCAGTAATATTTTACACTCCTTGAAAGTTCCTATTCAGAGTGTGCTAGAGACTGGCTCAGTGATCACACAGCAACCTGCCCACGGCAAGGTGCTAAACCCAGCGCGATAGGTGAGTGACGTTTGTTATGCTGCTCTCCAACGTGGGGAGCATTTTTTGTTCTTTGACAACTAAATGTAGATTCCTATCAAGAGAGTGTGAGAGACTGGCTCAATGACCACTCGGCAACCGGCGTTATGTACGGTGCCAATTCCAGCGTTAACCGACAGATAGGGAGGGCTTCATGCTTTTCCTTTGTGTCGTGTTGAAGAAAGAGAGGAAAATCATGAAGATCAACTACAACCCCAAACCTTACAAAGCCGTGCAAAACAACTGGTGTGACTGGATGCATATGCGACACATCCGCTATCACGGTAAAGTGAGGTATCGCAATGGTATTTACAACTTGGACATACCGGCTGACAGTCAGCTGCTTATCTTAAGACTGATCGTGGATGGTTATGTGCATAAGGTCAGTCAGGACGCCTATGTCATGATTCATCCGGATTATCTGTTTATCAACTTCGACCCCATGTTTAACAGACCTCAGATCATGAGCATCCGAACCGTGTGGCTCAACCTCAAAGGGCGGTTGCTTGAGATCGTGGAAGAGCAGGGGGTTTCCCATGTTTTATAGGAGCAGTTTCAAAATTGAGTATGTGGAGTTGGACGATGTAGTGCCGATTGAATATAAGCGCATCAATGACGACGGATTGTTTATCATGCCCTGCATGATCGAACATGACTCACTGGACATCCTGATTGCCTGTGTCGGAGATTTAGCGTCTTACGGACGTTTTGACCATCAGCTCAACCTGTTGTTTCATCAGCTTCAACTTCAGCCGCTGCGTCAGACACCGACCATCACGGCCATCGATGCCAATGTCTTTCTTAACTATCTTAAAGACACCACGCAGTTCTATACGGACATCCGCCATATCACCGATGTCTCATCACTGTTTGTGCTCAGAGCATTTCCTTATGATGTCAGTGAGTATGAAAAGACCAAGGTGATTGCGGTGGATGATGATTTTCAGATCAACGGAAAACCGCGGGTAATGATCGGTGGTAACAATGACCGAATATTCCCGTATATCCGGGCATTTAACATGAAGAAGGGCCGATATCAGGACGGATACTATTTCGTTCAGATCAGTGCTCACTCACCGATACACACCGAAATCCTGTTTGATCCAAAGTTTGTCAATACGGTTGTCTCCGGCTGTCTGCTCATCCAGGTAGTTCACAATTATGAAACCGATCAGGCAGCATCCGAATGGTTTGGACGGATCATCATCCCCCAGATCCTTCATATCAGCCGTTTAGCCTACGTTATTGTCAGTCTGAACGAACAGTTTGGACATTCGGTCATGTATGACCGACTGATAAATCAAAGCATTATTTATAAATAAGCATACTATTTGAGTAATGGATGGCTTGCCATCCTTTTCTTTTTCAGTAGATAAAAATACGTTATAATGTAACGGACCAATACACTTTACTGATTGCTCATAGTTGAAATGTCGAGCTATTCAGAGTGAGGAAGAGAGATAACCTATGAACCTGATCATCCGAAATATTCAATCAGAAGACAGCGAAACTGTATCTGCCGCATTTCGTGAGCAAGGCTGGAATAAACCAGTTGCACAATATCTTGAGTACTTCAAGGAAATTGAGTTGGGGGTACGCGATGTTCTGATCGCAGAGCTTGACGGTCAGTTTGCCGGATACGTTACGATCCTCTGGACATCCGATTACACACCGTTCAGAGAAGCAGGCATCCCGGAAATCGTGGACCTCAATGTGCTCATCCGATATCGGAAAATGGGGATTGCTTCAATGTTGCTTGATGAAGCAGAACAAAGGATCAAAAAGGTGAGTAAGTTTGTTGGGATCGGTGTCGGACTGTTTCAGGATTACGGTGCGGCCCAACGCCTGTATGTCAAACGGGGATATGTGCCCGATGGCAAGGGAATCTATATGAAGTGCCGACACATCGGCTATGGCGAGACAGTCATCATCGACGATGATGTGGCTTTGTATTTGATCAAAGAACTGTAATGTTCAATACTGGGAGGGCAAAATGAAAACGGTCATCACCATTCAACACACCCAATCCATCCATCATACCAACGGCATGGTCGGCTCATGGACCGACTGGGATCTCAGTGAACTGGGCAGAGAACAGGCCCACAATATCGGAAAAAAACTGGCATCAGAACTGTCCGGAAAACCGCTGGTCATGTACACCTCCGATCTGAAACGCGCATATCAAACCGCCGAAATCATCAGTCAGTATGTATCGGTCAAACCGGTTTCGGTATTTGCTCTGCGTGAACGCAACTTAGGGAAATGTGTCGGACAATCCGTCCAATGGCTGCGCGAAAACATCGAATGTCAGGAAAAAACCATTGACGATCGCATGTTCAGTGATGCAGAGAGCCGCAGAGACGAGTGGAACCGACTGTCCCCATTCTATCAACAGCTGATCGAAAGCACGGATGAGACGATCCTGATCGTATCGCATGGCGACTTGTTAAGTGTATTCAATGCCATGTGGCTGAAACTGCCGGTGGAATCACTGAACCACGGAGAAATATTTGGCTATGCGGGAGGGGTCAGCTGGCTGATAGAAACGAATGAGGGCAAACGGATGATCAAACGCATGAGCGATATGTCCTACATCCGCCCGTGATATCGTTTCGCTCATCGGATCCATGAGGATAGTGTATAATAAACCCGAGGGAAATTATGAACCAAGACAACTGCGATCTGAACGATAAGAAATCCGTTACCGAAAAGAAAATCGACATCATCGACGGAATGACCGTCAAATACCACGCCAACGGCAAAACCGTCTGGTCCAGGGGATTGATGGTTGACGGAGTGCCCGAAGGCTACTGGCAGTGGTACCGCCCCGACGGTACACTGAAACGCTCGGGCTATTTTAAGCAGGGCGAGCCGGTCGGAGAATGGACGACCTATGATGCCCAGGGACTGATATACAAAATCACGGTCAAAAAGGAGAAGCCATGAAATATCCGGAGATAGAGAATTACATGCTGAGCAAAAAGGGGAGCATACGGGTGGAAAAGGCCGAATGGGATGCCATCCTCTTTCGCGTCTATGACAAAATGTTTGCGATGCTCGGCCAGGACGGAAAAGGCCATGACATCCTGACGGTCAAATGCGATATTGCCTTTGGGGAAATGTTGCGATCACACTACCGCTCGGTGTTTCCGGGATATTACATGAACAAGCAGCACTGGAACTCCGTGTTGCTTGAGGATTGCGATGTACCTTTTGAAGTGTTGTGTGAAATGATCGATGATTCCCATCGGCTGATTGTCGCTTCGCTGACGAAAACCCAACGTCAACAACTTTAATAAAAAAACACCCGAAGGTGTTTGTTTGGTCATGGCTGGGGTAAAAGGATTCGAACCTTTGAATGTCAGAGTCAGAGTCTGATGCCTTACCGCTTGGCGATACCCCAAAGTAGTTGCATTCTGCAATACTTATTATATAATAAAAAACGCACAGGAGCGATAAAATATGAAAAAAGTTCGAACAAGATTTGCGCCAAGTCCGACCGGCTATATGCACATCGGCAATTTACGCACCGCCCTCTACGCCTATCTGATCGCAAAGAAGGATGACGGCGACTTTATTTTGCGCATAGAAGACACCGATCAAAACCGTTTGGTCGAAGGATCGGTCGATATTATTTACGACACGCTTAACAACGTAGGCTTACATTATGATGAAGGTCCCGACCGCCCGGGCGAAGTCGGACCCTACGTACAGTCAGAGCGACTGCCCATGTATAAGAAATACGCACAAGAACTGATTGAAAAGGGTGGGGCCCACCTTTGTTTTTGTGATGAGTCCGTCATCCAGGCACAGCGGGACGCCGCCGAAAAAGCGGGTGTTCCCTTTAAATTTCAGGATCCCTGTCATCATCTGAGCAAAGAAGAGCTCAACTCACGCAAAGAACGTGAAGCCTATGTCGTACGTCAGACCATCCTACCCGGATCGGCCACGATGTATCACGATGAAGTATACGGCGACATTGAAGTCGACCGCGACATCCTCGATGAACAGGTCCTGCTAAAAAGCGACGGCTTTCCGACCTACAACTTCGCCAATGTGGTGGATGATCATCAGATGAACATCAGCCATGTCGTGCGCGGCAACGAGTACTTATCCTCCACGCCCAAGTACAATCTGATTTACGAGAGTTTCGGCTGGGAAAAACCGAAATACGTGCATCTACCCCCGGTCATGAAAGATGAGCAGCACAAACTGTCCAAACGCAACGGCGATGCCTCTTTCCAGGATTTACAGGCCAAGGGATATCTGCCGGCAGCGATTTTGAATTACATTGCTCTTCTGGGCTGGAGCCCCGATACCAACCAGGAAATCTACACACTCAAAGAACTGACAAATGTTTTCAGTATCGATCGCATCAGTAAATCGCCGGCCATTTTTGATATCGAAAAACTGACCTGGATGAACGGCATGTACTTACGCGCCATGTCTCTGGACGATTTTCATGCGCTGTGTCTGCCGTATTATAAAAATGCCATCGCACGGCCGTGTGATCTGCGTGAGGTAAGCAAAATCCTTCAACAGCGTTTGTCTATCTTAAGCGAAATTAAGGAGATGGTCGACTTTATCGATACACTGGCAGATTATGATGTGACGATGTTCTACCATCCGAAAATGAAAACCAACCGGGAGATCAGTATCCTCGCGTTGGAAGAATCACTGAACGTGTATGAATCCATTGAAAACTGGAACGATTTCAGTGAAGTCCATCAGAAACTCTCAGAAACGCCGGCGCGTCTGGGACTGAAAAACGGACAGTTCTACTGGCCGATCCGTACCGCTGTCACCGGAAAGCAGTTCACCCCGGGCGGTGCTTTGGAAATCCCGTACATCCTAGGCAAAGAAGAAACCATTCGCAGAACTCTCATCGGACTGGATAAACTAAGAAATTCTGTCGAATAACTATCATTTGTCGGCGATTCGTCGTATAATGAAGCCTTACACCACAAGGAGAACTAATTTGTCATTTCAACAATTAAACATTATCGAGCCCATTGCACGGGCTTTAACTTTGCAAGGATATGCGCAGGCCACACCCATACAGATGCAGGCGATTCCGCCATTGCTTAAAGGGCATGACCTGATGGGTTGTGCGCAAACCGGCACCGGGAAGACCGCAGCCTTTGCGATTCCCATCCTCACCGGATTATCCCAACTGCTTAAATCCCAGGGCAAGCGAACGATCAAAGCACTGGCCGTTGCACCGACCCGTGAGCTCGCCATTCAGATTGCGGAGAGCTTTCGTGACTACGGGAAATATCTCAACCTGAAAACCGCGGTCATCTATGGGGGTGTGTCGCAACATCCTCAAACCAAAGAACTGATCAGCGGTGTCGATATCCTGATTGCTACTCCCGGACGACTGTTGGATCTGATCAATCAGAAATTCATCAGCCTGACGCAAGTCAAATACTTCGTTTTGGACGAAGCGGACATGATGCTCGATATGGGCATGATCCATGACGTGCGCAGAATCATTACGCATTTACCACCCATCCGCCAAAACATGATGTTTTCGGCGACGATGCCCGAAGAAATCGCGAAACTCGCGGATACGATCTTGAAACATCCGGTACGAATCGAAGTTGCTCCGGTAGGGCGGACGATCGATATCGTCAAACAATCCGTGATGTATGTCGATAAGATCAATAAAGTACCTTTATTAATCGACTGTCTCAAAGATGCGGACATTGAATCGGCGTTGGTCTTTTGTCGGACCAAACACGGTGCGGACAAAATCGTCAAATATCTTGGCCGTGCAGGTCTGAGTGCTCAAGCCATTCATGGCAATAAGTCTCAAAATGCCCGTCAGTTTGCGCTCAATAATTTCAAAGAACGCAAGACACGTATTCTGATTGCGACTGATATCGCTGCCCGCGGATTGGACATCGATCAGCTCTCCCATGTGTTCAATGTCGATTTACCGGAAGTGGCAGAGACCTACGTTCATCGCATCGGTCGCACCGGACGGGCGGGGCTGGGCGGAACTGCAATTTCCTTTTGTTCTCAGGATGAGAAGCCGTACTTAAAAGCCATTGAAAAACTGATTGGCAAATCCATATTCGAAGTCAAAGGACATAATTATCCGATAACACATATCTTAGAAGAGATAGAAGAAGAAAAGCATGTCCGTACCGTTCGTCCGCAACCGACAAAGAAGCCATTTGTCGGCAAGAGTTCTACTGCTAAGAAAGATAAGAAATACTTTCACTCGCATAAAAAAGATTCATTATCCGCATCTCATTCATCAAAAAAAGCATAAAGATAAGTAGTTATACTTCGGATTTGAGTGCTATACTAAATATATCAGAGGATAAAACATGATCACATTCTTCGAACAGTTCAATCCCGTACAACAGGCACTGATTGGTACACTTTTTACCTATGGTGTCACAGCGTTAGGTGCGGGTCTGGTCTTCTTTTTTAGATCCATTAATAAGAAAGTGCTCAACGGCATGCTGGGCTTTGCGGCCGGGGTCATGGTTGCGGCCAGTTTCTGGTCATTGCTGGCTCCGGGCATTGCGATGGCTGAAGAACTCGGACAAGTTGCCTACATCACGGCGGCGGTCGGTTTTATGGCCGGCGGACTGTTTTTGTATGCGATCGATAAAGTACTGCCTCACTTGCACTTGGGATTAAAACGGGATCAGGCCGAAGGGATCAAAACAACCTGGCAGCGCAGCGTATTATTGGTGTTGGCCATTACCTTGCACAACATTCCGGAAGGACTGGCGGTCGGCGTTGCCTTTGGCGCGGCGGCCAGCGGCAATATTACCGGAGCTACGGTGGCCGGAGCGATTGCGTTGGCCATCGGTATCGGATTGCAGAACTTTCCGGAAGGTGCCGCGGTATCCATCCCGTTGCGCAGGGAAGGGCTGAGCCGGACCAAAGCTTTCCTCTACGGACAGGCCTCCGGCGTGGTCGAACCGATTGCCGGAGTCATCGGTGCCTATGCGGTCATCACGATGCGCTCAATCTTGCCCTATGCATTGGCGTTTGCGGCCGGAGCAATGATTTATGTCGTCATTGAAGAACTTATCCCGGAAGCACAAAGAGATGAGGGCGGATCAAAAACAGATATTGCTACCTTGGGAGCACTAGTCGGATTCACGATCATGATGATCCTCGATGTTGCCTTGGGATAAGAAAACGGAAGCTGAGCTTCCGTTATTTTTTTACTGATCTTTGGGATGGATGAGTTCCTTCACTTCATCAGCCACCGTGGTTGTAGCTTTTTTAAACCAGCCCAGCGACTTCGCTGCCGGTAAGTGCAGCTTCATTTTCGGATGCATCTGCTTTTTCATCATCTGCTCGATGTAACCGCCTTTAAACCGGGTTGGCTCATAAGCGATGACAAAGGCAGCGGGCTCTGCCTGACGGATCAGTTCCATCAGCTGTTTTTCCTGCGAACGCTTGGTGAGAATATCGAGCATAAACCGCGATCCCTCACGACCTTCACCCTCAAACACGGTCACACCATATCCCATTGAACGCAACCCGTCAATCAGATCGGTATTCTTCGTCTTGATATTGACCTGCACCGAGCGAAAGCCGATCGCAATCCGATTTTCAATCGCAATACCGACAATCAGACCCAAAGCAAATCCCAGCGCATATACGATCATGGCCAACGTCGTCTGATCTCCTGAAAGAACCAGCGCCAAACCAAAGACATAAACGATGGCTTCCAGAAAACCAAAAAACGCGGTGAGCAGGGTCAGTTTCTTGACCATACAAATCGTACGCAATGCCAGCATCGGCACATAAAGCAACTGCAATATCAGTATCAAAACGATCTCTCTCATCCCGACCTCCTGCGCATAACTTTGATAACATGCACTTTACTTTATCATGGTTCGCGGAAATTTTCAACGTTAAAAAGCCAAGGAAAACCTTGGCCATGCTTATATCTTTTCGATCGCGATCCACACTTCGCAGCGATAATCCGCAGAAGATGTATCCCCAGCCGGATATACTTCAAAGTCTATCGTATTCTTTGGCTGATAGGCGGAAGTCGGGAAGTATTCGGTATAAATCTGCTTCCAAAGTCTGATGATGGCATCGGGCATCGCACCGACACATTCAAATACGGCCCACAACCCGGCCTCCACCGGCAACTTCTCAAACTCACTGGATACACCTTCACTCAACACGGATGCGATCCAATAATCAAAGGTTTTCTGATCCTTATGATCGACACAGACACCCAAGAAACTGCCATGAAAAACCGGATCCTGAATGCTTTGAGCACAGAACATCTTTGGTTTTTCACTTCGGTTAAACGCGATCCAATGCTGTGAAATCTGCCGGTGGTTGTCAGGATCGTTGATATTCAGTGTCCACTTCACACCGGCAATCGTAAATGCACTTCTTTCTTCAATACGGACATTCATCATGTTTCCTCCTTCAATCGAAATTTTGATTTTCATCGGTAAAAAGCGACGGAGCAATGCGGGTTCTTTGGCCGCTTTGGAAGGATTGATGCCATGAAACTTCGTAAAAGCACGCGTGAAACTTTCCGGAGAATCATAACCGTATGCCAATGCGGCATCGATGACTTTCAGTTCTTTGGCCGCCAGTTTCTCACCGGCAACGCTTAAGCGGCGATAGCGGATATACTCACCGACACCGATTCCCAAGACCAAAGAGAAGGTCCGCTGAAAATGAAACATGGACATATAGGCTTGCTGAGCCAGCTTCTCAATCGAAAGATCCTGATCCAACTGCTCTTCAATCGTATCCAATGTCAGCTGTAATGAATGCAACCATGTCATTTTCTCACCTCCGCATGATTACTATATGAAACTGAACGAAAACATTCCTGATATTTTATGCTTGATATCATCATTTTATCATAATCTGATAAAAAACCGTTTGAACCTGAGATTGATAATGATAGAATAAAAATAACTTGAGGGGGATTCTCATGATTCGAAATCATCAATCCCAAGACATCGATATCATTTTAAGACTGATGGACCTTCAATGGTCGATGTCCGCGCTCGATCATCAGCGCAAACGGGAAGAACTGCACAAAAGCGATAACATCCGTGTCTTTACTGAAAACGACACAGTTTTAGGCATGTGGACATACAGCACGTGGGACCATCCGTTGTGGGGCAAGGCGGCGCATCTGACGATATCCGCGGATATCGATTCAGCCAACGTTGATGATATCGTAACTCTTTTATATCAGGATGCCGATGTGAAGCTGACTGAGGAAAACATCCGTTTCATCATGGCCGGATATGACGATAACCGTCCGTTTTATCATGACTTCTACGCAAAAAAAGGATATACACCGTGGTACGGATATTCATCAATGATCTATACTCAAGACCGCCAACCGGACAATCATCTGACAATCAGAACGTATCGTGAAGAAGACTTCATGGATTACTATACCGCTTTGGGCGAATGTTTTACACCGATGAGACAGGCCATGGATATCCCGCCGTACAATGTATTTGAAGATCGCAGTGAAGAGCGGATCATCAAGCTCAAAGAAGAGATGAATAAGAATAAAGAAAATATCTTCATGTTCTTTGACGGAGAAACTTGGGTGGGGTCTTCCTTGCTCAACGATGAGGACATCGATGATCTTTTTGTGGTGCCTTCACAAATGGGCAAAGGGTATGGCAAACTCATCCTGCATTCGACCATCAACATTTGCATCGACCGAAAGTTTGAACATATATATCTGGGTGTCGTTCACTGGAACACAAAAGCCAAAAATCTCTACCTGAATACCGGATTTAAGGAAATCAAATCCATCAGATATATGCGCCGCTTTATCAGCGAATGACAGGAGAAAACATGAGCAACATCGCCATCCTCAGAATCGACATGGAAGTCAACGGGTTTATCAGTACCCTGCATCCGGTCATCGTAAGTGACGATCACGATATGGTCCTATTCGACTGTGGGCACAAAGATGCCTTCAACCAACTTAAAGAAAGAGCCGCACAAGCCGGCTTTGATCTGAGACGGTTGACCAAAGTGTTCATTACCCATCATGATCATGATCATGTGGGGGCATTGGCGGACCTTAAACGCGCATATCCGGGGGTGAAGGTATATGCCTCACCCATCGAGGTTGATTATATTTCCGGAAAAACCAAATCCATTCGTCTTCAACAGGCACAAGAACAGCTTGAGTTCTTTCCTCAGGATCAAAAAGAACACGCACAGAAACGCATCGATATGCTCAAACGGATCGAACCGGTCACAGTCGATGGATTTTTACACGATGGGGATCAGTTGGATATTTGCGGCGGGATCGACATTGTCGCTACCCCCGGACATCTGCCCGGACATCTGTCGTTCTATTTGCGCGAAAGTAAAACCATGATTGCCGGGGATGCATTGGTCGTCGCTGACGGTAAACTTTATAGGGCGAATCCGCGCTTTACCTTGGACAAGGATGAAGCATACACCTCGGCTCGTCGGTTTATCAATTACGCCATCGATACGCTGATCTGTTATCACGGCGGAGAAATTACGGAAAATATTAAAGAAAGCCTGGAAAATTTATAGAGGACAAACGCTCGTACATCAAGGAGGGAGCAAATGAAAACAATTGCTATTATCGGAACTATGGATTCTAAGGGAAGTGAATATGCTTTTATTAATGACACTTTGAAAGGGCTGGGTCTCAATACCTTGCTCATCCACTGCGGCGTATTTGCGCCGACCATTCAGCCGGACATTTCCAATGAAGAAGTGTTTAAAGCTGCCGGTGCCGATCTGGCCGATATCGTTGCGAAGAAAGACCGCGCAATGGCCACCGAAGCAGCTGCACGCGGTGTTGAAAAACTGGTCCCTCAATTGTATGCGCAGGGCAAATTTGACGGAATCATCTCTCTGGGCGGCAGCGGCGGTACATCGTTGGCCACTCCGGGCATGCGGGCCTTACCGGTCGGTGTTCCCAAAGTCATGGTATCGACCATGGCTTCCGGCAATGTCTCTCAATACGTCGGAACCAGTGACATCGTCATGATCCCCTCGATCGTCGATGTGGCCGGACTCAACTCTATTTCCACCAAAATATTCACCAATGCCTGCTTTGCGATTGCCGGAATGGTCAGTTATGAAGCGAACATCCAAATCGAGAAAAAGCCGTTGATAGCAGCCACGATGTTTGGGGTCACTACGCCGTGTGTCAACTTCGCCAAAGCGGTATTGGAAAAAGAAGGCTACGAAGTCATCGTTTTCCATGCCACCGGTACCGGCGGACGCTCGATGGAAGCATTGATCGAATCGGGGTATTTCGATGGTGTCTTGGACATCACGACGACCGAATGGTGTGATGAGTTGGTCGGCGGTGTATTAAATGCCGGACCGACCCGTCTGGAAGCCGCCGGTAAAAAAGGCATCCCTCAGGTCGTATCGACCGGAGCGCTCGATATGGTCAACTTCGGACCGTATGACAGCATTCCGCCGCAATTCAAAGGACGCAACTTTTATAAACATAATCCGACGGTCACGCTGATGCGCACGACCGTAGAGGAAAACCGTGAGTTAGGTAATATCATCGCCGAAAAACTCAATATGGCTCAATCGCCAACCGCTTTGTTTTTGCCTCTGAAAGGCGTATCGATGATCGATGTCGAAGGAGCCCCTTTCTACGGAAAAGAAGAAGATGAAGTGTTATTTGCGACACTGAGAAACAACATCGATCGCTCGAAAGTCGAACTTATCGAGATGGACTGCGATATCAACGCCGAGATTTTCGGAGTTACCGCAGCCAAGAAACTGATCGAACTGATGAAGAAATAAGGAGAGAAACTATGGCAATCAAACGCAGCGAGATCATCGCAAAGTTGAGAAATGAAGTTGCTTCAGGCAAAATCATTCTGGGTGCCGGAGCCGGTACCGGAATTTCCGCAAAAAGCGGGGAGGCCGGCGGGGTCGATCTGATCATTATTTATAATTCCGGACGCTATCGTATGGCCGGACGCGGCTCATTGGCCGGTCTGTTATCGTATGGTGATGCCAATGCGATCGTCGTCGAAATGGGACATGAAGTATTGCCGGTGGTTAAACACACTCCGGTATTGGCCGGGGTTTGCGGAACCGATCCTTTTAGGATCATGGAAGTATTCTTAAAACAGCTCAAAGAACAGGGATTCTCGGGCGTTCAGAACTTTCCGACGGTCGGACTGATCGACGGTGTTTTCCGTCAGAACCTCGAAGAAACCGGCATGGGCTATGATTTGGAAGTTGAGATGATCAAAAAAGCCCATGAACTGGACTTACTGACGACTCCGTATGTCTTCGATGAAGAACAGGCAAAGAAAATGGCCGCTGCCGGAGCGGATATCATCGTTGCCCATATGGGACTGACGACCAAAGGGACGATCGGTGCGAAAACAGCTCTGACCTTGGATGATGCGGTCAAACGCGTTCAGGCTTTGTGTGATGCCGCCAAAGCGGTCAATCCGGACATCATGGTTTTATGTCACGGCGGTCCGATCGCCGAACCGCAGGATGCCCAATATGTCATTGCCCGTACCAAGGGCGTAGACGGGTTCTTTGGGGCATCATCGATCGAGCGGTTTGCGACGGAAGTCGGTATCAAACAACAGGCCGAAGCTTTTAAAAACATTGTAGGCTCTAAGTCAAATGTTGGGGTAAACACCCTATAGACGATGAGATGAATAGGAATTCCTACACATAGGAGTTCCTTTTTTATTGAAAGGACAAGAGAATACGGGTTCTGAATCGGTCGAAGTTTCGAAGGCCAAAGGCGTTGCGTTTGATGACTTTGATTTTGTTATTGCATCCTTCCGTGACACCGTTGGAGTAGGGGCAGCTGAAGGAGTTGAGAATGGGTTTCCGCCAGTTTTGATAAGCGCGTATCGCGTTCTTCATTTCTGGGATGCGGGAAGCTTTTGCTTTCTGAATCCATTGATCCAAGGCGGTTCGAGCGTTGGGCAGATCATGGATATCGCTGACCATTCGTAGAATTTCTTCTTTGAGCCAGTAAGCTTGTGCCAAATCGGGAAAGAATTGAAGCATTCGATCGCGTTGACGAACTTCATCCACATAATCGTTGACGATCAGACGGTCCGATCGCTTCAACAGAATGGTCCGGCTTCTTTTGAAATACATCCGCAGGGTGTCCGGCATCTGCTTCTGAATCCGCTTGCGAACGCCTTCCAGTGCCCACATGGCCTGTCGTACCATGTGGAAACGATCAATGACGATTGTGGCCTGTGGGAAGATCTCGCGCAAGACCGTAAAGTAAGGTAACCACATGTCAATGACGATAATTTCGACGTTTTTGAGCTGTTGGGTGTACTGATATTTACGAAAGTGCTGAATCAGACTGGCTTCGGTGCGGTTGGACAGGATATCGATGGGCAGTCCACTTTCAATATCGGTCAGAATACAGTGGTATTTAGTTTTATTAGTGTTGCCACGAAACTCATCGATGCCTAATACCCGAGGAAGAACCGGAAGTGAGGGAATCAGCGAGTCTAAGATTCGGTGTACTCGCATAGACGAGGTGAACAGCTGCTGGGCGATGGACTTCTGAGAATGAACCGAATGGAGAAGTTGCGATATCCGAAGAAACAATCGATTGGTCGTGTGAGCATATCGGGGAAGAAACGTGTTTTTCTCAAAGAATCGCTTTCCACAGTCCGGACATCGATATCGTCGTTTGCGATAAATAAGATAGGTTTGTTTACTGGCTAACGGGACATCCAAGATTCGTTGCCAGCGGTAGTCATGGATCTCACGCGTCAGGGTGTGACAATGAGGACATTCATGGTCTCTTCGAGGAACTTCAACGAAGATCGAGTGAGTGTTCTCATCCGTTTCAATTTTGATGAGTTGGACATCTTCCAGTTCGAGAATCTTTATGATATCATCAGAGTTGGACATAGGGACATTTCCTTTCAATGTGGTTTTGACAGATTCATTGTATAGGAATTTGTTTTCTATGTCCCTTTTTTATTTTTCCACCCCAACATTTATTTTAGAACCACATTGTAAAATAGAGATCTTGTGTGACATATGGCAGCTTCAGCTGCCATTTTTTATGTTACAATAAAGCAAGATTTCAGGAGAATGCCATGGCAGAAATTACGATGCTCGACCTAAACTACAACCACAACGGACGTATCTTTACGGTGCACCCGGTTTTAATCAGCGATGACCGTGATCTGGTCATGATCGACTGCGGTTATCCCGGACAGTTGTCGAATATCCGCAAACTTGCCAACGAGCAGGGCATTGATCTTGACCGTCTGACCCAAGTCATCATCACTCACAACGATATCGACCATATGGGATCCCTGGCCGAGATCAAACGGGCCTATCCCACAGCAGCGATCGTTGCCTCCCATCTTCAGGCCCAGTATATCAGCGGTGAGAAAATGGCCATCCGCCTGCAATTGGCTCAGCATGCCTATGCAAGTGCATCAGAGCATCGCAAAGGCGAAATTCAGAAACTGATCGATATCCTTAACTCCGTTGAAATCGTGGATGTCGACCACCGGGTGAGCAACCGTGAGATCATCGATGTCTGCGGGGGCATCCAAATCATCTATACACCCGGACATCTGCCCGGACATATCAGCATCTATCATATCGAAAGTCGGTCCCTGATCACCGGCGATGCCCTGATCAGCTCGTTCGGCCGCATTGAAATTGCCCATCCCAAATCCAATCTTGACAGTATGCTCGCAAGAAAAACCGCCCGCTCGCTCAGCATGTGGGACATCGATACGCTCTACTGTTATCACGGCGGCAAAGTTGAAGGAAACATCCGCGAACAACTCCAATCCCTGTAATTGCCATGTTGGGAAACTTCCTCTATACTGAACACAGGAGGGTTACTATGAAATATCAAAGCTATCAGGAAATCCGTTTCGGATATCAGTCCATGAAACAGACATTTGACTTCATCACCAATAACAAAGAGTGGATCTATGCGACGTTTTTAGATCGCAATGACATCGTCTTTGTCAGCTGCGGTGCCAGTTATTGGGCATCGCTTTCCGGTGCGGCCATCATGCAGAAGAAACTGGGCAAGAAAATCACCTTGCTTAAAGCCGCCGATGTCGTGATGAGCGAAGATAACTATAAACATCTCTATGATTCACCGCTGTTTATCGTACCGTCCCGATCCGGATTTACCAAAGAAACATTGTGGGCTATGGATATCTTAAAGAAAGCCTACCCTGATCATCGCACACTCTCGATCACGATGTTTGAGGACAATCCGCTGATGAAACTGAGCGATGTGCCTATATATCTGCCTTGGAGCGAGGAGAAATCAGTATGCTCAAGCCGCTCATTCAATAATATATACCTGACGATCCTGCTGATGGCCATGATCCTGACACAAGAAGATTTGGGTGAGTTTGACAGGTTTTTTGCCATAGCCGAAACGATCTATGACCGTTTGGATCAGGAAGCAAAAAACATAGTCTTTGCGATGCATCAACCCCAAATCGTGACTTTAGGTTCCGGAGTGCAGTATGGTGCGGTCATCGCCGGATCGCTGATTCTGATCGAGATGGCTCAGTGGCTGACCTCTTTTTGTCAGACACTGGAATACCGTCACGGCCCGATCGTGACTGCCAATGCGGACAGCTGGATTTTTCTGACCTCGCTCAACCCACAGAACATTGCGTTGGAAGACGTTCTGATCGATGATATGATCCGCCAAAAAGCAAATATCGTTTTGTTCGGCCGTGATTTCAATCGGGACGGTGTCATCAATGTCAAAGTGCCGCAATTCTCGGATGAATTGCGCGGCAGCCTGTTTGTGACGCTGATGCAGCTGGTGGCCTATCATTTTGCCGTTAAGCAGGGGCTAAATCCGGATAAGCCCGGAGAACTCAACCGTTATATCACTTATTGAGCAAAGATGTCGGAAGACATCTTTTTTCTGTGCTATAATATCGTTAACCGATATCGCATTTCGATATGAAAGGTTGTGATCTCATGAGTGATTATGTCAAGAAGCGGTTGTTTCACGGATTTATCTGTATGCACATTTTGCACCATGCCCAAAAAGAGCCGGTATACGGCAGCTGGATGGTTCAGGAACTGGCCCATCACGGCTATCAGCTGTCCTACGGCACCTTGTATCCGATATTGCATGATTTAAAGAAGGAGGGATATCTGGTTTCAACATCTCATAATGTTGAGGGCAAGATACGTAAATATTACTCTATCACTGAAATGGGGGAGCAAGAGCTTAAGGATTTGAAAAAGTATCTTCTGGAACTTTCCGATGAAATCATGGAGGATGACCATGAATGAACGACTGAAAAAAACTGCCCGGTTTCTCGGTCTTAACCGCAGTATCGGTGCGATGCTGATCATGGCAATCCTGTTGGGCATGGGTGAGAAAATGGGAGAACGGTTTTTGCCGATATACCTGCTTGCCATCGGCGGTTCGGTCTATGCGGTCGGCTTCCTCAATGCCATGGACAATTTTCTGAGCGCCATATACTCGTGGATCGGCGGGGTCGTGTCGGATAAAGTCGGATATAAACGGGCACTAGTCATATTTACGGTCATCTCGATGATCGGGTATCTGATCATTATCCTTTTTCCAAGCTGGCATGCCGTGCTGATCGGTGCTGTTTTCTTTATCTCATGGACAGCCCTGTCCTTGCCCGCCATTTTGTCCTTGGTATCTTCGACCCTGAAAAAAGAGAAGCAGACGATGGGCGTAGCCATGCATTCCCTGATCCGACGCATCCCGATGGCCTTAGGACCGCTGTTTGGCGGTATCCTGATCGAAATGTACGGAATCCTGACCGGTGCCCGCATCGCCTTTGCGGTCGCACTGATCTTTGCGCTGATATCCCTGCTGTTTATCGGCTGGTTCATCGAGGACCGACCGCCGACATCTGAGAAGACCGGAAACCTATGGGCCACTCTCAGACAAATGCCCAAGGAACTCAAAACCCTATTGTTAAGTGATATTCTGATCCGCTTTGCTGAGCAGATCCCCTATGCCTTTGTCGTTGTCTGGATCATTCAAACCAACGGACAATCCGCAGTCAGCTTCAGTTTTCTGACCATGATCGAAATGGCCGTAGCGATGATCATCTATATCCCGGTGGCCTATCTATCGGAGAAGATATCAAACAAAACCATTGTCGCCATCACCTTTGGCTTCTTCACTCTTTTCCCGGTGTTTCTCTTATTCTCTACCGGCATGCCCATGCTGACACTGGCCTTTGTCATCCGGGGACTGAAGGAATTTGGAGAACCGACCCGCAAAGCGCTGATCGTCAAACTGGCAGATGAAGGGTCCAAAGCCACGACCTTTGGAACATATTACTTGCTGCGCGATGTCGTTGTTTCGATGGCTGCTCTGTCCAGTGCAGCACTTTGGACGATTTCACCGCAAACCAACTTTCTTACCGCAAGTGCATTTGGACTGCTCGGAACCCTGATTTTTGTTATATTTGGAAAAGACAGACGAATGAGCAGTGAATAACGGAGGATTTATGAACGAAAACAAAACGGAACGAAGTGTATATAAAGAAATATTTTCGGTATTTCTGAAATTAGGCATCTTTGCTTTTGGCGGTCCGGCTGCACATGTGGCCATGATGGAAGATGAAGTAGTGACCAAGCGCAAGTGGCTGAGCAAAGAGCGGTTCATCGAAATGTTTGGCTTTACCAGCCTGATCCCCGGACCCAACTCGACCGAGATGGCCATTCTGATGGGATATCACCGCGGCGGGGTGGCAGGACTGTTGATCGCCGGATTGAGCTTTATTCTGCCGGCTGTAGCCATCGTGCTGATCTTCGCATATATTTATGTTAACTACGGTGCAATACCGGCGGTTGCCTCGTTGTTTGACGGGGTCAAACCGGTCATCCTGGCGGTCGTATTACAGGCGCTTTACCGCCTGTCGAAAACTGTCTTAAAAAACTGGCAAATTGCCGCACTCTTTATCACGGTGTTTGCTTTGTCTATGACAGGCATCACTGAAATCCCATTATTGATCATGGCTGCGTTTGCTATGTTTGCTATCAGACAGCTAAAGAAAGGAAAATTGTTGATGGTTGAACCGATGTCCGCCTTTCTGGTCTTTTTGGTATTCTTGAAGATCGGCTCGGTCTTGTATGGCAGCGGTTACGTCCTGCTTTCCTTTTTGGAAACCGAATTCGTTTTGGGTTATGGTGCCATCAGCAATCAGCAGCTGCTCGATGCCGTGGCCGTCGGCCAGTTTACTCCCGGCCCGGTCTTTACGACCGCCACCTTCATCGGCTATCTGATCGCCGGTTTTCCCGGAGCGATAGGCGCGACCGTCGGCATTTTCCTGCCGTCGTTTCTGTTGGTCGGCTTTGTGTTTCCGCTGTTTGACAAGCTTCGCAACAACGAGAAACTCTCGACACTGCTCGACGGTATCAACGCTGCTTCCATTGCTTTGATGGCCGCGGTCACGGTGAAACTGGGGGTGGCTACGCTGGTTTCATGGCAGGCAGGGCTGATCTTTGTAATCAGTGCGATTTTGCTGATCAAATACAAAATAAACTCCACCTACTTGATTGTCGGCGGAGCGTTGTTGGGATTACTGATGTAAGTGCTTCGGCACTTTTTTATTTGATGCGGTAGGTATCGATGCCGCGGTAGTGAATGATTTTGATTTTCGGATGACTGCGCAACAGCCGGAAAATATTCTCGGCGTTGGGATTGTTGCGCTTTTTCAGAAAATGCTCGATCTCATGCTGATTCATCGGATGGCGCTGCGTAATGGTCAGAATCGCCTCCAAATCATCGGTGATATCGCTGGCATACCCGTTTTCATATCCGTCCTCAATGCCGATGCCTTTGAGGATGTCCATAGCTTCTAGCATCTTCTCATGAGTGACCATCTGCGCAAAACTTTCAACCGGCGGTCGGATGGGTGTATTGATGTACAGTCGGTCATAGTGAAACTGATGGAGAAACTCTTCATATTTTATCAGGTCTTCCGTCGAGTCGTTGACGCCTTTGATCAGCATCAGCTCCAGCCATAACAATCCCGGATACTCACGGCTAAACTTCTTCAGGGCTAAAGTAACCTTTTCAAAGCCGATATCGCCATGAGGCCGGTTGATCAGCTTAAAGGTACGCTCATCATACCCGTTGACCGAAGGCATGACGATATCTGCTTCCATGCAGGTGTCATACACTTCCGGATCATAAAGCAATGCACCGTTGGTAATCAGTACGATCGGCTTTTTTGTCCGTTTCTTCAATTCAAGGATCAGAGGTTTTAATCCCGCATACAGCGTGGGCTCACCATCCCCCGCAAAGGTGACAGCATCAAAGGGGATACCGGACGCAAGTACCTGATCGAACTCCGCCAGTATATCTTCGACGGGCATAAACATTTGCGGTGTGTTGGTCATTTTATCGGTCGGACCCAGCATACAGTACACACAGGCATAATTGCAGGCTTTCTTCGGTATCGGACTGATGCCCAAGGACTGTCCCAAGCGCCGTGAAGGGATGGGTCCGTAAACATATCTCATCGGTTTCTTCATCAAATCACCCCTGTAAACTTATTATAGCGCAAATGACTCTGTCACATAAGAAGAAGTGGTGGTAATATTGAAGGTAAGAGAGAGATGTATGGAAGAAATCAAAGCAAAAACGCTGTTATCGGCCTACCGGTCCGATTCGGATTGGTTCGGCCATCATTACAACCTGAACATTTACAAAGGCTGCTCGCACGGCTGTATTTACTGTGACTCGCGCAGTGACTGTTACCGTATTGAGAATTTCGATGTGGTCAGGGCGAAAGAAAATGCCTTGACTATCTTGGAAAAAGAGCTCAAAAGCAAACGCAAAAAAGGCGTGATCGGCAGCGGTGCGATGAGCGATCCTTACAACCCTCAGGAAGCGTTTGCTCAGCTGACCCGCGGCTCTTTAGAACTGATCGATAAGTATCGATTCGGAGTCTCACTGACGACGAAAAGCTCTCTGATCGAGCGCGATATCGATTTGCTGGTCAGGATTCATCAGCACTCACCGGTGCTGGGTTTAATGACGGTCACGACGGCGGATGACGCTTTGGCAGCGCTGATCGAGCCGTTTTCAAGCAAGCCATCACAGCGCTTTGAGACATTAAGGAAACTCTCAGCAGCCAATATTCCGACCGGGATTTTGATGATGCCGATCTTGCCATGGATCAATGATACCCCTGAAAACATCCGTGCAATCATCTCGCAAGCAAAGTCGTGTGGTGTGCGCTACATTTATCCGACCTTTGGGGTGACACTGCGTCAGAATCAGCGGGACTATTACTACGAGCAGTTGGACCGGCATTTTCCGGGATTGAAAGAGAAATATATCCGGGCGTACGGGGATAAGTATGTGTGTGAGTCACCACGTGCGTATGGGTTATCTGCGCTTTTCAATCAGGAGTGCCGACGGCTGGGGATAATGACAGGGATGAGCGACATCATTCGCGACTATCAGTCGGGATTCGGTGAACAACAGTTGAAACTCTTTTGAAAATACATTGAAAAAAGCCGAAAGTTCACGTATCATTAATAAAAACACGGAGGTAAACTCATGGAAGACGTACTGAAACTGCTGATGCAGAATGCGAAGCTCAGCCACAAGGAAATTGCGGTTTTGCTGGGCAAATCAGAGAGTGAAGTTGAAACGATCGTCGAGAAGTTGGAGAATGACGGAATCATCAAAGGCTATCAGGCCATCATCAATTACGAGAAGCTGCCTCAGGTTCCGGTTTTGGCCTTAATTGAATGCAAGGTCATGCCCAAAGCTGAGCATGGCTTTCAGGAAATCGCCGATCGCGTCATGTTGCTTGAGGAAGTCGAAAGCGTTTATCTGATGGCCGGAAACTATGATCTGGCCGTGTTTGTCAAGGGCAATACCATGCAGGAGGTTGCCAACTTCGTTGCAAAGCGTCTGTCGACCCTTGATTCGATCCTTTCGACATCGACGCGATTTGTCTTACAGCGCTACAAACAGAACGGTGTCATCCTTGATGAGAAAGATGTCCGCGATCCGCGCAACATGGTGCTGTGATGGATCCGAAAGTCATCTTTAATCAGCACTTAAAAAACGTCAAACCTTCGGTCGTCGGCAAGTTTCTTGAAATTGCCAATGAATATAAAGAAATCATTTCGCTCAGTGTCGGTGAACCGGATTTTCAGACGCCCTGGCATATCCGTCAGGCCGGCATTGCCGCATTGGAGCAAGGGAAGACCTTTTATTCGCCGGTGCGCGGTCTGTTGGCATTGCGGCAGGAGATTGCGGATTATATGCAGCGCCGCTTTGATGTCACCTATCAGCCCAAAACCGAAATTCTGGTAACAGTCGGTTCATCAGAGGCTATCGAAATGGTCTATCGGACCTTACTGAATCCCGGGGATGAGGTGCTGATTGTTCAGCCCAGCTATCTGGTCTATGAGCCGATGGTCTATATGGCCGGGGCTGTACCGGTCATCATCGAAACGTTTGAAGAAGACGGATTTCGATTGAAGCCCGAGCAGCTGAAAGAGAAAATCACCGATAAAACCCGGTTGCTGATCTTGCCGTATCCGTGCAATCCGACCGGTGCGATCATGGAAAAGGAAGATCTTGAAGCCATTGCCGAAGTCATCCGGACCACGGACATGCTGGTGCTCAGCGATGAGATTTATGCGGAACTCAATTATACCGACATCAGTCATGTATCGATTGCCAGCATTGAAGGCATGCGCGAGCGAACGATCGTGACTTCCGGCTTTTCCAAGGCCTTTGCGATGACGGGGTGGCGCATCGGTTATGCCTGTGCTCCGGAGTCAATAATTACCGCGATGACCAAATACCATCAGTACGCCATCATGTGCGCACCGACCGTATCGCAGTTTGCGGGCATCGAGGCTTTGGTCAATGGGGCATCGGATATTGATACGATGCGCAGTGAGTACAATATGCGCCGCCGATATCTTGTCGACCGGTTAAACAAAATGGGACTGTCGTGTTATCAGCCGCAGGGGGCGTTCTATGTTTTTCCCAACATACGGTCGACCGGACTGACAAGTGAAGAATTTTGTGAGCGTCTGCTAAAACAAAAGCAAGTGGCGGTCATACCGGGCAATGCCTTTGGGGATTGCGGGGAAGGGTTCATCCGCATTTCATATTCATTTTCGCTGAAACACATCATGGAAGCCATGAACCGTCTGGAAGAATTTCTTAAGGAACTGTCTCAAGAATAGTTCCTTTTTTCGTGATTATCTTATATATTGAATGTGTTATACTTAGCATCAGAGAAATATGATCTCAAGCTGATAAGGAGAAACCCGATGAAGATCAATGAAATCATTTCTTTTTTAAATGAAAATGCCGAGTGGGTGGACTTCAATTATACTCGCGATGTCGTCTTGTTTGGCGATGCCGATCAAGAGGTAAACAAGGTCGGTGTGTGTTGGGTGGCAACGCTGCCGGCTATCGAACAGGCCATCCGACAGGGCATCAACTTTATCATTTCGCATGAAAACTGTTTTTATGAAGAGGGGACGATGTTGCCCAAAGAACTGCTTGAGGCCAGAAAAGTCAAAGAGGATCTGCTAAAAAAGCATGGCATCTGTGTATATCGCTGTCACGATGTCTGGGATATGAAGCCGGATGTCGGTGTGTCTGATATCTGGAACTCAATCATCGGATTGCCGTTTGATCAAAGGGAACTGCGATCCTATAATTCATTCGCACATTTTGAACCCATGACCGTTGAAGCGATTGCAAAGAAAATTGCTCAAGCACTTGCACCTCACGGACAGTCGTATGTTGAGGTCGTCGGGGATTTGAATCGAAGCGTTCAATCTCTTGGAATCGGAACCGGGGCTGCCACGGATGTGTTTGCTCTTGTCCGCAAGAACGTTGAGTGTGTCGTTTTGAGCGATGACGGAAGCAACAATTGGATTGCCGGTCAGTTTTGCATCGACCGAGGCATCCCGCTGATCTTGGTTCATCATTCGGTCAGTGAAATTCCCGGAATCAAGACGATGGTCGGTTATCTGAAAGGACGATTCACAGAATTGGCGGTTGAGTATCTGGATGAGGGGTATCAGTATCGGATCGTGTCGTACAAAAACTGAATCTTACCTGTGTAATATTAAATAAAATATTAAAAATTTATGGAAAGTATAGTATGATTAAAAAACTGTTATATTTGACGATTGGTCTGCTTATGATTATTGCTGTGGAATCTATCAGTAAGTACAGCTTTCTTCTGACTGATCAAATTTATCCGATATTAGCTTTTGCAGATAAAGGCAACTCTTTTTTGTATATTACATTGCACCACATATTCCAAGGGTTGATTGCATTGGCACTGATCATATTGATTGCTCGGGTCAACTCTGAGAAGCCTTCTGCCATGGGATTGAATCTGAATCAGTGGCGATACTCCATCAAACGGGTGGGTCAGTTTGCGCTACTGTGGTTTGTGATTCAGTTTGGTATCGGTTATGCGATCATGGTGCAATCACCGATAAATAATCTCTTTTCCTTTGAACTGACCATAAAGAACTATGTCGGATATTTCTTGTTTCAAATCCTTTTGTCCGGCACCAGTGAAGAGCTGCTGTACAGAGCCTTATTGATGGGCGGATTATTGCTTTTAGGCAAACGTTTAGGATTTTCTGATAAGGCAGCCATCGCATATTCGGCATTAACTTCGATGATTGCTTTTATCATCGGACACATCGTTTACACTCTTTCACCGTTTCAGATCATCTCTTATAATGTTTTACAGCTGTTGACCGTTGTAATTTTTGGCAGTTTTTACACATATCTGTTTATCAAAACCAAGAGTGTTTTCGGTGCCATGCTGGCCCACAATGTTCTAAACGGTGTCATCGTATTCTCGTCACTTTGTTTAGCCATAATCTTTGGATAATCATGGATCATTTACTTAAATTACACAATTAATGCAAATGAAAAGATTGCCTCGGCAATCTTTTGCTTAACGTAAGTTTTCTTTCGCTGCTTCAAGGATGGACAGCACCGCAAGAACCTGTTCGTCTTTAACGATTTTTGGTTTTCCTTCAAGAATGATATCATGCAGATCATCATACAGACGACCGTAATCCGTCACTTCCGATCTTACCTTTTCAATGATGTGTTCGCCTTGATCATTGACATAGCTCAGGGTTCCCCATTTTGCCTCATCTTCAACCTGAAAGGAAGCATGGATCGGTTCTGCTGACTTAACCGCGGACAAATGCCCTTGGGATTGCTTGGTGAATGATCCCTTGGTCCCATGAACCAAGAAACGCGGATAATCGATCGATACAAATAAGCTGGATGCCACAGATACTTTCATGTTTCCATAACAGAATTGTAAGTCAAAGTAATCCTCTGCACCATCGGCCGTTAAACTGCGCACATCATAAACCACGCGCTGAGGAGCTCCGAAAAGCGAAACGATCTGATCAAAATTATGAACACCTAAACTGTAAATGAACCAGCCTTTTTCACGAGGACCGTTTTTGATGGGATCATACGGTTTATAGTAGTCATAGTGGGACTCGATTTCAATAATATCTCCCAGTTTGCCACTGTCAAGTACTTTCTTAAGCGTTAAGAAATCCGCATCATATCGGCG
Source organism: Erysipelotrichaceae bacterium (assembly GCA_036677505.1). Taxonomy (GTDB): domain Bacteria; phylum Bacillota_I; class Bacilli_A; order Erysipelotrichales; family Erysipelotrichaceae; genus UBA2227. Next base: position 85,731 of record JAVBWK010000009.1, read on the forward strand.
GTTATGGTTGACATAACAGATCAATCCTTTTTCTTTGGCTAAGTCAAAGACCTCTTTGGCCTCTTTCTCAGTCGGAGCAAACGGTTTTTCAACCAGCACATGCTTCCCGGCATTGAGCACAAGCTTGGCATAATGGACATGAGTGGCATCCGGTGTATTGATGACGACACAGTTAATGTCCTTATCCGACAGAATATCATCCAGATTTTCGGTAAATACATAATCCGGATACAGTTTCTCGCGCTGACGTTCCTTAGGATCACTTCGATCTTCCGGACGGCGGTAGACACTCTTGATTTTGATGTGACTGCGATGGCGGATGTAGGGCAGATGATATCGTATGACACTGTTACCAAATCCGATGAATGCAATGGTGAGCATAACATTTCTCCTTTTTGATAAAAAAAGCATATCACGGATTGGTGGTATTGAAAAGGCAGAAAAAAACCGGAGTTTTCCGGTCTGATTCGAACTATTTTCCTTTATAGAATATTTGGGCCCAGTGATAACGGCCGGACTCACTCTTGGTGATACCGATGCCGATATCGGAATACTTATCGCTAAGCAAGTTGGCACGATGTCCGTCGGACTTCATCCACGCTGCAACGACTTCCGCAGGGCTCTTGTATCCCAAAGCCAGGTTTTCACCGATATAACGATAGGAGAAATCCGGATCATCGAATACTGTGAAGAAACGGCTGCCATCGGGGCGGGTGTGTGAGAAAGAAGTAAGCAGTTCTTCGGAGCGGATTTGTGCTCCGGCAGCAATATAATCGTTGTACTTCAGAATGGAAACGCCGGCTTTCTCACGTTCGATATTGGTCAAGCGGGCAACTTCAAGTTTCCAGTCAGATTCCGGGACTGAAGAAACAGCAGATTTTACAGTGATGGTAACGGAATCGCTGAATTTCCCGTCATTGGTCGTTACAGTGATCGTTACATCTCCGCTGGATTTTGCGGTAACTGAACCTGTAGAAGAGACGGTAGCGATTTCGGCATTCGATGTTTTAAACGTAACGGTCTTATCGGTGGCATTGGCAGGGCTCACTGAAACGCTTAAGCCGACGGTTTTATTGATAAACAGGGAAGTAACGGACGATTGTAGGGAAACAGAAGATACGGAAACAGTTGCAACCGGAGTCGGGGTTGGAGTCGGGGCGGGCGTCGGTGTCGGAGCAGGCGTTGAAATTTTGGTTTCGATCGTTTTTGCAACAGCCGGCTCTTCTTCAACGATAGCATCAGAAATCACAAATGTGAAGGAGGCTTCCAGTTTCGCCGATGCGCTGGCAACTTTGACCGTAGCTTCTCCGGCTGTCAAAGCCAGCAGATAGCCATCCTGATCGATGGTTGCATTTAAGGTATCCACACTGTAAACCAAATCTTGGGGTAACAATGAAGGAATATTTGCGCTGACGTTCATTTGAATCGTGTCACCGACGGTCAGTTCGCTTCGTGATGCAAAGAGTTGAAGATAAGAAAGCTGAGCGACAGCGGTATCCGGTTTGACTTCTTCCGTCCTTTGGGTTTGAACAACCAAAAGATTGCTTCTTTCACTTTCCTTGGCTATTGTATTCGGCTGAGCGAATACAATGGTGATTGCGGAAATCATGATCAGTACTGTCAGTCCGGCGATGATTTTCTTAAACATGGTGATCCTCCCGTGTTCTGAAAGAAAGAACACTTCCTTTGGAAACTGGCTGCCATCCCGAATGGGGAAGGCCCTATAGCTTTGCGTCCTATCCTTTCGGATAGTTTGCCGTTATCAGTAAATTGTTCAGTATTCTTGGGAGATGGTTCTTGGTAAGAAAAAGAACAATCTCTTTGGAAACTGGCTGCCATCCCGGATGGGGAAGGCCCTATAGCTTTGCGTCCTATCTTTTCAGATAGTTTGCCTTTATCAGTAAAATGTTCAACAAACAGACGATGCGGATAAAATCAAAAAAGAACGCCATCGTGGAAACTGGCTGCCATCCCGGATGGGGAAGGCCCTATAGCTTTGCGTCCTGACCTTTCGGACAGTTTGCCTTTTCATTAAGTTGTTCTTCGTGAAAAAATATTAACATAGAATACTAATAAAGAAAAGAGTTAAACAATGATTTTTCGATCGTTTTGACATGAAATGTCACAAAAATGCAATTTATTACTCACAAATCGTCAAAAAAGGCAAAAAATCAGGCTGTTTAGTCTGTAAATCTGTACTTACATCCACTCAAAAATCTGAAAGAACAGGTTGCGTTTTCAGTCATATTTTCAGCATTTTTCTTCTATGTGTATATTCTGTCACAATTGCTTTAATTGCTTGAAAAGGGGATGAAAAGAGTGTAATCTATAACTAGCAGAATATGGAGGAACTTATGAAAATTGCGGTTGTCATATACTCCTACACAGGAAATACTTTTTCGGTAGGGCAGAAAATCGTAGAATTTCTTAAGAATCAGCAACATGAGGTCCGATTGATCCGTGTAAATGTCATCAATGATCAGCCCAGCAAGACAGAGATTGAACTAGGTAATACAGAGTCCGTAGCACCGTATGATAAGGTTGTTTTCGGTTCGCCTGTACGGGCGTTTTCGTTAGCCCCGGCGATGATCAGATATCTTCAGCAGGTCGAATCTTTACAAGGGAAACCGGTCAGTTGTTTTGTGACAAAACAGCTGCCTTTTCAATGGACCGGTGGCACAGGTGCACTAAACAGAATGGTTGCATTGGTAAAAGAAAAAGGTGCGGTCATCGGCAAAAAGGCTGTGATCAACTGGGCAAGCAAAGAAAGAGAAAATCAGATCAGTGAGTTTGTCCGCAGTCTGGTCTGATGATGAAAATTTGGACCAGAGGGTTGTTGATTGCCATGGGTTGTCTGCTCATTGCAGGAATCATTTCATATGTGTATATACAGTCAAATCTTGAGGGATTGGTTACAAGGATAGTAGAGACCCCGGATTTAACCATAAAAGAAAACGGCCAATATATAGGTTCATACCGTGTGTTTCCGGTATCTGCAAAGGTTGAGGTAACGGTCAGAAATCATAGAATCGAATCGATCAGCATTCTTGAACATCGCCATGGTCAGGGGAGCAGCGGTGAGTTGATTATTCTCAAGATCATTGAAGTGCAGTCATTGGATGTTGATGTGATCAGTGGGGCTACTTACAGCAGTCAGGTGTTAAAACTGGCGGTTGCGGATGCACTGAAATAGGCTCTTTGTGAAATAATTCATTTTCGACACCATATGTATGTAAATTGTCGAATTGTAAATATGTTATGTTAAGCGCTTTCATTTATACTGAGACTGTAGGGTTTTTATAGACATCGGGAATGAATAAGCAGTCAGTTTCATTTTCCGAGACCGAAATTGGATTGAACCGTTGGCGGCAACCGGGCATAGAAGCCATTCATTGAAAATGATCAACGATGGCAATGATTGGTTTCTGGGAGTCGGCGCGGTCAAGATAGGCGAAAGCTAAGAAAGGAAGAAAGAATATGAAGTTTATCAGAGGTGTACTTGGGTACATGATAGCTGGTATGATCGTTATGTCCGTTTGGGGACCTTTCGTTCAAGTCGAATCCTTCGGCATTATCGGCGGTTGGTTGGCAGCATTTGCTATCATCGGACCAATGTGGTTCATGAACCATTTCCTTGGTTTAATTTACCACGAAGAGGGCTCCACGTTTGTTGACATGGGGTTAGGTATTGCATTAGTAGGTATTTTCCGCGATGTATTCTTGTATGATGGCGTGGCAACATTTATGGCTGCTGTTCCTACGATGTTGTTAGTTGCTCTCGGAGCATCTTTAGGAGGCTTTGCAGCTGCTAAAGTAAGTGCTGATATGGCTAAAGGAGGTAAAGCATAATGACATTCCCAACATTGCCTGCAATGGTCGCAACCGTATTCGGTGGTTTCTTGTTCCCGTTCTTGATTTGGCTTCTTTGGGGTAAATTAGTTGAAAACTTTGGCACATTCGGCGGATGGATGGCTGCACTGTTTGTTGTTGGTACAACTTGGACCATCAACCATGGTGTCGGCATGATCACGCAATCCGGTGGTTCTTGGGTTGATATGGGGCTTGCTGCCGGTGTTGGTTTAATCGTTGCTTCTACTGTTAGCGGCGGTAAATTCGGCAAAGCTGTTCCTAATATCCTCGCTGCAATCGTCGGTGGTGTATTAGGTGGGTTAATCTTATCATTCTTCTTATAAGAGTCTAATAAAGGAGGACAATTATGGAAAAATTCGTATTGGCAATTGATCAGGGGACAACGAGTTCCCGTGCCATTATTTTCGATCAAAAGACCAACATCGTTGGCGTAGCTCAAAAAGAGTTCACACAGATTTTCCCGAAACCGGGTTGGGTTGAACACAATGCAACCGAAATTTGGACCAGCGTATTGGCCGTTTTATCTGAAGTATTCATTACCACAGGTATCAAACCTGAACAAATTGCCAGTATCGGTATCACCAACCAACGTGAAACTACCGTTGTTTGGGATAAGAAAACTGGTTTACCGATTTACAATGCTATCGTTTGGCAATCCCGCCAGACAGTTCCGATTTGCGACGAAATCAAAGCTGCTGGTAAAGCTGATTTGTTCCGTAACAAAACCGGTTTGGTCGTCGATGCTTACTTCTCCGGAACCAAAGTGAAATGGATTTTGGATCATGTTGAAGGCAGCCGCGAAAGAGCAGAAAAAGGCGAATTGTTGTTCGGTACAATCGACACATGGTTGGTTTGGAAATTAACAGGCGGAGCAGCACACGTTACCGACTATTCCAATGCTTCCAGAACATTGATGTACAATATCTATGAATTGAAATGGGATGCTGAATTATTATCGATCCTGAACGTTCCGAAAGCATTATTGCCGGAAGTTCTGCCTTCGAGTTATGTATACGGCAAAACCGCTCCTTATCATTTCTTCGGTCAGGAAGTTCCGATTTCCGGTATCGCCGGTGACCAACAAGCCGCTCTGTTTGGACAAGCTTGCTTCCAACCTGGTATGGCTAAGAACACTTATGGTACAGGATGCTTTATGTTGATGAACACAGGTACAAAACCGGTTCCGAGCAAAAACGGCTTGGTTACCACGATTGCTTGGGGACTCGACGGTATCGTTGAATATGCATTAGAAGGTTCAATCTTCATCGCTGGTAGTGCAGTACAATGGTTACGTGACGGCTTACGCATGGTCAGAACAGCTCCGGAATCGGAAGAACTGGCAAAACATGTTGAATCGACCGACGGCGTATACGTTGTTCCGGCATTTGTAGGCTTGGGCGCTCCGTATTGGGATGACAAAGCTCGCGGTGCAGTATTTGGATTAACACGTGGTACAACGAAAGAACATTTCGTTCGTGCAACATTGGAAGCAATCGATTACCAAACTCGCGATATTCTGCAAGCTATGGAAATCGACTCGGGCATTAAGCTTGCTGCATTGAAAGTTGACGGCGGTGCCGTTAAGAACAACTTACTGATGCAATTCCAAAGTGATATCTTAGGCGTACCGGTAGAACGTCCGGTCGTTCAAGAAACCACCGCTTTGGGTGCAGCATTCCTGTCCGGTTTGGCAGTAGGATTCTGGAAAGACAAAAACGAAGTTACCCACAACTGGAAACTCGATCATCGTTTTGAACCGGTTATGCCTGCTGAAAAACGCGAAGACTTGTACGCAGGTTGGGTCAGAGCTGTTAACGCAACTCGCCAATTCTAATACAAACCCTCCGAAATCACCCCATCTTGAAAAGCACGGATTCCATCGTCCGTGCTTTTCTCTGTTTGTATTAAAAAGCACGCTTTCGCGTGCTAGTTCAGTGTAATCAAATCTTGTCTGATCTTCTCCAATACCAGGTTGATATATTCGGAGTTTGAAGGACGCTTGCCCAGATCACGGTAATTCATCTCCTGCAGGAAACCTTGAAGAGTTTTATTATTTTCTCCATAGGCCAATGATAAACTGTGGCGCATAGCCTTATCCACATTGGCACTGCTGGTTCCATAGTGAGAAGCTACATAAGGGTAAATATTCTTGGTGATTGAGAACACGGTTGTATTCTCATGAAGCAGGTGATTGATGGCAAGATTGAAGTATTTATAACCTAATGTATGAGGAGGTAATCCGCTGTCAATCAGAAATTTTGATACGATACTGTTTAGGTCTGAAGCCTTAGCTACCGTTAGACCATTCTTTGAGTCTGTGATATTTGAGAATCCTTCCCTAAACGAAATATTGGTGATCCGATGTGCCAAATATTCAAAGGAATAAGGTTTAAGCATATAGAACGATGCACCAAGATGAAAGGCATACTTGACAATGCTTTCCTGACTTAATTCACTGCTCATGATTACTTTTGTATTCTCGAGCAGCTTTTCTGCATTAGCTCTCTCTAAAAAACCGAGTCCGTCAATCTGAGGCATGATCATATCTAGCAGAATAACATCCGGCCGTAACTTTCGCAACTTATCCAGACCGTCAATTCCGTTGTAGGCGACACCAACGACTTGAATGTTCTTATGCGGTTCAAGATAGTATCTCAATTTATCACACATATCGCAATCGTCATCAATGATCAGTAATCGAATATTCTTCTCCAAAAAGCCAACCCCCTTTCTCAATACCTCTTCTCAATAAAACTACTTATCCTCTGCGGCTTTCATACTCCTTGATGCAATAATGTTGACTCCTAATCCGCAGACATTCTCAATCAAAACATCTTTCAGTTTCACAGGGGCTTTAACCACTGTGTTGTTGATTTCTTTCATAACCTCAAAAATTTTGCTTTTCGGAATATCCGATGATGTGATAACCGGTAATCGATCATAAAACGCACCTTCGATCTTGATCGTAGAAGTAAGCATGCGCGTAGGATTTGTCATTTCTTTTTTAACATAATTCTCACCGCGCGGGCATGAATGACCTTCGACCTTCGTAATCGAACCATCCGGGTTTATATCAAACGAAACTTTACAACTCATCGGACAAACGATACATACCATATCTTTTTGACTCATGTTACACCTCCGTGATTTCGATGCTGATGGACTCTTTGCATCCCAGCAAATCAGCTTTACTTAAAATAATCTTTTCCATTTCAGCCGGAGCTAAGTGACGTTTCTTGACGGTTCTTAAGACTTCCCCGTCCTTTTTAATCGTCAAAGCGACATTCTTGACATTTTTAGTCACTCTGAACATACACTCTAAGCTCTTCTCGACATTTTCCACATTGACTTTGTGAGGGACGATATAGCCGATACCGTCTTTGGCAACACAGTCAAATGTATCACCCGGCTTCAATTCATCCTTCAGATAGCGTGCAGCCGCAATTCCGGCTTTGCGTCCTTCCAGCGAGACAAAATCTACCAAGTCATGAACATGCAGGACATTGCCACAGGCGAATATACCATCGACACTGGTCTGATAAGATTCATTGACAATCGGACCGCGCGTACGAGGGTGAATTTCAACATCAGCTTCTTCACTTAACGCATTTTCCGGAATCAAACCGACAGAGAATAAGACAGTATCTACATCAAAATATTTTTCAGTGCCCTTAATTGCGCGGAAGTTTTCATCAACCTGACTGACCTCCACCTGAGTAACACGATCCAAACCTTCAATTCGGGTAATCGTATGACTTAAAAACAGGGGGATGTCAAAGTCGATCAGACATTGCTTGATATTTCGCGGTAATCCGTTGGAGTACGGCATGATTTCCGCAACACCCAAGACTTCAGCCCCTTCAAGGATCATACGACGGGCCATGATCAGGCCTATGTCACCACTGCCAAGAATAAATACTTTCTTACCGACAAGATATCCTTCCATATTCAAATAACGCTGAGCTGTCCCGGCACTCCAAATGCCTGCCGGACGATAACCCGGAATCGCAATGGCTCCGCGGGTACGTTCACGACAACCCATCGCTAAGATAATAGCTTTGGCTTTAATAGTCACATACCCTTCAGCAGGAGTGACATATTCGATCACCTTGTCATTGGACATATGGGTGACCATCGCATTGAGCTTATACTGAATTCCATTGCTTTCAATCAAATCGACAAAACGCTCTGCATACGCCGGTCCGGCCAGTTCTTCTTTAAACTCAATCAAACCAAATCCGTTATGAATGCACTGCTGTAAAATACCTCCCAATTCCTTATCTCTTTCAAGAATCAGAATATCCCGAATGCCTTGTTCATAAGCACTTAATGCACTTGCCAAACCGGCGCTGCCGCCACCGATCACTACTAAATCGTACGTTCTCATCGCCTTACTCCTTTGTCTTTCCAACCAGTAACTTTGAATCATCGCTGTCCAACAGGATGTCCAGAGGGGATTTATTCAGTTCTCTTGCTAATATGGCCACGACTTTCGGTTCACAAAAACCGCCTTGGCAACGGCCGGCTCCCGGACGTACACGACGCTTCACGGCTTTAACAGTATGAGCTCCTGCATTTCTGTGAATGATATCGACGATTTCACCTTCGCTGATATGCTCGCAACGGCAAATCATTTGCGCAAATGCCGGATCTTTTTGAACCAAAGCATGCTTTTCATCATAGTTCATCCGATTGATGATGATCCACGGACGGCGTTCGATGCGAGAATCCTTAGGTATTAATTCAAACTTTTTGGAAATGATTTCATTTAACACATATTCACTGATGGCCGGTGCACTTGCCAAGCCCGGAGACTCGATGGCTGCGACATTGATGAACTGCTCAACATCCGATGCTTCTTCAATGATGAAATCATGGGTTGAACCGGTCGGGCGTAATCCGGTATATGTACGGATCACTTGATTCAACGGAATATTTTTCAGAGTTTTAAAGGTTTCCTTACGGATATAATCCAAAGCTTCCTGAGTATTGTCTTTTCCTTCCTTATCCTCAATAACCTCCGAGTTAGGACCTAATATGACATTGTGATGAATGGTTTTTGCGACTAAAACACCTTTGCCTTTCTCCGAAGGGATAGGGAAGATGGTCCGCTCGACAAACGGAGTCGTCTGTTTGTCAAGGACGTAATACTCACCGCGACGGGGAGTGATTGTGAAGAGTTTCTTGTCACTGACCAAATTGTAAATATCATCGGCATAAACACCGGCTGCATTGATGACGAACTTACTTAAAAACTCGCCTTTGGTAGTCTTAACAACAAAATGATCAGATTTTTTCTCGATGGACTCAACTTTATTTCCCAAAAACAGTTCGACGCCATTGTTGCAGGCATCTTCGACTGCAGCGATCGCTACCTCCCACGGAGATACGATCCCGGTTGAAGGCAAGTCAAGGGCGGCAATCACGGAATCACTTAAATTAGGCTCCTTTGCATGAGCTTCCTGAGCAGAGATGATCGACGCCGGAATATTGCGTGACAACGCCTGCTTGTAAAGAAACTCCAATTGCGGAAGTTCATCTTCCGCCACCGCAACGACAAAAGCTCCGTTACGCTCGAAATCGACTTTCAGTTCTTTACAAAGATTCTCATAAAGAGCATTTCCGCGCACGTTCAACTTGGCTTTCAGCGTACCTTCCTTCGGATCATGACCCGAATGGATGATGGCGCTGTTAGCGCTGGTTGCCTCATTGGCAACATCATTATCTTTTTCTACAAGTGCGACACTACATTTGAATTTTGACAGGTCTCGGGCAATCATGGCACCGCTGATGCCAGCCCCGATGATTAGGAAATCATACATACGCTTTTTTCCTCCAAACGACATAAAAGACACCAGAAAACAGAATATATATTCCGAAATCTCAGGTGTCTCTGATCGCAGATTAACTTGTATCTATATAATACTGCAATCGCTTTCAAATGTAAACGATTGTGAAAAAACTAGCGAAATTTGTGAAGACAAAAACTAATTGTGAAAAGTACCTTATTTTGTATGTTTTGATGATTTATAGTACAATGAACGCAGGGGTGAACCATATGAAAATTGTGATTTTGGATGGATATACATGCAATCCCGGCGACTTGTCTTGGGATGATTTTAAAGAGTTTGGACAACTGACGGTTTATGATCGCACAGAGCAAAAAGATATCATAAAACGAAGCAAAGACGCGGACATACTGCTGACCAATAAAACCGTCATCAACAGAGATACAATCAGTCAGCTGGACCATGTGAAATACATTGGCGTATTGGCTACAGGGTACAACGTAGTTGATGTGACAGCCGCCACTGAGAAGGGAATAACCGTAACCAATGTCCCGGGATACAGCACGGTATCCGTGGCACAGCATGTATTTGCACTGCTTTTAGAAATCGCTGCGTGTGTCGGTCATCACGATCAAACCGTAAAAAACGGTCGCTGGTCAGCCAGTACGGATTTCTGTTACTGGGATTATCCGTTGATGGAACTTTCCGGCAAAACCTTTGGCATCTTGGGTTACGGTCGCATCGGTAAACAGACAGCTGCGATTGCGAGTGCTTTTGGGATGAAAGTCATTGCTTTTGACAGGGGGCGGACCAATCATGACGGAATCGTCGAGAAGGTTTCTCTGCAACAGCTGTTTCAGCAGAGTGATATCATTTCTCTGCATGTCCCGCTTTCTGAGGATACCAAAGAAATCATCAATCAAACTTCGATAGCCCAAATGAAGGACGGGGTCATACTGATCAATACATCTCGCGGCGGACTGATTGCTGAAAAGGATCTGGCTGAAGCATTATTGTCAAAAAAAGTGAGAGCAGCGGGGCTGGATGTACTGACCAAAGAACCACCGACCCGGGATCATCCGTTGCTGAACATTGAAAATTGCATCATCACTCCTCATATCGCCTGGGCACCGCTGGAAGCAAGAAGAAGGCTGCTCGATATCGCAGCCGATAATATAAGAATGTTTATCCAAGGAGCAGAACAAAACAAAGTCAACTAGCTTGAAAGCTGGTTTTCTTTTGATGTCAGACGGTCAACGGTATTATCCGTCGGGATGATGATCAAATGATTCTTTGCCCGTGAAAACGACACATAACACATATCATGCCATAACTCATCATCAGCCATGCTTCGCTCATCATCAAGCTCACAGGCGATCACAATGTTTGATTCCATGCCCTTAAACCGACGGTTGGTATCGATCCGGATCGTATTTTCAGCACACTGATTCTCGAAGTATGTGAATTTCACCGAATCCATCGAAAAATCCTTTAACCATGATTTCGCCACGGACTTCATCGTTATGATCGTGATATCCTGTGGCTTACAACTTTCATTAATCAGGTATTTGTTGATTTCTGATTTCAAACGTGAAAACAGTTCTGCCTTGTTCTGATGATGGACCGGATCGGTGATGACCACAGCCCGGCCTTTCGGCCCACGGTGATTCAACTCGATCTGTTGATAATAGTGCGGTTTGACAACTTCGAAAATATGTCTGGTATTGCGCAGATTGGTATCCAAAACAAACTTCGGAATGTCCTCGGGAATATTAGACTCACCACGGATGATCTTCTGATTGGCATCCCAGAAGTAATAAATCAATCCGTTCTCCTTTAAAAGAAAACGCAATATTTCCAACTGTATCGCACTGAAATCCTGTGCTTCATCAATGATGATACAGTCAAACAGTTCGATTTCATGACTGAAAACCGCCTCGCGAAGAGCCGCATCATCATAAAGAGACTCGATCGGAAATTGCTCATCCAACTGATCACAGATCAGAGGATGAAAATTTCCCGCGACGAGGTGCTCCATGGATGAAGCATATTTACGGAAGTATTCACCTTGAATCTGATTGTAACAAACTAACAGGGTCCGCAGATTCTGACGGTTGCATAATTCGGCTTTGCGCGTGGCTAACAGTGTTTTTCCCGATCCGGCACAACCGAAAATCGAAGCGTGCGGTATATAGCGGATCAGATCCAGAAACCGATATTGCTCTTCGGTCAGTTCGAAAACGACTTTCTGCTCATCAAGGATCCAGTGAGACAGTTTTCGATCCAGAATAAAACTTGGAGCGTAGGCTTTCTGTAAGTCCTGATGAACGCTTTTGGTCATGGCTAAACTGAAGGTGCGACCTTCTCTGAAGAATTCCAGCACATTCAGCAAGCTCTTATTTAGCTGCTGACAATGATAGTCGAATAATGTAAACTCCTTCTTTGCTTCTAAAGGGAGATTACCTCCAATGCGGTTGACATCCGTAAACACCACGCAGTAGCCGATGTTGATCTGTTGCTGGATATCCGTTTCACTGTATCTCTGCCATCCCGGCAATTGTATAATCGCCTGGATCAAAGCATACTTGTTGCTGCGCGCCTGATGATAAGGGTTGGTAATATCATGCGACTGCAAATCGCCGTCAGTCGATGTCCAGATGGCAGTGTTTGGATCGAAGGCGATAAATACTCCGCCTTTAACCTCGACAACCAAAATCCCATGTTTGGGATGAGTGCAGATAAAATCGGTTTCTCCATCGCGGCGCTTGCTGGATGATGATGGTTTGCCATACCAATAGACGCTGTGATAAACAATCCAGTCATTGCTTAACTGTTCCTTCAGTAACTGAAAGAGCTTGCCCTCACCTCGATCTTTCTTGACAAAAGTCTCCGGCAGTGCGCTGGGGTACATGATGGCCATACTTCGTCCTCGCTTGTCCTATGGTTTCATTATAAAAGAAGTGCCATGCATGTTCAATTGTTGATTGAGATGAAAATAATCTCGGACGAAACGGTAAAAAAGCTTTATAATGATAGAAAGGCAGGGGATATTATGACAGATATATTCATTGGGATTGCAATTGCATTGTTATTGCTTAGTTTGATTTTACAGATATTTCAATTAAGAAATACGGTCGGTCGTGATCGATTCAACGAGAAAACCGATGCCATCAGCCAGCGACTTACGAATCTGGATGAAGATGTGATTCGTCTGGAACGTCTCAACCGGGAAGAAAGCATTGCGGACAGAGAAGAACTCAACCGTCAGCTGCGAGATAACCGTCAGGAACTGGCGATGGTTTTAAAGAACTTTCAGGATATCTTGCAGAGCAGTCTGTTGGAGCTCAATCGGATGCAATCGGAAAAGTTTGACAGTCTGTCAACACGCCAGCAGGACCTGCTTGAGAAAGTCCGTGAAGCCATCGAAAAACGATTGGAGTCCATACAGAATAACAATGAGAAGAAACTGGAAGAGATGCGGGTGACCGTTGATGAGAAACTTCAGGCATCGGTCGAGAAACGCTTTAACGAATCCTTTAAACTCATCAGCGAACGCCTGGATATGGTCCAGCAGGGATTAGGCGAAATGCAGTCACTGGCCACCGGCGTCGGTGATTTGAAGCGGGTATTGACCAATGTCAAGACTCGCGGTACTTTGGGTGAGATTCAGTTGGGAACGATTTTGGAGCAGGTTTTGTCACCGACTCAATATGAAATCAATGCCCAGTGTAAGCCGGACTCTGCCGAAAGAGTCGAGTATGCGATCATCATGCCCGGCCGAAGTTCAGACGACAAACCCGTTCTGTTACCAATCGATTCCAAGTTCCCGATGGAAGATTATCAGCGATTGGTCGAGGCTTATGATTCCAACACCAACCTTGAGTCCGTATTGAAATCCTTTGAGAACAGCGTTAAGAAAAATGCAAAAGATATCCAGTCAAAATACCTCAATCCGCCGGTGACGACCGACTTTGGGATCATGTTTGTACCCACGGAAGGATTGTATGCGGAAATATTGCGCCGTCCGGGACTGTTTGAATATGTACAGCGAGAAAATAAAATCACGGTTGTCGGACCGTCCAATCTGGTTGCCTTTTTAAGCAGCCTGCAAATGGGGTTCAGAACACTGGCCATCGAAAAACGTTCGAGCGAAGTGTGGGAACTGCTCAGTGCGGTCAAGACCGATTTCGGTACCTTTGGTACCGTGCTGGATAAAACTAAAAAGAAACTGCAGGAAGCAACCAATGTGATCGATGCTGCTTCCACGCGTTCGCGGGCGATCGAACGGCGGTTGCGCAATGTACAGACATTGCCGACTTCCACGGTGTTGGAAATTGAATCTACAGAACAAGAGGATGCTGAGGATGATCCGTCATAAACTTATATTGATCGCTGTCATGGCTCTGTGGGGGTCGTTGGGAATATTCGTGCGGAACATTCCGATATCTTCACTGTTGCTCTCATTTTCACGTGCACTGATTGCACTGCCTATTTTACTGACGGTGGTGATCCGAAGCGGACTGACGGTCAAGGAATGTCTGAGAAAAGAGAACATTCCGCTGATGATCAGCGGTGCCATGATCGGATTAGCGTGGGTTCTCTTTTTTGCCGGGTTCCGGCTGACCAGCATTGCCAATGTGACATTTATTTATAACATGTGTCCGATCTATGTGCTGATTCTTTCGCCGATTCTTCTGAAAGAGAAAATATCTGCAGCACAGATTCTGGCTGTCTTCGTTGCTTTTTTCGGATTTGTGCTGATTATTGTACAGTCCGTTGATTTCTCCGATGCAGCAACCTTGGGAATCGCAGCCGCAACCCTTTCCGGACTGCTGTATGCCATAATTGTCATCATTAACCGTAAATATGCCACTCATCTCAGCGGAGAAGCCGTCGCTTTTATTCAGATGCTGTTTACATGGCTGACATTAATGCCGTTTGTCTTTGGTTCTGACCCTGTGGGACAATTTGCAAAAATGACACCCAACGCATGGATATTGCTTCTGATATTGGGTGTGTTTCATACCGGATTAGCTTATATCGGTTACTTTCAAAGTTACAAAACATGCTCTGCATCGACGGTGGCACAATTTACTTATCTAGACCCTGCCTTTGCCCTGCTATTCGGATATTTTTTGGCAAATGAAATGCTGACATTGATTCAGGCATTGGGCGGTATTCTGATCTTGGGCTCGACATTTATGACATTGTTGATCAGAAATAAAGCGATCCAGCCATAACATCATGAAAATGCCTTACGTGACCGGTGATTCTGCTTGATGAACCGTAGCTGTATAGGAAGACTAAAGTCCGAAAAAATACTCTTTGCACTGCACTTTTCATGTGTTGGAGAACCTTTGAATCATAATTTAAAGGTTCTTTCTTTATTATTGAAAAATCTTGAACTATGTATCAAAAATGATGTCATAATATCGGTGTGGGGGATAGGGGTCGGGTAAAGGAGCAAACCTTCTTTACCCGGTACATCCCAGAGGTGACCGACATATGCTGAAATTCATTAAAACTTTATTTAAGGCAGTGTTCATCATTTTTCTGATTCTGATCTACTTCTTCTATACTTCTGCAAAGTACTTTGAAAAGCATCAAAACAAATATTGAGGATGAAAGTCCTCTTTTTTGTGCTAAAATTTGTTATACATAACATAGAGGTACAGCCATGAATTTATCAGACACCTTTGCCATGCAAATGGTTGAAGAGTTGAGCACAATCATTCACCAACACATCAATCTGATCGATAAAGACGGACAGATCATCGCATCGACCGATAAATCAAGAATCGGCAGCTGTCATATGGGAGCTAAGAAAATGATCGAGGAAGGATTGCCGTTTTTAATCATTGATTCAGATACGGAGTATATCGGTTCAAAGAAAGGGGTCAATCTTCCGATCGTCGTCGATGAAGAGATCGTCGGAGTCATCGGTATTACCGGAGATCGCAAGGACGTAGAGAAATACGGTGAGATCATCCGCAAATTTACGGAAATGTACATTCGGGATGAGAATCTGAAACAGTCGAAACAGCAGGATGAGAAAATCCGAAGCCGCTTCTTAGAAAACTGGCTGATCAATCCCAATTTCGTATTGGAAAGCAATTTTCGTGACACAGCGACGGCTTTAGGCGTGGATATCAATTTGCCCAGGCGGGTATTGTTGGTTACTTTGCTTTCCGATGATGGCGCAGATGTCAAAAAGAATCAGCACAAGCTGGATGAAGCCTCGCGTTACTTACGCAGTACTTTGTGCGACCGTCCCGGCTGTTATTATTTGCGCATCGGTACACGACTGGTATTTTTGGTTCCGGAAGTCTCGGATGATCGGCTCAAAGAGAAGTGTACTAAAATCGTTGAAAATATCGAGTGGAATTATCAGATCAAAGTCCGCATGGGACTTGACGATCGTACATGGCACTACAAGCAGTTTCATCAGGCGTATGTGCAGGCTCAGAAAGCTTTGACATCGGCCATGATGATCCAGCATCGGCCGTTAGTGAGATACAAAGACCTAAACATCGAGCTCTTTTTGTACGAGATTCCCCAAGCCATCCGACAGGAATTTATCGACAAGATATTTGTCGGATTGTCACAAAATGAAATCGGTGAAATGATCCATGTTCTGGAAACCCTGTATGCAAATGACGGGTCGATTGAAAAAACAGCTGCCCAATTGTTTATTCATAAAAACACGTTACAATATAAACTGAATAAACTTTTCGAGATAACCGGTCATAATCCGCGTCACTGTCATGGGATTCCGCTGTACTATCTGGCCATGGCCTTTTATAAAAATCATCGATATAGTATGCATAACAAAATATAACGCTTACATTTAGTTTGCATGCCATTACATTCTGTCAAGACATTTCCTATAATTGTCATAGGAGAACACTTTTCACGTGTTAACAGGAGGAAAAAATCATGACAGGTATTCCATTGATCATCACCTTTGTTATCTCGATCATCGTAATGATCTTCGCGATTTCAAAATTCAAAGTCCATCCGTTTTTAGCCATTATGGGCGTCGCCTTGTTACTGGCCATCATCGTCGGTATCCCGTTGGTCGACATTGCGGCTACAGATACCGTACCAGCCAAACAAGGGATCGCTACGATCATCGGCGCCGGCTTCAGCGGTACTTTCAGCAGTATTGGTATCGTTATCATTTTGGGTGCATTGGTAGGCACCTTGCTCGAAAGAACCGGAGCCGCCATCAAACTGGCGGATATGGTCGTACATTTGGTCGGCAAAAAACGTCCGGAACTTGCTATCATGATTATGGGATGGATCGTATCGATTCCGGTGTTCTGTGACAGCGGATTCGTAATCCTTGATCCGATCCGTAAAGCGTTGCGTCGTCGTACCCAGGCATCCAGCGTAGCTATGACTGTTGCGCTATCAGCCGGTTTATATGCTTCTCACGTATTGATCCCCCCGACACCGGGTCCGATCGCAGCTGCCGGTTCTGCCGGATTAGCAGATAATCTGATATTGGTCATGGGTATGGGAGCGTTGATTTCGATTCCGGCATTGATCGCTGCTTATTTCTATGCCATGTATATCGGTAAGAAGATCAAGACACCTGAAGATGCAGAAGATTCTACATTGGTTTCACAGACGTATGAGCAGCTTGTTGCCGAATATGGCAAACTGCCAAGCGGATTTGCGGCGTTATCTCCGATTCTGACACCGATTTTACTGATGGCCATCAGCTCGATCGTCGTTGCATTCAAGATGACAGGTGCATTTGTTCCGGTCATCCGATTCTTGGGTAATCCGGTCATCGCTTTGACCGTGGGCTTGCTGTTTGGTATTTACTTGCTGTTTGCATCCGGTAAGATGGAAGAATTCAATGGTTTGACCAATGACACACTGAAAATCGTCGGGCCGATTCTGTTTGTGACTGCAGCCGGCGGTGTGTTGGGCCGTGTTATTGCTTCGGCCGGTTTCGTTGAATATATCAAAGCAAATGCTTCGGCCATTGCCACGGTAGGAATATTCTTCCCGTTCATCATTTCTGCGATTCTGAAGACTGCTCAAGGTTCATCGACGGTTGCAATCGTTACGACTGCCGGAATTTTGGGAAGCTATGCTGCAACAGATTCACTGATGGTTGCCTTGGGATTAAACAATCCGGTGTTGGCTGCTTTGGCTGTCATGGCCATCGGCGCCGGTTCTATGACCGTCTCGCATGCTAATGACAGTTATTTCTGGGTCGTTACTAACTTTGGGCAGATGAAAGCCGAAGATGGCTATCTGACGCAAACCGCAGTAACGTTGGTTATGGGTATCGCTGCGATGGCAGGAATATTCGCAGTTTCATTGTTCTTCTAGTTGAAAATCAGGGCTAATGAAAATTAGCCCTTCACTAACGATCGTGAGGTCAGGTTATGAAAAAAATCGTCTGTATACCCGATTCTTTTAAAGGCACTTTAAGTTCGGCGCAGGTTTGCACGATCATGGAGTCTTCTCTTCGTCAGCATTTTCCGCAAAGCGAGATCATAAAAATCGAAGTTGCAGATGGCGGGGAGGGAAGCGTCGATGCCTTTTTGGCTGCTTTGGGCGGTGAGAAAGTTTCAGTCACCGTAAATAATCCTTACTTCGAACCGTTATCATCGTTTTACGGGATGTTAGATGGTCAGGTAGCCGTGATCGAAATGGCAGCCGCTGCCGGATTGCCGTTGGTCAGCGATCGTCCCAACCCGTACTTAACGTCAACTTTTGGTGTGGGTGAGCTGATACTCGATGCCATCAAAAGGGGATGCAAAAAAATCATTGTCGGTCTGGGCGGTTCAAGCACCAATGATGGTGGTTGCGGAGCTGCAGCTGCGGTCGGTGTTCAGTTTTATGATGCTTCAGGGAAATCCTTTATTCCGACCGGCAGTACGCTCAAAGATATCGTTCGGATTGACTTGAGTCATTTGGACCCTCAGTTGAAAGAAGTTGAAATCATCACGATGTGTGATATCGATAACCCGATGTATGGTTCTAAAGGTGCTGCCTATGTATTTGCACCTCAAAAAGGGGCTTCATCAGAAATGGTGGCAGAACTGGATAAGGGATTGCGCCATTTAGCCAGAGTCATCGAAGAATCACTCGATATTCACGTATCGACGATTTCCGGCGGCGGTGCTGCCGGTGGTATGGGTGCCGGAATGGTTGCATTTTTCAATAGCCGGTTACAAATGGGAATTGAAACGATTTTGGATTTGGTTGAGTTTGATCGGCTGATTCAGGATGCAGATCTGATTTTTACCGGAGAAGGGAAAATCGATTCTCAATCCTTACAAGGGAAAGTGCCGATCGGGGTGGCAAAACGGGCCAAAAAAGCCAATGTGGATGTCATCGCCGTGGTCGGTACGATCGGTGAGGACATCGAAGAAGCCTATTCACTCGGAATTACAGCCATATTCAGTATCAACCCTGCACCCAGTCCTTTTGATCTGGCTAAGTCGAAATCAAAAGAGAATCTGGCACTGACGATGGATAATATTGCCCGGTTGCTTAAAGTGAAAGCGCATCAGTAGATGCGCTTTTGAATATACTATGCAAGAATGATTTAAATTAAACATATAATATGCATTTCTTTAAGAAGAACGACATAAAAAGACAAAATTCGACGGATTTTCAAGTTAATCTTTACATAAATTATGTATTGTGTATAATATAAGTGTGTGGTTTATATGATTGCACAGTGTGTGTGGGGAGAGATAGAGATGCAAGCATCTCTCAGACTGTAGACAAATACGGGGTTAAAAATTCATATGAATTTCTAACTCCGTTTTTCTTTGGGAAAACAAGCGGCAGAGGTGATGAAACAGAGATGAGATCGAAGAGTTTGAC
>JAVBWK010000010.1:0-78053 GCA_036677505.1 Erysipelotrichaceae bacterium
GAAGCACTCCTTGTTCATGTTTGGTTGCACAATCATTGTACAAGTTTGAGCTTCCTTTTTCTATAGAAGTTGAAATCTATAGACAATGCGTTTACACAAAATATTTTATACTACCCAAAATAATTGTTATAGAATGTGTATATTCCAAGATTTATATAATCATGGTATTGATAAAGTGTTACCCTCTAAAAAAATACAATTTGATTTATGAATAAAGAGGAAAAATTTATGAATGATACATTAAATAATCTTTATATTGATTTACTAAAGAAAGCAGAAAACGAAAAACTGTGTGTTCGACCTGGGTGCACTACTTGCGGGTGTATGAAATTTCGAGAATTAATCAAGGAAATCAATGAATCTTCTCTTGTAGATGATATATACTTGACTGATGTTTCAAAATTGAATGAAATATTTAGTTATGATTTTTGGACTGATGCGACACGAGTAATACATCATACAATAGGAAAGGAGTTCCGTAGAAGGGGTAGTTCTGAACCACAAGTAATAAGGCACATTAATGATCTTTATAATAAATACTTAAGCGAAAGAAGGTTAAAAGCACTCGAAAATATTCATCGTGAAGAAGAAAAAGTAAAGAACGATAGAATAGTGAGACGGAAACATCAAGAACAGCACAAAAAAAATAAGGAGTTTAATGAACAAAAAAGAGATCAAGATACTCGATTCTTCTCTCAACTATCAGTAACTGAGAAAATAAGGGTTCTATTGGAAGATAATAAGCATACTTCAGATTATTATCCATTATCATCAATATTTGAAGCCGAGATGGATATGGTTAGTATTCAAGATTTAGAGCTTCTTTGTATAAAACTCAAAAGACAACGCAAATTGAAAAACTCGGAAGTCGTAAGCAAGTTAGTTCAAATAATTAATGATAGAACTCAATCTGATTAAGAGTTTCTTGTGTCTGAATATTTTGAAGTATGATTAAATGTGAATTTAAATTTAATAAAACAACAGGCTAACTAGATTTCAAAAGTGATCAATATGTATAAATGTTTGATATCTGAATCCGACAAAGGAAATAAATGAAAATTTAAGGAGAATCATATGCCATTTAACATCATCGCCTCAAACGGTCATCCCATCGGAGTCATTGTTAATCGTTATACCGTTGACCATCCCAATTCAATGATCTTTATGGTCGGACTGACACAACTGCAGTTTAGAGAATCGGATATCGACATCGATAAGATCCGTGAAAATATTGCCTATTCACTGGAATGTCAAAGTTTATTTGGGACCATCAAGGAAGAGAAGTTCGATCAGGCATTACGGGAAATCTGGCGTAACGAGTTCAATCATCTTGGATATTATAATGAAAATTTCCTGATCCGCAGATTAATGCTGTATCGAAGCGTACCGATGGAAAACTACTTGAATCTTCAGAGATTTGATTTTGGCGGTTATGTTCTGCTGGATGGAAAGAACCTGAGCTTCTCACATGACGGAGCTATCGTTTTAGATATGGAAGAACTTGAAGTTGAGCCGCTTGTTCTCGGAAACCTCGGTATCCCGTTACACTGCAAAACTACATCTATTCCGGAAGTAAGCACGAAGCCTGTTCCAACGACACAACCTTGGGAGATGAATCACGTTCATATCACAAAACTAGAAACTATATCCGGGAATGTGTCGATGACTCTGCAAGTGGAAAGTATCTGTCCGATCAAGAAAGACACAGTCATTCAGATTTATTTCGAAAAAGAAAAAATCGCCGCGATTTACGGCGATGGCATACTCTATAAACTGACTTAAGATTTTTTTATATGAATTTTGATAATTGTTCACTGATTACTTTAGTCTGATCGTTTGCTTGTACATATATCTTATATAGTTCATCATACTTCGCTTCGGATTCAAGTCTACTGCTAATGGTTTTACCTATATTGAAACATACTTGAGATGCTTCCTCAATTGATGAGTACTCGCCAACACCTATGGCAGCCAACATGGCTGCACCTAGCAAAGTAGCTTCATTCACGTTTGGTATATTAATCGTTCGATGGGTAACCGTTGCTTTGATATTCTGCCAGTAAGTCAACCGGCTTCCTCCGCCCACAGTATTTAATGCGGTAATTTTACTTCCGGAAGCTTTTTCCATAGTTTCAATGATCATCCGACTTTGCATTGAAAGTCCTTCGAAAACAGATTTCATCAAATCTGCATTTGATATTGTTGAATTTAATCCTAAGAAAGATCCGCGCATCATAGGATTCCAATATGGTGCACCAGCACCACGCAAATGAGGTAAGAATATAACTCCATGAGAACCAACGGGAATCTGATTCAAGTTTGATTCGAAAAATGAATCATATCCTAACTTATCAAAAGTTGAATCACCAAATTCCGTGCCGTTGCATAATCGTTGGATACCCCACTCCACCGAAGCCCCAGAACTTACAATTCCACCCCATAAAGCATATTTATCTTTGGTAAGATAACGGCCTACCCTCAAACCTGAAAACTTCTTTGGCAATACCGAACCAGATTTAGAGACATAGATAAAACTTTCCGCAGTTCCCGAACTGTCAAGTACATGCTCACCATTTACTGCACCTGCAGGTATGGTGGCACAAATATGATCATGACCACCGACAACGACAACACAAGATGTTGGTAACCCGGTATGGTGTGCGACTTCAGGAGATACAAGTCCGATAGGTGTACCGCCATCAACGATTTTAGGTAAATGACTGCGCTGAATGAAGGAATATTCAAGCAATGAGTCACACCAATCATTTGAATGAATATCAAAGAGCATGGTACGGCTTGCTAATGAAAAATCAGTAAAACACTGCCCACTTAATCTGTAAAGAATATATTCGGGTAACTGAAGCCATTTATTAGCACGGCCAAAAATCTCTGGTTTTAAGTTTTGGATAAGCATTAACTTCGGAAGTGAAAAAATCGGATTTACATCAAGGCCTGTAATACTAAAAATTTTCTCAACACCCAAGTCCCTTACGATATGATCGGAATAACTCTTTGAACGAGTATCGAACCAAGGAATGACCAAATCAAGACAGTTGCCATATTCATCCAGAGCTACCATCGCCTCAGCCATACCGGTCGTAGATACGGCTCTGATATTGTGCTGATGACATTCTTGATTTACATCCTTTAACATTGTGGAAATTTCATCCCAAAACAAATCAGCATCATATCCCGGTAAACCATCACTGCCAGTGGATAGAGGAGTCGCTTTCCTTCTTATGGCAACCAGATCACCATCGGAGCTGAATGCTGCAACTTTTAAATTGGTTGTTCCAACATCGATTCCTAAGTAAAGATCCATCTATTGTACCTCCGAATCGTGCTTATATATGATTTTACAACCGCTTCTCTGGATGGTCTCCAAGAGTTTTCCGGTTGGTTTTTGATCTGTAATCAAGTAATCAAAATCTGAGAAGTTTGCAAAATGGAACAGGTAAACCTTATCAAATTTCGAACTGTCACATAAAAGGATTTTTGTTTTTGCATTTCTCATCATTGTCTGCTTAATAATCGACTGATCGTGATTAATTACAGTACAGCCGGAACTTGATGAAATACCTTTACAACCAATTATAGCCAAATCAGTCTTGAAATTACTCAAAAACTCAATGGTAAAATTCCCATTGGTATTATGAAAGTTTTTGAATATTTTACCACCAGCCAGATAAATTTCTGCTGTATCGATCTCAGTCAGATCGCTGACAGTTTTGAAACTGTTTGTGATAAAGACCATATTAGAGAATTTTTTAAAAATGGGAACTAAGTATCGGTTTGTTGACGAACCATCAAGGAAAAGAGTTTTATTATTATCCAGACATTGCTCGACTAACAAAGCAATCTCACGTTTTCTGTCAGCATTGATATGCTCACGAAAATCCTGTGAAAGTTCAGTAAAAGAGTTGTCAGCAAGCACAGCGCCGCCATGAACACGATTCAGTAAACCGTTTTTCTCCAAGATTTCCAAATCTCTTCGGATAGTTGTCGGACTTGAGTATAGAGTTTTAACCAAATACGCAACTGTAACGGATCTTTTTGACTGTAAAATGTTATAAATCTGCTGATGTCTGACCTCTTTTAAATGAATTGATTCACCAATTTGCGTCATTTTTTCACATGCCTTTCATTTATGGTTGATAATGGTTATAAATGGTTGAAATAAGTCAATGAAAGCGCTTAAATTCCAAAATGTGCGCCACTTATTGATTATTTTGGTTGTTTTATATAGTATAACATTGTAAAAATGTTTGTCAATACAGTCGAAAAGACATAGTAAGGGGATAAATATGGCACTTGTAACACCAAAAGAATTGTATGAGTTGGTTAAGGATAAAAAAATGGCAATCGGTGCTTTCAATGTTCATAATATGGAATATACTCAAGCTGTCATTCAAGCAGCCGAGGCAGAAAATATGCCAGTCATTCTTATGTTGGGCGAGCCTGTCCTTGAATTTGCCGGGTTGGAAATGTTAGCAAATATCACACTGTTCGCTGCCAGAAATGCGAAAGTTCCGGTCGCCGTTACTTTGGATCATGGCAAGAAGATGGCCAATATCCTAAAATGCATTGATCTTGGAATTTCTGTCATGGTTGACGGTTCTGATTTGCCTTATAATGAGAATATCGAATTCACACGAAAAGTTGTGGAACTGGCACATGCCAAAGGATTATCGGTTGAAGGTGAGTTGGGTTCACTAAGCGGTATTGAAGATGATGAAGAATCAATAAATGAAAGATTAACAGATCCGGATCAGGCCCTAGATTTTGTTAAGAAAACAGGTGTGGACGCATTGGCGATATCCATCGGCAATCAACACGGTAAATATCTTACTCCGCCTAAGATCGACTTTGAGCGATTGATTCAAATATACAAGAAAGTAAACACTCCCTTGGTTATGCACGGGGGCAGCGATTTGTCTGAAGAAATAAGTATCCGACTGGTAAATGAAGGAATGAAGAAATTTAACATTGGAACAGATTTAAAGTATGCGATGAGCTACAGCCTAAGAGAATCTTTGAACAAAGAGCCGATGCCATTTCAACCTCATCATATTCTTGCTGAAGCAAGAAATGCCATTAGGAAAGTTGCTATCGAAAAGATCAGACTTCTTAAGAACGGACAGGAAATATAAGGAGGAAATTATGAGAGAACCGAAAGAACTATTCAAAAATTTGATCCAAATCGGTATGATTGTTGAAGATTTGGATTCAACATTACAAAACTTAGAAGAAATCATCGGAATGGGACCGTTTCGAGTAGCAGAATACCCTCCTGCAGATGAACCGAACTGTGAAAGAACTTACTATGAGAAAGATGGAGATTATCGTGGTAAGTTTTGTTTCTTCAATTATGGAAACATCGAGTTTGAGGTGATTCAACCTTTGGAAGGCCAAAACATTTGGACAGATTTCCTAAAAAACAATAACGGATACGGTCTGCATCATTTGAAATTCTTGGTGGAGGACCATCAAGAAATAAAACAATACTTTGATTTAAAAGGAATTAAACGTATCCAAAGCGGAGCAAGCGTTGGGATAAATAAAGGCAAAAGCTGGGCTTATTATGATACCAAAGAAAAATTAGGATTCTACATAGAAGTCATGAATGATTTGAAAAAGGGCTGAACCGGATGACAATGATAAAAAAATTGGGAGTTTCGGTAGCTACGTTTGATACGAATTTCGGTCCGATCGTATACTCATCATCGGATTTAAGTACACTAAACGGAATTTTCAAAAAAATAAAAGATATTGGCTATAGCTGTGTAGATTTGTTCATTGATCAGATTTCCGAAGAAAAGGCAAAATCAATTAAGGAAATCTTGGATCAAAATGATTTGAAAGTATCCATGTTAGTATGTATCTACTTAGCCGGACTAGGTGTGAACTTCGGATCAAAAGATGAGGTAGTTCGGAAGAAGTCGGTTCAGACATATGTCGATCAGATGACTATTGCCCGCATCCTCGATGCTCCGACCATGCCTGTTGGCTTTATCCGAGGAAGATTGAATGAGGATGATCACTTAAATGATTACTACAAAAGATTAAGTGAAAGTCTCAAAACCCTGGTTAAAGAAGCCAAAAAACAATCAGTTGAATTATGTCTTGAACCGATCAACCGCTATGAAGTCAATACGATATTTACTCTTGATGAAGCAGTTGAATTTATAGAAACATATGAACTTAATGGGTTAAAGATATTAGCAGATTTCTTTCATATGAACATAGAAGATAAAGATATGGAAGAAAGCTTGCGACGCGCAAAAGGAAAAATCCGCCACGTACATATCGCGGACAGCAACCGAAGAGCCCCCGGCATGGGACATTTAGATTATGCTTCTCTGTTATCCACACTCGAATCGATTGGATTTGAAGGATATTTGGTGAGTGAAGCAATGCCTTTTGGCGAACCGGATGAGTGTGCAAAGACTGGTTATGATTACATTAAAAAAACATTAAATTTGAAAAAGAAATGAGGAAAAACAATGCAAACACAATTTAAACTGGTTATCGGATGTGACTTGGCGGCGTATGATTTTAAGAATAAAGCTATCGCTGAGTTGATAGCCAGAGGTTATGAAGTAACTGATGTCGGATGCTGGAGTGCTTTACAAGGGGATTATCCTCCAGTGGCAGAAGAAGTCGCAACCCGCGTAGTCAGCGGTGAATTTGACAAAGGTTTGCTGATTTGCGGAACCGGTCAAGGCATGGCCATGGCAGCAAACAAAGTAGCCGGAGCAAGAGCAGCTCTGTGTTACGATATTTTCCCGGCATTAATGAGCCGTGAGCACAACAATTCAAATGTTCTTTGCTCAGGTGCCTGGATGGTAAGTCTGGAGAAATATTTGGATATCGTTGAGGCTTGGTTATTTGGGAAATACAGTCCGGGCAGACATGATGTAAGAATCAACTATATGCTGGATATGGAAAAAAAGAGATAAAGTTACTTTTTCTTAAGGCAACTTCATGTTATTTGCCATCACTGATCAATGACCTCCTGTCATAACATGAAGTTGCTTCTTGCAAGCAGAAATGAGGTGATTCTATGAAACAGCCAATCCTACAAATCAGAAATATTACAAAAGATTTCCCGGGTGTCAGAGCTTTGAATAATGTAAGCCTTGACTTATACGAAGGCGAAGTCATGTGTATCGTCGGTGAGAATGGTGCCGGTAAATCAACGCTGATCAAATGCTTATCCGGAGTGTATATTCCCGATTCAGGGGAAATCCTGCTTGACGGAGAACCCGTCCATTTTAAAACTCCGGAAGATTCTATTCGGGCCGGATTCAGTGTCGTATATCAAGAACATAAACTGATTTCGAATCTGACCGTCGCCGAGAACATTTTCTTTGGACGATTTCCATTACTGCCAGGTAATTTTATAGATTTCAAGAAACTAAATTCTGATGCGAAACATATTCTGGATCAGTTTGGAATGGACATAGATCCGAAAAGAATCGTATCCACATTAAACAGTTCACAATCTCAGATGGTTGAAATTGCAAAGGCCTATTCCCGTGGTGCTCGCATTATGATTTTGGACGAACCTTCGGCATCAATCACAGAAAGTGAACTGAAAAAACTGTTTGAAGTAATCAATGCATTGAAAAAAGAAGGAAAATCCTTCGTATACATCTCCCATCGGCTGATAGAACTTTTCGAAATAGGTGACCGTGTCTATGTATTTAAAGACGGACACAATGCCGGGAATGATGATATTAAAAATGTTACGATAAATCAGTTAATATCCATGATGATCGGTCGTGATTTAGGGAAATCCTTTAAACCTAAAGATCGTAAAATAGGCAAAGAGATTCTTCGAGTAGAGAATCTGTCCAACAAGTTCGTATCTGATTGCAGTTTCAGTGTCAGAGAAGGAGAAATCGTTGGATTTGCAGGTTTGGTTGGTTCCGGCAGAAGCGAAATGATTGAATCACTCTTTGGCTATCGTCGCAAATCAAGCGGCACTGTATATATTGAAGGAAAAGAAGTTCAAATCAAAAATCCGCGAGACGCAATTCATCACGGGTTAGGATTTGTTACAGAAGACCGAAAAACGACCGGTGTTATATTAAATCAAAGCGTTGCGGTTAATATCACTTTTGCAATCCTGGATAGAATCAGTAAACTCGGGTTTATTGACTTTAAACAAGATAAGCAATTAGTTCACAGCTCTATTGAGCAGCTTAGCATAAAGACACCAAGTCCAAAGCAAGAAACTGTATTTTTGTCCGGAGGAAATCAGCAAAAAGTCATTTTAAGTAAGTGGTTACTGACCAACTCCAAAATCCTTATATGTGATGAACCTACCAAAGGGATCGACGTAGGTACTAAGCAAGAATTCTACTCAATATTAGACGAATTAGCTCGACAAGGGAAAGCAATTATTGTAATATCGTCAGAACTGCCTGAGGTCATAGGGCTGAGCAATCGTGTTTACGTTATGAGACACGGAAAAATCATGGCAGAGCTAAATGAGAATGAGCTGACTGAAGAGACAATTGCATCATACTCAATGAAGGATTAAGGGGTGATAAGAAATGAAACTAGAAATCAAGAAATTGGTCAAGAAAGCCAATCTGTCAGCATTCGGATCGATCTTCGGATTAATGATCGTATTCGTTGTTGCTACAATCATTACTCAGGGAGACTTCTTGAGAATGCAAAACATGCTCAATGTATTTCGCCAAGTCACAATTCTCGGGTTTGCTGCTCTGGGCATGAGTATTGTCATCATAACCGGGAATATCGATTTGTCGATTATCGGTAATGTCAGTATGACAACAGTAATTACAGCGGTACTCATGCAACGGGGATTTAGCACTCCCATGATCATACTGATCGTTCTGTTATCCGGTATGCTTGTCGGTGTGGTTAATGGTTTGATTCTGAATTTTTGGAAAATTGAATCATTCGTCGTTACCATGGGTATGCAAGTCTTATGTTTCGGTATGGCCTTACTGATATCAGACAGCCGAACGGTAATTGTTGATGGTTTGCAGATGCTGAAATATCCATTTCTGACCGGTCTGTCTCAGTGGCGATTAACACTAATACCGGGAGTATTGGTTGTGCCCATCATGTTTGTGATTTTGTTGGGATTTTATGTAATCATGTTTCTCTTCACTTCCAGAACGAAAATGGGCAGATATATCTTTGCACTGGGTGGTAATGAGGAAGTCAGTTACATTTCCGGGGTCAACGTTAACACGGTCCGCTTAGCGGCGTATGTATTGAGCGGCATGTTTGCTGCTATTGCCGGAATATTTATGTTCAGCCGATCTGTTGCTGGAGATCCGACTGCCGGATCAGCTTTGGGAATGTATGTCGTTGCCGCAGTCGTAGTTGGCGGCACAAAAATGAGTGGCGGCAGAGGAAGTGTGCTGTTTACGATTATCGGTATATTTATTATAGGCAGCATAAACAATATATTGAATCTGATTAATGCACCTTATCAGTTTCAACAGATTGTTCAAGGAATCATCATCATTGCAGCTGTAGTTATCAGTAGTCCACGAAGGCGATAATTAGGAAACTAATTCATCATAAAGGAGGATAATATGAAAAAATTAGTATTAGTATTGTTATCACTAGCTTTTGTTCTTAGCTTCACGGCTTGTGCAAAGGAAGATCCCAAAGAGGAGGAAAAATATGTAATTGGTATTTCTCAGCCTTTTATGGGTCACCCTGTTCGTAAAGCAGGACAAATTCTCATCGACAAATGGGCAGCCGAACATCCTGAAGTTACTGTTATCGTAACAGACGGCCAACTGAATGCTCAGAAGCAAATCGCCGATATTGAAGATTTGATGGCAAAAAACGTAGATATTCTTCTTGTTGCAGCTCATCAGTCTCCGACATTGGTCGGTGTGCTTAGAGAAGTTAAAGCTCAAGGCATTCCTATTCTTCCATTCGACCGTATTCTTACGGATACCAATGTACAAGTCGGATCTGTTCTCAATGATGAGTTTGCAGGCGGATTTGCTGCTGGTGAACTTATGATTGAGGCCATTGGAACCGGGGATATCGTCGTTCTTGAAGGTGTTGCTGGTAACACCGGTGCCATTTTGAGAAACAATGGTTTCTTGGCAGCCATCGAAGGCAAAGGCATCAACATTTTATCGAGCCAAGTAGCAAACTTCCAGCGCGTTCAGGCAGTTGATATTTTTGAAAACATGCTGCAAGCAAATCCGGGAATCAAAGCCGTATTTGCACATAACGATGAAATGGCATTAGGAGCTGTACAGGTATTGCAGGCTGCCGGAAGGACGGATGTAGTTGTTATTGGTTATGATGGCCAAAAAGATGCTCTTGAAGCTATCATTGACGGAAAAATGTATGGAACCGTCCGCCGTGTAATGGAATTTCCAACTGTACTCGATATGGCACTGGAATACATAAAGACAGGCAAACTTGAAACGCCGAATGTGTTCCTGGAGCCGCTGAAAATTACAAAAGAAAACGTTGACGATATTTACGATCCTGAAGCAGTATTCTAGTAGATAGTTGAAGATCATGGCACAGTCGTATAATAGCTGTACGACTGTGCCATTTTAATTAATCAGAAAATTCAATTGAACTGAGACGAGGTGGAGCAATGATCAAAATGAGTGAACTAAGTAAAATGCCTCTTGTATTAAATCTGAACCGTGTTGAAAGGCTATACACGGGTGGAAGACTTTTGGATCGCTGGCAAGGACTCCCGACTGAAAAAGACAGCAGTTTGTCAGAAGAATTCATTGTATCGACAGTGGAGTATAAAGGTCCTGGAAAGCCTGCCAACAAAGGTATAAGCCAAGTCATTTTGCCTGATGGGAGCTTGGGAGACTTGTATTCCATCATAAATTCTGATCGGAAAGCTTTTCTAGGCGAAAACTATGCAGATATAACCAATCATCAGTCAGGAGTATTATGCAGAGTCGGAGACAGCAATGTACGATTGGTCCTTCAATGCCATCCGGATGCAGATAAGGCAGTGAAATATCTAAACTACTATTCGGGGAAAACTGAAGCATGGTATATTGCGGATACAAGAGTAATTGACGGCGTCGCACCTCATATATATTGCGGTTTTAAAAAAGGTGTAACCAGGGAGTATTGGAAGCAACTTTTTTATCAGCAGGACATTCCAAAAATGCTTGATTGTTTACACAAGATTGAGGTTCAAAAGGGAGAAGTTTATGTCATCGAAGCCGGAATGCCTCACGCAATGGGAAGCGGAAGTCTCTTCATTGAGGTTCATGAACCATGCGATTACACGATTCGGGTCGAACGAAATTATTCGACAAGATCACTGACAGATGAGGAAATGCATTACGGATTAGGTTTCGATATCATGTTGGATTTCTTCGATTATACAACGTATGATCAAAGAGAAATCATTGAAAAATGTAAGAGCCATCCGGTTATTCTTGAAGCAAATGACGATGCTATTGTTGCCAGATACGTTACATACGAAATGACAGATCGGTTCATTGTGGATAAATTATCTGTGAAAAAGCAGTTTACTTTTGAAAAATACGACGGCCACTATTTGTTGATTACACTAAAAGGTGAATCGATTTTGTCGTGTCATAATCAGAAATTTGTTGTACCGCAAGGACGGGGAATTTTTGTTCCGGCAAATGTTGAGAATCTTACGGTAAATAATGATTGTGACTTAATTGTCGCATACCCATTCAAAATATAATAGGAGACTACCATGATATATACACCTTCGATTGCATGTGCAAATCAGTTGAATCTGGAAAAAGATATTGAGGAAATTTCAAGGACTGGCATCCGGCATTTACATCTTGACATCATGGATGGTCATTATGTACCAAATATCTGCCTGAGCTTTGATACGATATCACAAATATCAAAACGTTTTCCTGAGATGAAACTGGACACTCATATAATGGTCACTAACCCGGATGATTACATTGAACGGTTACAACAATGTGGAACTGAGGCTTTGGCTTTTCACATCAACGCAACACCATTTTCATATCGAACATTGAAAAAAATAAAAGAACACTACATGAAAGCGGGTATCGTACTCAATCCTTCAGAATCGGTATCTATTCTTTCCGAAGTGATTGATGAAGTCGATTATATATTGGTCATGAGTATTGAACCGGGTTTTGCGGGACAAAAGTTCATTGATAATACATTTAATAAAGTCAAAGAGTTAGTAAAATTACGATTGGACAGAAATCTTGGGTTTCAGATTTTTGTGGATGGTGGAATTACAGCTTCGATTGGGAAAAAACTAAGAGAAATGGGTGCAGATTATCTTATCTTGGGCTATCCGGCTATCTTTAATCAACCCGATGGAATTATATCATCATTTATCAGATACAAACATATCGTGGAAGGTGATGAAAAATGAAGAAAATATTTATTAATCTAAAAAGATTTGATGTACCTCGGTCCATGGGTGGCATAAGTTTTTCTGATTCGATTTTGGATTACGGAAAACATGTGGTCAATGGCTTAAGGTATGAATACCCCGAATCCTTAAGTGATCTGGTTGTGTTTTTACCAGAGGCACACATAATTCCTGCCATTTCAGCACACCAACCGAAGGATTTATTAACTATAGGGTGTCAGGGTGTCTTTAGAGAAGACATTGTTTTAAATGGTAATTTTGGAGCTTTTACGACAAATCGTACAGCAAGCAGCATGAAAGCGCTTGGATGTTCATACGTTATGATCGGACATAGTGAAGAGCGAAAAGATAAGTCCGGAATTCTGTCATATGTGTCAAATGATGATAAAGCCGCAATTTCCAGAATTTTAAACGAAGAGGTAAGATGTGCGATTAATGCCGGTTTGAAAGTATTGTTTTGTGTCGGAGAAAAAGCAGAAGAAATGGACTTTCAAGAGCAAGTGATCATCGAACAGTTGACCATCGGACTGAAGGATATTGATCTTGAGCAAGTCACGATAGCGTACGAGCCCATTTGGGCCATCGGCCCAGGTAAAACACCTCCGGATAAGCAGTATATTCAAAAAACTGCCCGAATAATCAAAAAGCATGTTAACTGTGGAGTTGCTTATGGTGGTGGCCTAAAGTTAGAAAACGCCGGAATGCTTGCAAGTATTGAAGAAGTTGATGGCGGTTTGATCGGATTGACCCGATTTGGAAAGGATTTTGGGTTTTATCCGGATGAGTGCATAGAAATAATCAAGAAATATACAGGGGAGGTATAGTGATGAAAGTTGAACTAGAATACGGACATGGTGTAATGTCCGCGGAGTTGCCTGATTATACTGATATTTTTATTCCGGGTCAGACAGTGGCAGATCCGCCTTTTATTGAAGATGTGTATGCTGCGACCCTTGAATCCATTCTTCATCCGATTGGTATGGAACCCTTGAGCCAATTGGCAAAGAAGGGTTCAAAAGTGGCTGTCATTTTCCCTGATCGGGTAAAAGGCGGAGAACAAGTGACATCGCATCGCAAAGTATCAATCCCCATCGTTTTGAATGAACTATATAAAGCCGGAGTCCAAAAAGAGGATGTACTGCTTATATGTTCAAACGGACTTCACCGAAGAAGTACGAAGGAAGAACTTTATGCAGTTTTAGGCCAAGACTTATTCGACGAATTTTATTACACCAACCAGATCATCAATCATGACAGTGAAGATTATGAGAATCTTGTCGATTTAGGCAAGACTGCCCATGGTGATCCGGTCATTATGAACAAGTATGTTTACGATGCTGATGTTGCGATTTTAATCGGGCACACACAAGGGAATCCGTATGGAGGTTATTCCGGAGGGTACAAACATGCCGCAACCGGAATCACTCACTGGCGCAGCATTGCCTCGCATCACGTGCCAGATGTTATGCATCGTAAAGATTTTGTTCCAGTCAGTACCAACAGCGTCATGAGATCGAAATTCGATGAAATTGCCATGCATATGGAAGAGAAAATGGGTAAGAAATTTTTCTGTTGTGATGCGGTTCTTGATACGAAAGCAAGACAGATCGCCATTTTCTCCGGTTATGCAAAAGAAATGCAACCGATCTCATGGAAGGTGGCTGATAGACGCACTTATGTCCATTGGGCAGAAAAGAAGTACAATGTACTTGTCTTTGGTATGCCTCAGGCATTCCATTATGGTGATGGTATGGGCACAAATCCAATCATGCTTATGCAAGCATTATCTGCACAGGTGATCCGCCATAAAAGGGTACTGAGTGATAAGTGTGTTATTATATGCGCTTCATTGTGTAATGGTTATTATCATGATGAACTATGGCCATACACACGGGAAATGTTCGATATGTTTCAAAAAGATTACATGAATACACTTCCCGATATGCACAGACAGGGAGAATATTTTGCCACTAACCAAGAGTATATTAGGAAATATCGTTACTCAAATGCATTCCATCCGTTTCATGGGTTTTCCATGATCAGCTGCGGTCATTTGGCAGAAAAACATACTTCAGCCATTTATATCGTCGGAGCACAAATGCCGGGCATTGCCCGTGGCATGGGACTAAAGACAAGAGCAACTTTTGAAGAAGCACTTAATGATGCTATGAGAAAATACGTCGGAGATAAACCCAATATCCTTGCTCTGCCGTTGGCGTTTAAAACCGCATCGGTTCACCTTTGCATGAAAGAGGAAGTTCTGACGGATCATCTGAATTGCAGTCACGGTTGCGGTTAATGAAAATATAATGGAATTATATATCATGATTGCAGCAGCAGCTTTCGGCGGTTTCTTGCAATCCAGTACAGGTTTTGGCTATTCATTAATATGCATGACCGTATATTCTTACATATTGCCCATCAAGGAAGCTATTGTGCTGCAAGCGTTTGTTGCTATGTTTACGATTGCATATTACACGTATCTCCAGTTTAAACACATTAATTTGAAATTGTTTGTGATTCCGGCCTTATTCTCTGTCGTAACAACATACATCGGTACAGAATTGGTATATATCGGAAGTGAAGAGCTCTTAAGAAGAGTCTTGGGCATTACA
Source organism: Erysipelotrichaceae bacterium (assembly GCA_036677505.1). Lineage (GTDB taxonomy): Bacteria > Bacillota_I > Bacilli_A > Erysipelotrichales > Erysipelotrichaceae > UBA2227. The sequence goes on from JAVBWK010000010.1 coordinate 15,010, forward strand.
TTTATACTTCTTACGATCGGATCGATAACTATCTTCAAACGAGTTAAAATATCCAAAGGAATCGGAGGTATGTTTGCTGCCGGAACGATCAGTGGGTTCATCGGAGGCCTGACCAACCTCTCTGGACCGCCGATGGTCATATATTACTTACAGGTGGTTGACAACAAAAATGAATACAATGGAACAATTCAAGCCTTTTTTCTAGTAAGTACGGTGTTTAAGACGATTATAAATGCGTATAACGGACTGATAACAACATCGATTCTGTCAGTAACGCCTTACTTGCTTATCGGAACCGCCGTCGGATCATACTTTGGTATCAAACTTTTCAAACATCTGAATATGGACATGCTAAAAACATTGGTAAACTCCTTTATGATAGTTGTTGGGCTTTATTACACATTTATTGCTTAGAAAGGATACTGAGATGTCTGAGATAAAACTGATGAATATGTGCATGATTCAAAATCTGGCAACTGATCAAATACTCGTTCAGGACAAAGTCGGTAAATATTGGTCAGGAATTGCTTTTTGCGGAGGACATATCGAAAAAGGAGAGAGCATTGTTCACTCTGTGATTCGAGAGATTAAGGAAGAAAGCGGATATGATATAAGTGAGTTGAAGTCTTGCGGAGTTGTTCATTGGGCTCATAGTTCACGTGATGAACGATGGCTCATCTTTCTCTATAAGACAAACACTTATCAAGGAGAACTTATTTCAGAGACTGAAGAAGGCAAGGTTTACTGGATAAACAGAAGTGATCTTGCGAAACAAAAGTGGGCACCATATATGAGTTCTTATCTGCAAATGTTTTTTGATGATGAGTTAAGCGAAGTATATGCCACTTGGGATGAAAATATGGAAAGTGATTTTGCTTTCTTATAAGGAGGAAAAAATGACTGTGGATTTAAAACTGTTTTCTGCAAAGATTCGACTTGAAACTTGCAAAATGATTTTACACCGAGGATTCGGACATTTAGGTGGAGCTTTGTCCATCATTGAAACCTTATCAACGCTGTATGGAAGTGTGATGGATATCCGTCCTGAAGATCCTCAATGGAAAGACAGAGATTATTTCGTTTTATCAAAAGGACATGCTGCCCCATCGTATTACTGTGCCTTAGCATTGAAGGGGTACTTCCCTTTGGAAATGTTAAAGACCCTTAATGAGGATGGAACGAATCTTCCATCACATCCGGATCGATTGAAAGTTCCCGGTGTAGATGTGACTACCGGTTCTTTAGGACAGGGCATATCCTTGGCTGTCGGGATTGCCACATCACTTAAAATCAGTAACAGAAGCAACCGAGTTTTTTGCATCGTCGGTGATGGTGAGTGCAATGAAGGACAAGTTTGGGAAGCATTCCAGTTCGCTGCCCATAAAAAACTCGATAATCTGATTATTTTTATTGATGAAAACCGCAAGCAGCTTGATGGTTTTACAACGGACATCCTTCATCCTTTTGATCTGATGGACAAGGCAAGAGCTTTCGGACTATATGCTTTACGCGTCGACGGAACCGATGAACAAGCGATTTTAGATGCAATCAATGAGTGCAAAACATCCGGCATAACAGGCTGTATCGTCTTAAATACAGTTAAAGGTCAAGGAGTAAAATATTTTGAGGAAATGATGAGCAATCACCACATAAAGCTCAATGAAGAGAGCACGGACATGATGAATCGGGCAATCGCAGATCTAGAGTCAAAAATCGAACAGATGGAAAGGAGAGCGCAATGATTATCAACAGAACCAAGCAGCAAAGAAACATCGAGATGAGCAAAGTATATCAAGATACCATGCTTTCATTATTGGAAGAAAACGAGAGTGTCGTCTTATGTGATGCGGATTTGGTTGGTGCCATCGGATTAACGGGCATTTATAAAAAACATTCTGACAGATGCCTGAATATCGGTATTTGCGAGGCAAATATGATGGGGATGGCTGCAGGGATGTCGCTGACAGGGAAGATCCCATTTATTCATTCACTTGCGCCATTTGCTATTCGAAGACTGTTTGACCAGCTTTATTTGTCTGGCGCCTATCAAAAGGCTAATGTCAGGATTTTTGGCTCTGACCCAGGATTCTGGGCTTCATTCAATGGCGGTACACACACGACCGTTGAAGACATCGCTTTGGCTCGGGTTATACCTGAGGTTACAGTTCTGGCTCCGGCAGATGCTGTTCAATTTCAATGGATATTGAAAGAAATTGCAAATTCATATGGAATATTTTATGTGCGTGCAGCAAGACATCGGAAACTTCTTGATCTATATGAACCGGGAAGTACGTTTGAAATTGGCAAAGGAGTAGTACTGGAAGATGGGTCTGACATTGTGATTATTGCCATTGGCGAAATGCTGAAGGAAGCACTCGAAGCTAAAGTACTCTTGGAGCAGTATAAATTATCTGTGGCTGTTGTTGATATGTTTACGATAAAACCTCTAGACAAATCATTGATTACACAGGTAACAACAGGAAAAAAATTGGTCGTTACAGCAGAAAATCATTCAATCATCGGTGGATTGGGATCATCAGTAGCAGAGGTAATGGCTGAAAACGGAGTTTCATGTCCTTTAATCAGAATTGGAATCAGAGACCATTTCGGCGAAGTCGGTACTCCTGATTATCTTCAAAGCAAGTTTAAACTCAAAGCATCAGATATTGTCAGTGCTGTGGTTGAAAAGTTGGGAGTTACCCTATGAAACTTACATTCGGATTAGTAGGCGGTGGCGGTATATCTCATAACCATATTTATGCTGCTACCTATGATGGGATAGCTGAGTTCACTTGCGGCTGTTTTTCAAGGAATGAAGAGAAGAACCGTGATTATGCATCACAATATAACCTTGATTCTCAACGGGTTTACAGTGACTATATGGTGATGGCAATCGAAGAGGCTAAAAGACCTGATAAAATCGATTTCGTTATTGTTTGTACACCCAATGTAAGTCACTATGAGATTTGCAAAACCTTCTTAACTCGTGGCATTGCTGTTGTTTGTGATAAACCGCTAACGGTAACCGCAAATCAAGCGCGAGAGCTTGTTGAGTTGGCAAAAAAGAGTGATCTGCCCTGTGCCGTAACATACACCTTTGGTGGATTTCCGTTTATTCATTTGGCTAGGGATTTGTATCAGAGTAAGGAAATCGGAGAAGCATATTTTGTTTCGTTAAAATATTTCAGAGGTGCACGGCTGAATGAGATTTACAGAAATCAAGTCAAGACATGGCGCTTCACAAAGGAAGTAAGCGGCTTGGTTGGAGCAGTAGGTGATCTTGGTACACATATCGAATTTTTAGCCAGGTTTGTGATTGGAAGTGATATTGATCGAGTTCTCGCTTTACTAATCAACAAACCCGGTAAGGTTGAACTGGATACGACAGGGACTGTTTTATATGAATATGAGAATGGACTTCATGGTACGATGACCGTTGCGCAGGCTGCTTGCGGTCATGACAATGATATAGAATTTGAAATCCTTGGTGAAAAAGGTACAATCTCTTGGTCCATGAAAAAGTATAATGAGTTGAAAGTTGATTACTTGGATGGCAGAACTGTCATCCACCGGGATCCAGGGATTAACGAAAAATCAATAAGAAAATTTGATCGCTCAAGACCGATTATTGCGAATCCGCCGGTAATGGGGTTTATAAATATTTACGCAAAATACCTGCACCGAATCATAAATAACCCTCCAACAGAGAGTTATATTGGGTATCCGGATTTTACGGATGGATATAAAGGTGTAAAATTTATCGAAGCTTGTGCCAAAAGTCAGGAATCAGATAACTGTTGGATCGATTTGTAAGCATATAATAATCAGAAGGAGAAATTATGAAGTTAACTAAAAGCAAAGAAGTTATCGTTGCCGGACTTTTCGTCTGCATTGGAATAATACTGCCGATGGTCTTTCATGTTGTAGGACCTGGTACAATATTTCTGCCTATGCATATTCCCGTTTTACTTTCTGGGTTTGTTTTGAGCCTGCCATATGCAATTTTAGTTGGACTTATAACCCCTGTTTTAAGTTCGACTCTCACTGGTATGCCACCAATATTCCCAGTATTGCCATATATGACCATAGAGTTACTGTTTTACTCGATCGGTGTTTTCTTGTTTTATCGGGTATTCAAACACAGCATATATGGGTCATTGATCTTCGCTATGATTACAGGTCGGATCGCCGCAATGTCTATAGTATGGATGTTGATTAATTTAACGATTGCGAAATTACCTGATCCATTTACATTTATTTCAGGAGCAATTATAACAGGACTGCCGGGGATTCTGGTCCAACTATTACTGATCCCGCCAATTGTGATCATGCTAAAAAAGCGTAACCTGGTGTGATCTCTCATCAGATTTTTTTAAACTTGACACAGTCAATGCATTTAGTGTTAAATTTTTCAAATCAGCGAAACAATGATCCCCAAAACTGCTCCAGAAGCTATCACATAAATCGTATCCATTTTATATTTGAGCAACAAAAACAATGAAACCGCTGCAGTGATCAACGACGGAAGATTGATATTACCCAAATCAGCTAAACTTACAGAAGATGAAATCCACAGTGAATTCAATGTCAATTGGATTGCGGCTAAGGCAATCAAAGATACGATCGCCGGACGTAATCCCTTGAGGATATTTTGAATGAAGTAAAGATTGCTGTGTCTGAAAAAGTAAAAAGCCAGTATGATCAAAAGTATAAAAGAAGGAAGTACACAACCGATGGTAGCGATAACTCCCCCAGCTACCCCGGCTACTTTTACGCCGACAAAAGTGGCTGCATTGATGGCTATAGGACCGGGAGTCATTTGGGAAATCGAAGTAATATCAGTTAACTCACTCAAAGTGATCCACTGATGCTGCTCAACGATATATTTCTGAATCATGGGAAGAACTGCATAACCGCCACCGAAACTAAATGCGCCAATCTGAATGAATGTCCAAAATAGTTCTAAGTATATCATAATTAAGATGCCTTCCTTCTTGAGAAAAACAGAAATCCTGTCAGACCGGAAAGCACGATTAAACTTATGGTTGGCAAAGAAGTAAAATAACCGGCCAGAAACACCATAAGCATCAAGAATCCGGAAAAAATCTTATGAGTTCGCAATACATTTCTCCCCATAGAAAAAACAGCGACAGCCATAATAGCACTTATTGAACCGCGCATTCCCATCAAAGCAGACTGAATGATCGAATTGCTTTGAAACCGGACATAAACAAACGATATAAGTGAAATGATGATCAGCGGCGGTAAGACAGTTGCAATAGCTGACGTGGTTGCTCCTCGTATACCCTTTAGTTTATATCCGATTAAGATTGCGGTATTGACCGCAATCGGACCCGGAGCAGACTGAGCAATTGCAATTAAGTTCAGCATTTCTTCGTCTTGAATAATTCTGTCTTTATTGACAAAAGCATCCCTCATCACCGGAACTATGGTGTAACCACCGCCAAAGGTCACCGCACTGATTTTGAGTGTTTTTAAAAAAAGCTGTTTGTATGTAAGCATTTTATCACCGCTTCTATATTACATCATTCCATTGATATTCAATATAATATTTAAGTATAATATATATATAAAATAAGTTATATGGAGGGTGTATGATACGGTTATTTGAAATTTTCCAAGCCGTTGTCTCTTTTGGGAGTATTTCAGCAGCATCAAAAGCATTGCACATTTCCCAACCGGCAGTAAGTGTAGCGATCAAAGATTTAGAGAACCATTATCAATGTCAGCTGTTTAACCGCGTAGGGAAACGCCTGATGATCAACGAGCAAGGAATATGGCTATACAGCCAAATAAATGAACTTATGAAGCAGCTCTCAACCATGGAAGAACATTTGAGAAATCACAAGGCCTTTCAACGCATACGAATAGCTGCTTCACTTTCCGTCGGATCAACTGTATTAGCAAAATATGTCAGAGCATATCAAAATCAATACCCGGCTCAGGATATCCGTGTATCCGTCGAGCACAATCAGTCAGTTGAACAAAAGCTGATCAGAAACGAATGTGATCTGGCACTGATTGAAGGCGTCTGTAATGACGAGCGAATCATAAGTATCCCGTTTTTTAATGAATCCATGATCTGTATTGCTCCAATCGATTTCTCTCACAATATCATTTCGATGGAAAAATGTTCTGAAACAGCTTTTTTAGCAAGAGAACCTGGCAGTGCAACACGATTTTATGTCGATTCAATCATGAGTGCTAATGGAATAAGACTGAATATCAAATGGCAAAGCCATAGTATCGAAGCTATTTTGTTAGGCGTCGAATCAGGTCTGGGAATTTCAATTCTGCCTGAAAGCACGGTCGCAACCGCAATTGAAACAAAAAAATGTAAGAAGATCGAAATTGCAGGCATTTCTTTTAAACGAGTAGTCAGTATTGCTTTTCGAAAAGAAAAGGCAGAGGATGATGCAATTTTGGCTTGGTGCGAGCTGATAAATAAAACAAACACATCGAATTGATGTGTTTGTAAGTTCAGTGTGTTACATTCTTTCTCCGCACTTCTTACAGTACGTTGCATCCTCATCATTCAGTTCTCCACAGCCGCGACACCGCACTTTGATGACTTCCTTGGTGCCAGGCAGATGCTCCTTCAAATCCGCCGCTTCAAGAGCATCATTCAGCATACCGCCAGCCTGATGTGAGAAAGGACGCAAATCCTCACGGGCCTGCTCGGGATCCAGCACCATCCCGGATCCGGCTTTGCCACGGGCACCGACATTTGAGATCAGTGTGCCCACAAAAATCAGGATGAAACCGATAATGGCCGGAGCTATCGGATTGCCGTCATGCAAACTCCAAGGATCCGCAAATGCTAAGGTCACAAACACGGAGAAGAATAAGACCAAGCCGATGCCAATCAAAGCTCTGCCGACATAAAAAAGCGTTTTGCGCTCGCTGGAAATCTGATTTTTTGATGATTGTTTTTTGTTCATTGTATTAACCCCCAATGGTCAGATATATTTTAGCACGAAATCTGACATTGTAAATGTGAATAGGTCCAAAAGCGGGAAAAACAACCTTAAGACTGTAAATATCTGTCATTTCACATAACCGTCACGCAATTTTATAAAACCGTGGTATACTGAAATCAGCCGGAACCATGGAGGAAAGCGATGAAAAGGAAGAATCTGATGGGTATCGTCGGTGCCGTCTTGGGGGCTTTGGTAGGTTTTTTTATTGGAGGAATGTTAGGGATTTTCATTGGCGGTAATTTCTTGAGCAATGTGACCATGTTTGGAAGTACCGGATATGAACTCGGCGCAAACTTTGGAATTATCATCGGACTGATCGTATTTGTGCCCATAGGCATCATTTTAGGAAAAAAATCAGTACATGAGTAAAAAACCTGCGCAAGCAGGTTTTGACTTTATGCACAACAAATCAAAAGAAAACTGCCGTAAGGCAGTTTGATCTATTCTATACCCAACAATTTAAACACGATCGATCCATACTGCAGGATCAACGGCGCAAATACCAGGGCAACGATCGACAATAGCTTGATGAGGATGTTCATCGCCGGACCGGCCGTATCCTTAAACGGATCGCCTACCGTATCCCCGACGATACCGGCATTATGAGCAAAACTGCCCTTACCGCCATGAACGCCCGATTCAATATATTTCTTCGCATTATCCCAGGCACCGCCGGCATTGGACATCATGATCGCCAACAGAACCCCGGAAATGATCGTTCCGGCAATCAGACCGCCAAGGGTTTCTACCCCAAATAGCATACCGACCGAAATTGGAACGATGATTGCCAAGACACCCGGAAGAACCATTTCCTTCAGAGCGGCTTTGGTCGAAATCTGAACGCAACGCTCATACTCCGGCAAGGTAGTTCCTTCCATGATTCCCGGAATCTCTTTAAACTGACGGCGGACCTCAATAACCATTTCATTGGCTGCTTTGGACACGGATTTCAATGTTAAAGCGCTGAACATAAAGGGCAACATACCGCCGATCATCAGACCGATCAGACTGAGCGGGTTGAGAAGGTTGATGCTGGTCATCTTGACTGCTTCGGCATACGAAGCAAACAAGGCGAGTGAAGTAAGTGCTGCCGAACCGATCGCAAATCCCTTACCGATGGCCGCCGTCGTATTACCGACCGCATCCAGCTTATCGGTAATCTCTCTGACTTCGTGAGGTAAATCTGCCATCTGAGCGATACCGCCGGCATTATCCGCAATCGGACCATACGCATCGACCGCAACCGTGATCCCCGTCGTCGACAACATGCCCACAGCAGCTAAAGCAATACCATATAAGCCCATGGTCGGATTCTGTGCGCCGCCCATGACATAATAAGAAACGATGATGCCAATGACAATAAAGATAGTCGGGGGCATCGTTGAGAACATACCTTCACCCAGACCGGCGATGATATTGGTCGCTGAACCTGACATCGATTCATAAGCGATCCGTTGCACCCGGCCAAAATCTGCCGAAGTAAACAATTCCGTAGTTACACCGATCAGCACACCGACCAGCAATCCGGCAGCGACCGGATAGAAAGCCAGGGAATTACCAAAGACGATATCACTCAATATCCACGTAGCGATCAAAACAAAGATACCGGCCGAATAGGTTCCGATATTCAATACGCGTTGAGCGTTGGGATGATGAGATATACGAACGATTAAAATACCTAATATAGAAGAAACGATTCCGATTGCTGCCAGCACCAACGGAAACAAAGCTCCGTTACGACCGAATACGATCGATCCAAGAGTAATGGCAGAAATGATCGAACCGACATAAGATTCAAATAAGTCCGCACCCATCCCGGCTACATCACCGACATTGTCACCGACATTATCCGCTATAACTGCCGGATTACGCGGATCATCCTCCGGAATTCCTGCTTCCATTTTACCGACCAAATCCGCTCCGACATCGGCTGCCTTAGTATAAATACCGCCGCCGACCCGGGCAAATAAAGCGATTGAAGAAGCTCCCAAACCAAACCCAGTCATATTGAGAACATCCCCGCTAAATAACATCAGTAAAACACCTAAACCAACGATCCCAAGACCGACCACCGACATTCCCATGACAGCACCGCCGGAAAAAGCAATCGTCAAAGCTTTCTTCTGACTTGTACGGGCAGCCTGAGCCGTCTTGACATTGGCCTGCGTCGCAATCTTCATTCCGAAAAAACCGGCCAGCATCGACAGCATTGCGCCTAAAACAAAAGCCATCGCAGTTTCAATGCTGATAGCAAAAGCCAGAGTAACTGTAACCAAAGCCGCAAAAATGCTCAGGTACTTGTACTCACTTTCGAGAAACGCCATGGCTCCATTATGAATGAATCCTGCAATCTCCTGCATCCGTGCGTTTCCTTTTTCAGCCAAAGAAATCACATAGCTGAGATAAACCGCAAAGAGCAATGCAACCACTCCTACAACAATAACACCTACAAATAGTAAATCCATTTTTCCTCCTTGACAACAATGGCCATTGTACATACAAATAAGTCATCCGATTCACGGAAATCTATGTCAATGAGATACTCTCCGACCTCTATTTTATCAGAAGTATACGTACTGTTCTATATAAAAAAGGTGAAAAACCGCAAGTTTGTGAAACATCGTTCATCTTTACAACTTTCACATTACATTTATAGACACCAACTTGTATTTTTGTTACAATGTGGCAGATGAATATTTTAGTGGTATTTGTCAAAAAACAGAATATAAATGACATAAAATATGCTAAAATTAGGTATAAGCATGTGTCTGATCAAGGAGCACCGATGAAATTTATCTATAAATATGACAAACTCATCATCATATCATTGACAATGGCCTTGGGTTTTCTTTTAAGTACGACCAATGTCCTCAATCAACTGATCCCGGAACCGACCGTGGGATATGAGTTTAAAGTTGATGGTGATGTGTGGTTTGTGTTGGAAAGCAAAGACGAAATCACCCGGATGTTACAAGTCTATAAGAACAAGTATTTGAAAAATATTGATGGTGAAGCACAAATCCGAACGATTAGTTTCGATCAGGAAATTGAAATCAATGAAGTTGAACTGACCGATCAGGTGTTGGCTACCGTAAAGGAAGCAGAAGCAATGATCAATGAAAATGATGAAGAAGCATTTTATTACACGGTGGTTTCCGGTGATAACTTCTGGACGATTGCTAAAAACAGCGGAATCCCTTTGTCCAAATTGATTGAATATAACCCTGAAATGAATCCGGAGCGTATCTGGCCGGGAAATAAAATATTGTTTACGCCGGCAGATCCGAAACTTGATGTCACGGTCACATTCCAAAATACCTTATTAGAACCGGTCGAATTTGATACGGAATACATCCAGGATAATTCACTTTATGCTTCGCAACGGGTAACGGTCAAAGACGGGATCGAAGGTGAGATGTATGTCACTTACGACATTACGATGGTCAACGGATATCCCAAGGAAGTCGTTGTTCTTAATGAGGAAGTCATTAAAGAACCTGTAACCCGAGTGGTCAGAGTCGGCACCAAGCGGACGCTTACCCGCACCAGCAAAACGAATTTCGGTGTGGTCGTCGGCCGATTGACCAGTACCTTCGGATATCGGAAAGATCCGATTTCAGGGGTACGTAAGTTCCACAATGCGATTGATATATCGGCACCGCGAGGGACGCCGGTCTACGCATATACCAATGGGAAAGTCGTTGTTGCCGGCTGGGGGAATATGACCGGAAATTATGTCGTCATCGATCATGGCAGCGGACTGAGAACAAAGTATCTGCACTTATCGAGCATTTCGGTCAGTGTCGGTCAAACGGTCAAAGTCGGTCAGAAAATCGGCGGTGTCGGTTCTACCGGATACAGCACCGGTAATCATTTACACTTCGAAGTCACGAAAAACGGGGTTGCGGTCAATCCATTACTCTATCTGTAATCAGAAAGCGGACCATGAATTTGGTTCGCTTTTTTATGTGAATCAGGCGTATAATGAAGTTAAGGAGGATTGATCATGGACATACTGTCAATCTTGAATACGTTACAAGATAATAAAGCTGTGAATGAATTGACGAAGTCGGTCGGTGGCAATAGCGACCAGGTAAAGAAAGCGGTTGAACTTGGATTGCCTATGCTGATGCAGGCAATGAATAACAATGCCAAAACCCCGCAGGGAGCTGCCGCACTGGCCAAAGCGCTGGATCAGCACAAAGAGGATCCGGTTGATGATGTCTTGGGATTTTTAAAAGGAGTCGATGTCAATGACGGAAAGAAAATATTAGGACATGTCTTGCAACAGAAAAACGCTTCCGTACAAAAAAACCTGGCGGCGCAAACCGGAATGTCTTCAAATCAGATAGAAAATCTGCTTTCTCAGCTGGCTCCGGTTTTAATGGGAGCTTTGGGTAAAGAGAAGAGTCAGAAAGGGGTTGATGCTAACGGTCTGACATCGATGATTCCGATGATCACCGGATTGTTGGGTAAAGGTTCCAATCAGGATCTGATGGGCATGGCTACCAAACTGCTCGATGCCGATGGCGACGGTGACATTATGGATGATGTATCGAAATTACTCGGAGGATTCTTTAAGAAATAGGAAAATGGGACTTATAACAGTCCCATTTTTGTATTTTATACCAGAATATTTTATCATAGTCATATCGGTTGAATCTCATATATGAATTGATATACTTAAATCATCAATCATAAAATATCATGATATTCAGGTCAAAGATGAATAAGTCGCTTTTATGATGGAATTAAGCCAATAAGTGTTAAGTCAAGAAAGGAGTTTTCCTATATGAGAGAATCACTATCCATCGTACTCTCCGGTGAGGCGGGTCAAGGTTTACAAACCATCGAAGAATTCTTAGTAGAAGCTTTGTCAAACGAATACTACGTCTTCACTTCCAAAGAAGTCATGTCGCGGGTTCGCGGCGGTAACAACTCCGTTGAAATCCGCGTAGCTTCCTCCCCGGTCTATGCTTTACGCAATCACATCGACTATCTGTTTTTATTAAACAATCATTCCTTCTATCGTCTGGGCAAACGTGTTAACAAAGAAACCGTTGTTTTTGGCGAAGAAGGATTTTTAAGCGAAGAAGAAAAATCGAAATACGGTGTCGAACTGACCGCTTTCGATCTCACTTCCCTTGCCAAACAAGCCGGAAGCCGACTTTACGCCAACACGGTACTGTTTGGCTATATTGCCGGAATGCTCGATCTCAGTCAGAATCACGGTCATGACCTGATTGCATCGCGTTTTGAAAGCCGCGGTGAGAAGATCATCCAAGACAATATCAACGCTTTCGATATCGGATATAAGCTGGGCGTTCCGTTTGAAGTCAAGACACCGATCAAAAAACGCACCGATCACACAAAATATGTGATCATGGACGGAAACAAATCCTTAGGCATCGGTGCTCTGGCCGGAGGCGTCAATTATATCGCTTCCTATCCGATGTCTCCGGGAACCACATTGCTCAGTTATCTCTCATCCAAAGGCGAAGAGTTTGGGGTGTTGGCTGAACAGGCCGAAGATGAAATCGCTGCTCTCAACATGACCATCGGCGCCTGGTATGCCGGAGCGAGAGGAATCGTTACGACTTCCGGCGGCGGGTTTGCCCTGATGACCGAAGCCGTTTCACTGGCCGGGATCACCGAAAATCCGGCGGTCATCCATGTGGCCCAACGTCCCGGACCGGCCACCGGACTGCCGACGCGCACCGAACAAGGCGATCTCAATCTGGTCGTCTATGCCGGTCACGGAGAATTCCCCAGAATCGTATTGGCTCCCGGAAAACCGGAAGACGGTATTTTACTTGCTCAACAAGCCTTCTGGCTGGCCGATAAGTATCAAGTACCGGTCTTTATCCTCTCCGATCAGTACTGGCTGGAATCCATGAGTCAGATGGAACCCTTCGAACTTTCCGACCAATATTTAGAAACCTTTACAGTCACCACCGAAAAAGGATATAAGCGCTATAACTGGGATACGACCATTTCCCCGCGCGGAGTCCCTGGGTTTGGGGAAGGCTTTGTCAAAGCTGACAGTGACGAACATGATGAAGAAGGGCAGATCACCGAAGATTTCGATGTCCGCATCCGCATGCACGAGAAACGTTTGGCAAAACGCGAACTGCTGCTTGAAGATTATATCGAACCCGAATTTTTGGGAAATAAAGACAGTAAGAACTTATTGGTCGGATGGGGATCGACGTATGGCGTTCTTAAAGAAGTCGTTGAAACTTCCGGATTGGATGTCGGTTTCCTGTATGTCAAACAACCGTTCCCGCTGCCTATGCACCTTCAGAAACACTTTGAAGGTAAGAATGTCATCGTTGTTGAAAACAATGCGACCGGACAGTTTGCCAATATCCTGAAACTGGAATTGGATGTCCGTGTCAACAGTAAGATACTAAAATATAACGGAGAACCCTTCCACATCGAAGAAGTGGAAACCAAAGTCAAGGAGGTGCTGAAATGAGTAAATTCGAATTCGATCGCGAACTCGATATCGCGTGGTGCCCGGGGTGCGGTAACTTCCCCTTGCGCAACGGTTTGATCAAGGCTCTGAAAGAACTGGATTTGGATCCGACCCAAGTCGTCTTCTCATCCGGTATCGGCCAGGCAGCAAAAATGCCTCAATACATCGATGCCAACTATTTTAACGGCTTGCACGGCCGTGGATTAAGCGTTGCACAGGCCGTTCAGTCGGTCAACCCGAAACTCACCGTGATTGCCGAGGGCGGTGACGGGGATATGTACGGAGAGGGTGGTAACCATCTGTTGCATAACATCCGTCGTAATCCCAACCTTGCCCACATCGTTCATAACAACATGATTTACGGTCTGACCAAAGGTCAGGCATCCCCAACCTCGCAAAAGGGCATGGAAACCAACGTTCAGGTCAGCGGTGTATATAATGAACCGCTCAATCCGATCGCCTTGGCCCTTGCGTTGGGAGCAACATTCGTTGCCCGTGCCTTTACCGGTGATACGGAGCGTACTAAGGAAATCATCAAAGCAGCGATCCAACACGAAGGATATGCACTGGTCGATATTTTCCATCCGTGTCCGACCTTCAATAAGATCAACACGTTCTCCTGGTATAAAAACAATACCTACTGGCTCGATGAGAGTCATGATCCTTCTGATTTTAAAAAAGCCATGGATCTGGCATTGAGTGAAGATAAGTATGCCCTGGGCATCCTGTACAAGAAAGAGGGTCAGCCGACCTTCGATCAGGCACATCCGGTGTATAAGGATGATAAAACACCGATCATCTTGCGAAAGCGAGATATCAAGCAAGTTCAAAAACTGATGCGTTAAGCGAAAGCCGTAGACATACGGCTTTTTCCATCACGATTATTCGTGTAAGAAACTGGTCTTTGAGACGAAAGTACGATATAATAATGATAGAATTTGCAAATATATGCAGTATTTTGTTAGAAAGAGGAGTGTATGATCAACAACGGAATGAACCTGACCTTTGACCTTGAAACCATGGAGCTCAATTACCCAGAAGGTACCTTTGGTCCGGTGACTGAAAAACGCCTACTTGACGATGTCCGCACAACCCTGCGCGATCCCAGTGCCCAAGGACCGGACATCCTCTACAGCATTGCCATGGATGTCGGTTGTGAGCAAGACAGAGAGACACTGCTCAGACACAACCTGCTCTACGGAGCCTGTCTGTACAACCAAGGTCAGGTCGGAGAAGAACCGGTCCGATCGCAAGGACATATTCACTTCCAATCCCCATCCTGTGATTGTTCCACCGGCGAACTTTATGAAATCTGGCATGGCAAAGCGATCGTTTTTATGCAAGAGCGTGCAACCGATCATCCGGGAAGGGTGTTTGCGGTTGAAGGTAAAGAGGGCGATGTCATCCTGGTACCCCCGGGATGGGCCCATTACACAGTCAATGCCAACATCAATGAACCTATGGCTTTCGGGGCATGGTGTGTGCGAGACTACGGCTTCGATTATGAAGATGTACGAAAACACCGTGGACTGGCCTACTATCCGATCGTCAAAGACGAAAAGATTGAATTTGTAGCCAATCCCGAGTATCACCCCGTCGAGTTGATCCGGAAACCTCCGCGTAAATACACGGAGTTTCATCTGGACTACTCAAAACCGCTGTACCAACAGTTGAGGGATGACCCCTCGCGTTTCGACTTTATCCCTAAACCGTATACTGTAACAGAACTTTGGGAAAACTTTATCCCCTAGGAGGCCATCATGGAAATTCGCAAACCCAAAAATATCCACGCCTATCTTACCGGCGTTATCGAAGGTGAAAACGTCAGTCACTACGTCAAACCGTACAAAGATGTCATGAAAATCTATAAAAATGTTGATGAAAATATTGCGCCGGAAACGATTATGTACGAAGTGTATTCCCTGTTTGATGATGCCGATAAATATCTGTTATGGGGGCTGACGATCATGCATCCCATTACCGTTGCCCAAGAATGCAACATGACCCGCGGACACTTTCATGCGGACAAATCACAACCTGAAATCTACTTCGGATTAGCCGGAAGAGGATTGCTGATGTATATGCGCGATGATGAGATTTTCGCGGAGGAAGTGTACGAAGGCTCGATCCATTATATCGACGGCACCTATGCCCACCGGTTGATCAATACCGGAAGCACAGACTTTAAAGTGGGTGCCTGCTGGCCGAAACTGGCCGGACATGATTATAAGGCCATTGAAGAAAAACCATTTGATGTGCGTGTCTATAAGAAAGATGGTAAAATTATCTTAGAATGATGTGGAGGATCGGATATGCAAACATGGTTTAAACTTAAACCGACATTTAAAGAAATGCTTTGGGGAGGAAGCCGTCTGAAAAGTGAATTCGGCTATGACATTCCCAGTGATCAGACCGGTGAAGCCTGGATCATCAGTGCCCATCCCCACGGCGAGTCCGTCGTGGAAAACGGCGATGCCGCCGGAGTCCCGCTAAGTCAGCTGTATAAAATGATCCGACCGTATTTCGGTCCGGGGAAAAACGACGAGTTTCCGATCATGGTCAAAATTATCGATGCAAACAAAGACTTAAGCGTTCAAGTCCACCCGGATGATGATTATGCCCGCAAAGTCGAGGATTCATTGGGAAAATCAGAAAGCTGGTATGTGCTGGACTGTGCACCGGATACCCGGATGGTCATGGGACATCATGCCCGCAACAGCGAAGAGTTCAATGCCCACTTGTTATCGGGCAATTATGATACGCTTTTCCGCAACCTGACGGTGAACAAAGGTGATTGTTTTGATGTATCCGCAGGAACGATCCATGCGATATGCGAAGGAACCCTGGTCTACGAAGCCCAGGAAAATTCCAATGTGACCTATCGGGTATACGATTATGACCGGACAGATGCCAAAGGAAACAAACGGGAATTACATATCCGAAAAGCCATGGAAGTCACCAAATCTCCGTGCAAGCCGGATCCGGTCAGAAGTGAACCGATCATCCGCGGGAATAACCGTGTAACCTTTTTGGTTGAAAACGAGTATTTCCAAATGCGAAAGTATGAAATTTATGATGAGCTGACTCTAGAGCTTGGCGAAGTGTTTATGATCATCAGTGTGATCGATGGAGAAGGCCATATCAATCAGAACAAGGTTAACAAAGGTGATAACTTTATTGCTTTGCCCAACGAAAAAGAACTGACAGTCAAAGGGAATGTCACATGTCTGATCGTTGAGCCCAAAGCTGAGAAAATGATGTGATTCGAGCGGATATCCGCTCTTTTTTAATGAATTCATTGTAAAATGAATGATAGGAGGCAGTAATCATGAAAATCAAATGTACGTTAGCCATCAGTCTGGACGGATATATTGCTGATGAATCCGGCGGATATGACTGGATCATCGGGGATGGCGATCATTCAAATGATACGACGAAGAAATGGGATTTCGATGCTTTTATGAAAGACATCGACATTGTCGTCATGGGCAGAAACTGCTATGACCTGGACATGCATAAGCAATTTGCGAAACAAAAGGTCGTAGTGATCACATCGCGAGCGATTGATGATGACCGCATCACCGTACTGTCAGATGATATTATTTCTTCATTGCTCGAGATGAAAAAAGATAAGAACATATTTTATTTTCGGCGGCGGGCAGATCGTATCGATGCTTCGGGAAATCATAGATGAATATGCCATCGGCATCATCCCGGTCATCTTAGGAAAAGGCATTCCGCTGTTTCATCCGTCCGACAATCGTGTTAAACTGAAACTTGAAGAAATCATGTGCGATGAAGGAATCGTCGTACTTACCTATTCAAGAAATGGGGAATACCATGGAAATCAAACTTGAAATTACCCGTCAAAGCATCCTGGACTGTGCGGCAGATGCCATCGTCAACGCGGCCAACGAAGATCTGATGCGCGGCGGCGGCGTTTGCGGTGTGATTCACAAAGCCGCAGGTGTTCAGCTGGACGAAGAGCTTTTTACCTTTGGCGGATGCAAACCCGGAGAAGCCGTGGTCACCCAAGGATATAAAACCGGATTTGCTCACATCATCCATACCGTAGCGCCCCGCTGGTATCAAAACCCGCCAAATAAAGAAGTTCTTTTATTTAACTGCTATATCAACAGCCTGAAACTGGCCGATGCTCTGGGCATCGTGACCCTTGCTTTTCCGGCTTTGGGCATGGGCATCTTCCAAGTACCTTTGGGCATTGGCAGTAAAACCGCTTTAATGGCGGTCAATCAGTATCAGAAAGTAAATAAGAATATCCGAAAAGTCATCTTTGCACTCCCCGATGAAATCATCTACCGTGAGTTCGATCGGATGCTGGATGAAGATAAAGAATACATTCGTTTCAATTAGGAGAAAAATATGAACTTCCATAAAATCAACGACCGTAAAAACACGCATTCCATCAAATGGGACGGACATGCCAAAATGAACATTCCCGAAGACTGCCTGCCCATGTGGGTGGCGGATATGGACTTTCAGACCGCACCGGAAATCATTGGCGCACTGACCGCACTCGCGCAACGCGGGATTTACGGATATTCTTTTGAAAACGATGAATACTTTCAGTCGGTGATCGGCTGGATGAAACGCCGCCATCAATGGATCATCGATAAATCTTGGATAAGCACAACTCCTGGCGTGGTATCAGCCATTCATGCCTGCCTGATGGCCTTTACCCAACAAGGGGATGCGGTTATGATTCAAAAACCAGTCTACCATCCGTTTTCCAATTCGATCAACCGGCTTAACCGAAAACTTGTCAATAATGCCTTGGTTGAAAAGGACGGTCAGTATATCATTGATTTCGACGATTTCGAAAGGCAGATCATCGATCATCAGGTGAAAATGTTCATACTTTGCTCACCGCACAATCCGGTGGGGAGGGTTTGGACCGTTGACGAACTGACGCGCATGGCCGATCTATGCATCAAACACGGTGTATTGATCGTTTCTGATGAAATCCATATGGACTTCATATATAAGCCGTATGTCCATCATGTTCTTGCCGGACTGAAAGAGCATTACAAAGATCATGTCATCACCCTGACCGCTCCCAGTAAAACCTTCAATCTGGCCGGACTGAAACTGTCCAATACGGTCATTGCCAATGCAAATCTCAAAAGAAAATTTGATTCGGTCTATGATGATTTATCCGTACATGCCGGACACACCTTTGGTTTGGTGGCTACACAAGCCGCCTATGAACATGGAGATCGCTATGTCGATGAAATGATCGATTATCTTTATGAGAATCTTATGCTGATACATTCGTTTTTTGAGCAGCACTGTCCAAAGATTAAAATCATTCAACCCCAAGGTCTGTACTTGGTGTGGGTGGACTTCCGTAATCTGGGATTAAATCAGCGCGAACTGAAAGAATTTCTGCTGAAAAAGGCCAAGCTTTGGCTCAATGACGGCATGATCTTCGGAAAAGAAGGGGAAGGATTTCAGCGGATCAACATCGCAACGCCCCGGGCGAACATTGAAAAAGCACTGAACCAGCTGCTCAGTGCCCTCGAAGAAGAAAATCTGTGCTAAAAAAAGGCCGTTTGGCCTTTTATGCTTCTTGCTCTTCGATTTCAATGACCGGTTCTTTCTCCCTGCGGATATTAAGACCGGACAGTTTCATATTGTAAGTTATAAAAAGTACGGGCTGATCATCGCTCAGCAGATTGCCGCAGGCATTGTTAATGCCCGAGTTGTGATTGACACCGTTGGCAATGACCCGCCAGCCTTTGGGAACGACGATGTCGATGCCCGAAAAGTTGCCAAACAAAGCCAGCTGACCCATATTGTTCTTAAGGGTAGCTTTGGTAAAATCCATGTGCAAACCGGAGTAATTGACCGCATACGAAGCCGAATCAAATGCATCCTCAAATTTCACGGCTTCACCTTTAAAATTGATCTTCTTGTCATACCCCTTCATTTGCTTCTGCGTGGTCACGACATTGTATGCAACCGCTCCGGCACCGGCCGCAACCGTTAACGCAGCCACCGTCAGAAAGATGTTTCTCTTTTTCATCGTAATCCTCCTTTTCTATCGAATGTCTGTTTTTTCAGGCAAAACGATCCATAAAATGATATAGATTCCCAAACCAAAACCCAATCCAAAAAGAGCAAGCAAAAATGCAATTCTTACTAATGATACATCTACTTTGAAACGTTCGGATAAACCGGAGCAGACACCGCCCAAAACAGCGCCGTCCTTACTTCGATACAACTGCGAATTCGGATCATGATAGGCCATAAATGCACCCCCTTTTACTGAGTATATTATAACACAGATGAAATCATCTACGATATAATTACAAAAAGAGGTGTCATGTTGTATGAGAGATCCAGTGTTATTTCAAGGCATAAACAGAAGTGACCGCTATTTTGAAGGCTGGTATTTTAAGCAGGTTTGTCAAGAAAACAGCGGTTCGATCAGTTTTATTCCCGGAGTCAGTCTGATCGATCACGATCGCCATGCATTTATTCAGGTGATCATGGCTCCGAAAACTGAAACGCATTATTTCCGATTCGGCATTGATGCATTCGATTGGCAAGACGATCCGTTTATGATAAGGATTGGTAAGAATAAGTTTTCTAAAGACGGGATTACCATCGACCTTTCCAACGAAGCGTTCTCAGTCAGAGGAATGCTCACATATGATAAATTCACTCCTATTCAGACATCTGTTTATTCACCCGGCATCATGGGCCCTTTCACTTATATTCCCAACATGGAGTGCAATCACGGTGTCATCAGCATGAAACACGATGTCAACGGAGAATTGCTGATCAACGGTCAATCGTGGTCCTTTCATAAAGATCGCGGATATATAGAGAAAGACTGGGGCACATCCTTTCCGAAGCGATACCTGTGGGTTCAGGCCAATCATTTCAACGATCCTTCGGTATCATTTATGGCAAGTGTCGCAGACATCCCAATGATGGGACTGACTTTCAGCGGACTGATCGCCAACTTGATTATTGAAGGGAAAGAACACCGCTTCGCGACATATACCGGACACAAAGGCCGAAATATTCAGTCTTTTAACGGCGGATTCTCATTTGAAATAAGCAGAGGCAATGAAACTTGCCAAGTGTTGGTACACTATGACGATGCCGGAGAACTGAAAGCACCGCAACGCGGTGCCATGAATGGAGTCATCAAGGAAGGTCTGGGAGCACAAATCACGATTACATACCAAAACAAAAGGTATGTCAGTGATTATGGCGGAGCCGAGTTTGTCGGTTATTGAATAGGCTTATTAAGAATCAGATTGATTTTTCTGGGCAGACAAACGATATCTGCCTTTTTATATGCACCGCCAAACTCACCGTCAAGACACCAGTTGAGTGCTTGCGATGATTCGATGGTCAGTGAAGATACAGATTTCATTTCGATCAGCGGATGGGTATAATTCCCTTTTGCCAGCTGGGTAATGATATCGATCCAATCGGATACATTCTTTGGATATCGGATGATAAGCAGCTCCAACAAACCGTCGTCCGTACGGACCAGCTCTTTGGGATATCGCAACATACCGGCAACCGAAGATGAGTTTGTCACAGCTAAGAAAACAACCTCTTCCTCAACCGAGTCACCGTTGATCTTTATGGTCACGCGATGCTTACACAGGGAAGCAAAGTGAGAAACCGAGTACAATAAATATGCACCATAGCCCAACAGATTTTTTGCCATCTGAGGTGTTTTGTATGAAACGGCCGTAAATGCACCGATCGAAGCGATATAACTGAAATAATGATTCTCGAACCGACCGATATCCAAGGGGACGATTTCGCCGGTCATGATATCATCCGCAGACTGCCGAATGTTACGGACCAGCTGATGGCTGCGCGCAAAATCGTTGGTCGTTCCGGCTGGGATAAAACCCAAAGATATCTCTGAACGGGCATTCATGATGCCGGTAATGACCTCATTCAACGTTCCATCTCCACCCAGACAGGCAATCATATCATATTGTTCGTGATTTTTCTCAACCAACAGCGTAGCATCGGCCGGACGCTTGGTCATGACCATGTTGCACACATCGGCACGCACGGAAATCTGTCTGACCAAGGCAAAAAGCCGGCTTCGGGACTTCAGTTTGCCGGCTTTTGGATTAACGATCAATAATACTTTTTTTGACATAACGACCGCCCTATCGGATGTTTGTTACTACCATTATACGGTTTCTGCAGGTATTATTCAATCTGTACCCAACAATATGATATACTGATTATGTTGTGAGGGTGATTCTATGGACATAAAACGTAAACAAAAATTTCTGATCGAAGTAGGGTATCTGGCCGTATTATTCGGACTGATCTATATTACATTCAAGTATTTCATTCCGCTGATTTTCCCGTTTGTGTTAGGGTTTATCATTGCCTTTATATTCAAACCGGTCATTCGTACGATGACTACGAAACTTAAGCTTCCAAACAGCTTGTCCGCTTTGATCGTGGTCGGATTCTTTTATCTGCTCTTATTGGCCATAACGATCTTTTTGGGCATTGAAGTATTCTTATATCTCAGAGATTTCTTCATTGAAATCCCTGAATTCTATAACAATGTGCTGCTGCCGTGGTTATCCGGAGTATTAACAGATCTGGAAGAACTTGCCTCTCAGATCGATCCGGCTCTGGTCGATCAGGTTCGGCAGTACTCCGCTCAAATCCTTGAATCCCTGGGCAATCTGATCACTTCAATATCTGTCGGCAGTCTGACCTATATCACTAATATTGCAACCAAAGTCCCATTATTTCTGGTTGGATTTTTGCTCACGGTCATCTCATCCTTTTTCATTGCGATGGACTATCAGAAAATCGTCAACTTTTTGTTGGATCAGGTATCGCCAAGCAAGCGCAGTCTGATCATTGATGCACAGCTGTTTTTAGTGTCAACCCTTCAGAAGTACGGGAAATCGTATCTGATGATTATGTCCATAACCTTTGTCGAACTGACCATCGGACTTTCCATCTTAGGAATCGAGTCAGCCATTGCGATTGCCTTTCTGATCGCGATATTTGATATTCTGCCCGTAGCCGGGACCGGAGGCATCATGGTTCCATGGACGATCTTTACCTTTTTGGAAGGGAATCCTAAACTGGGATTCGGGCTGTTGATCTTATATCTGATCATCACGGTTATCCGAAATATCATTGAGCCTAAAATCATCGGTGATCAGGTCGGGTTACACCCATTGCTCACATTGATCGCGATGTACATCGGTCTGCAATTGTTCGGTGTTGCCGGATTGTTCGGTTTACCGATCACTTTAGCTATTCTTAACGGATTGCACCGCAGCAATAAAATCGTATTGTACAGACAAAGAAAGCCGGGCGAAATCATTCCCGAGGCTGAGTAATGTTCGATTGTCATTGAAAAGATGCGCATATTTGATATACTAACAATAGAGATATAAGAAAGGAACCAAGAATATGAAATATCAATGTCTGGCATGTGAATACATCTATGATCCGGCGGTAGGCGATCCGGATAGCGGAATTGCTCCGGGAACACCCTTTGAGGATATCCCTGAAGATTGGATGTGCCCTCTTTGCGGCGTAAGCAAAGATATGTTTGAGCCCATTACAGAATAAGCTTGCCGGCACGATCATCGATTGTGCCTTTCTTTCGAAGGAGAAAACATGAACCCAATTGTCACTCTGACCATGGAAAGCGGTCAGGAAATAAAAATCGAGCTTTTCCCGGAGGTTGCACCTAACACCGTCAATAACTTCATTTCACTTGTATCAAAAGGCTATTATGACGGACTGATCTTTCATCGGGTCATCCCGAATTTCATGATCCAAGGCGGCTGTCCAACCGGTACCGGAACCGGCAATCCCGGCTACTCCATCAAAGGTGAATTTACTTCCAACGGATTTAAAAACGAATTGAAACATAAGCGCGGTGTCATCTCGATGGCCAGATCATCCTTGCCCAACAGTGCCGGATCGCAGTTTTTTCTGATGGTCGCTGATTCACCGCATTTAGACGGTCAGTATGCCTCATTTGGACAAATCATTTCCGGTATGGAAGAGGTCGATCGCATCGTCAAGGTCAAACGTGACTTCCGTGACCGTCCGGCCGAAGATCAGCGGATCAAGAAAGCAACAGTCGAAACTTTCAAAATCGAATACCCTCAACCAACCAAAGCTTAACCTTCGCAAGAAGGTTTTTCTTTTGAGTGAAACACATGACAAAGATGATAGAAAATGATAGAATATGATTGAAAATGATAGT
Organism: Erysipelotrichaceae bacterium; assembly: GCA_036677505.1. Taxonomy (GTDB): domain Bacteria; phylum Bacillota_I; class Bacilli_A; order Erysipelotrichales; family Erysipelotrichaceae; genus UBA2227. Next base: position 38,753 of record JAVBWK010000010.1, read on the forward strand.
TTAGTGCCAATATCATGCGAAAGGAGCTTATATGAGCACAGTATATATGGACTATATTACTGCAACACACAAAATCATCAATGATATCACAACGACCCAAATGGAAACCATCGAACAGGTTTCCCAGATTTTTGCGGAGTGTATCGCCAACGACGGACTGGTCCATGTCTATGGATCAGGCCATTCACGCATGGCCGTGGAAGAAGTATTCCCGCGTTATGGCAGTTTCCCCGGATTTCACACCATCGTCGAACTGTCGATGACTTTCCATAACCAGGTCGTCGGTGCCAACGGTCAGCGCCAGGCCATGTTTATCGAAAATGTGGAGGGGCTTGCTGAGCAAATACTTAATAACTTCGTATTCAAACCGCAAGATGTCTTCTTGTTGTTTTCGACCAGCGGTGTCGGAAATGTCGTCGTTGAAATGGCTATGGGGGCCAAAAAGCGCGGTATGAAAGTCATCGCTATCACCGCAGTTGAAAATTGCAAACTGACTCCGCACAAACATTCCGCCGGAACCAAGCTGATCGATGTTGCGGATATTCTGATCGATACCTGTGTGCCGATGGGAGATGCGGTCGTCCATGTGCCCAATCTGATCACTCCGGTAGGACCGACCTCAACCATCGCCAACACGCTGATTGTGAACCTGATCAAAGTCCGGGTGGCCCAGTTGCTGACCGAAAAGGGACAACCACCTTATGTACTGACCAGTCCGGTATTTGTCGGAAAAGAAGCATCCCGCCAGCTCTTTGAAGATACCTACAATGACTACCGACGCAGAGTGAACCGGCCGTTATGAGTCAGCCGCGCATCATCGTCATTACCGGGGCCTTGGGCGGGATCGGACAGGCTTCGATCGAAGTATTTTCAAGAGAATCATCTGTCATCATTGGGATCGATCTGAAAGAAGAAACCGATCAATTGGTAGAACAGACCAAAGTGAAATATAAGGATTTTCATTACGTACAGGCGGACTGTACCCAAGAAAAACAAGTAAAATCGGCGATCGAGCAAATCGCTGCCACTTATGGCAGAATCGATGTGTTGTTTAATATCGTCGGGGGCAGCGGACGCAAATATGGTGACGGACCAATCCATACCGTGACGCTGGAAGCTTATCAGAAAACGATTGATCTGAATCTGACTTCTCAGTTTCTTGTCTCAAAATATGTAATCATCGAAATGCTCAAGCAAAACAGCGGCTGTATCATCAATACCGGATCGGTGTTGGGTATGGTCGGCGGTAATGAGCTGTTTTCGACCTCGGTCTATGCCGCTACCAAAGCAGCCATCATCGGCATGTCCCGCTCGATGGCTACCCTGTATGCGAAAAACAACATCCGTGTCAACGTCATCTCTCCGGGACTGATCGAATCCAACATGACTCAGCGGGCACAGAGCAATGAAACGATTTTTGCGTACATCGATGAAAAGCAACCCATCTATCACGGACGTCATCAGCTCGGCAATCCGATGTCCGTCGCTTTGGCCGCCCGCTTTTTGGCGGATAGCGAAGCCGATTTTGTGACCGGAGTCAACCTGCCGGTCGATGGAGGATGGACTGCACAATGAACTATGAAAAGCAAATCAAACATTATATGAAAACTGAAGTGCTGGTCATCGGCGGCGGCAGTGCCGGATCGACGGCCGCGATCGCATCAGGTAAAGAAGGGAAAAAGACCTTGCTGGTTGAGCGTTATGGTTTTTTGGGTGGGACCAGCACGACGATCTTAGATACGTTTTATGGATTTTATATCCCGGGGAAAAGCGGACGGAAAGTGGTCGGGGGGATTCCGGATGAGCTGTTAAAGAAACTGAGCGATCGAAATGCGATGCTTTTGCGACCCAATACATATGGAGCCGGAACCGGAGTGACCTACGATCCCGAAATCTTAAAAGTGGTCTGGGAAGAACTGATGAGTGAAGCGAATGTCGATGTGCTGCTTCACAGTTTTGTTGCGGATGTCACACAAAAAGACGGCAGAATTACCGGTGTCATCGTGGTCAATAAATCCGGTTTCACCTTGATCGAAGCAGATATCATCATCGACGCATCGGGAGATGCGGATGTCACGGCGCTCGCCGGATATCCTTTTGATGGGATTGGCAGTCATATTCCCGTGCAGTCACTGACTACAACCTTTAGAGTCGGAAATGTTGATGAAGCGCGAACGAAACTTTTTACTAAAAACCAAATGTGGGAATGGATGAAACAGGCCAATCAAAGCGGAAAGTATCATCTGCCCAGAGAAGAGGGCAGTGTCCACATCACGACCTTACCGGGTGTCATGGCTTCCAACATGGTCCGCTTGGCTATTCCCGATCCGACCAATATCATCGAACTGTCCAAAGCTGAAATTTTGGGCAGACGGCAGGCACTGGAGTATTTCCGCTTTATGAAAGATTTCTTACCCGGCTACGAAAATTCCGTTTTTCTCAATTTCTCGACTCAGATCGGTGTTCGTGAAACCCGTCGGATCATCGGCGAATATACCCTGACAAAAGAGGATGTGCTTGAAGCAAGGAAATTTGAGGATGCCATCGTCTTATGCGGAGCTCCGATCGAAGACCATCACAATCAGACCGGTACCAAGTGGGAGTACCTCGAGGAAGGAAAGACCTACCAGGTTCCCTATCGCTGTCTGATTCCCAAAGACAGCACGAATCTGTTGGTTGCGGGTCGCTGCTTGTCCGCGACTCACGATGCTCACGCCTCGGTAAGAAGCATGGGACAATGCATGGGCATGGGGCAGGCAGCGGGAATTGCGGCTGCCCTGGCCATCGATCAGCAACGTAAACCGATCGATATAAACATTGACACCTTGCAACAGAAATTGCGCAGCTACGGTGCAATTTTGGAGGATGTATGAAATATAAAATCATGACCGTCACGGGATGGATCGATCCGTCCCAACTGAAACTTACCTATGGTCACGAACATTTGTATACAACGGCAACGGAGAAAGTCGTTGCGGACAATCCGGCCATGGCTCTGACAGATCTCGACAAAATCGCGGTCGATCTGAAGCAGTTCAACGCTCTGGGCGGTAACGGTATCGTTGAGGTTACGACTGTGGACTATGGTTGGAATGTGGCTAAACTTAAAGAATTGTCTGAGAAAACGGGAGTTTATATCATCGCCACCGGCGGTTTTAATAAGGGAACGTACAATCGGAGTTTTCTCGAAGGGAAAGATCCGCAGGACGTAGCCAAAGAACTAATCAATCAGATCCGACACGGAGTACAGGATACCGGAATTTCACCGGGTATTCTGAAAATCGGCACCAGCCAAGACATCATTCATCCTTGGGAAATGGTCGGACTGAAAGCTGTATCTTTGGCTCATTTGGCAACCGGTATTCCGATCACCACCCATACTCAAGCCGGAAGCATGGCGATCGAGCAGCTGGATGCATTTGAGTCCATGGGAGTCGATCTGTCTAAAGTGTTGATCGGACATATGGATCAGCTGGATGATTTGAATGTGCATCTGAAGTGCATCCGACGCGGTGCGTTTATCGGATATGATTCACTTCCCAAAAAGAAATACGACACCGAATCCAGGGCGATTGACTTTATCTGCCGCTTGGCCGAAATGAATTTGCATACGCAGGTGCTGATCAGCGGTGATTTTGCCCGTCAGGACTACTTCACCGGATATGGCGGGAGTCCGGGACTTACCTATATTCTCAGTGAGTTTTCGGAGAAACTGAAAAAGGCTTGCGCTGAAAGAAACTTGGACGGTCAGCGGATTCTGGATGATTTACTGATCAATAATCCGAGAAGACTATTGGCGTTTACGGAGGATGAATATGGACATTAAGAAACAACTGATTGACAGCGGTGTGATTGCGGTCATCCGTCATGCAACCAAGGATAATATTGTACCCGCAGTCAAAGCACTGATTGCCGGTGGGATCATCGGTATCGAAATCACCGTGGAAAATGAAGGCGGATTTGAGGCAATTGCTGCCTGTCGTGATGCCTTTGATAACATCGCCTTGGGAGCCGGCACGGTACTGACGGTTGAAAGTGCGAAAAAAGCCATCGACAGCGGAGCGACTTTCATTTTTTCGCCGATTTTATGTGAAGAAGTGGTAAAATATAGTAAAGAACGCGGAGTACTGTCGATTCCCGGCTGTTACTCCCCAAGTGAGATTTATCAGGCCATTCAGTGGGGCGCGGATATGGTCAAAATTTTCCCCGCCGCCAATCTGGGGCCTTCCTATATTAAAAACATCCGGGCACCCTTACCATCCATAGCGATGGTCGTGACCGGAGGCATTGACTTGAATAATTGCGGAGATTTTATTCGGGCATCGGCGGATGCGGTGGGCATCGGCAGTCAGCTGGTTGATATGAAGAGAGTAATGAATGAAGGTTATCTTGGCGAAATTACCGAAAATGCGAAAAAGTTTACAACAGCGGTAAGACAGGCAAGATCAAAATAGAAACTTATTCTAGGGAGGTTTTTTATGGCTTACACGATCATCAAAGCCAAGCGCATCGTCAGTGGCGATGGTCTTGACATCCATGATGGGTATTTGGTAGTTAAGGATGGCTTGATTGAAAGGGTAGCGGACAAAGATGACACGGAAGTCCGGGTGTTATTCGCCCAAGAGGATTCGGAAATCATCATTGAAGATGATTTGACGATCCTGCCCGGACTGCTGGATATTCATACCCATGGGGCGATGGGCGTAGACTTTATCGATATCGATGAAGAAAAACTTAAGAAAGTGGGACAGCGGTACCTGATGGAAGGGGTCACCGGGTTTTGCACTTCGACCATGGTGCTCAACCGAGAGAAAGAAAAAGAATTGCTTAGCACATTGGGTCATTTACCTTTGATATCGGCTCCGCGCTGGCTCGGCGTCCATTTGGAAGGTCCGCATATGAATGAGAAATATCATGCGATGATGGATCCGCGATATTTACGAAAACCTTCCATCGAAGAAATGCGCGAAAACATCCGACTGACCCAAGGGCGTTTGCGGATGATCACGATGGCACCGGAACTGGAGGGAGCTAAGGAGTTTATTGAAGCCTGTGTTCAACAGGGTGTTGTCGTTATGCTCGCCCACAGCAATGCCACATGCAAACAGACAACGGAAGCGCTGACGTGGGGCGTTTCCGGTTTTACGCATTTGTACAACGCCATGTCACAACACACTCATCGCAATCCCGGAATGGTCACGGGGGCTTTGCTCGATGATCGATCATTCAAAGAACTCATCGTCGATGGATATCATATCGATGAAGACGTGATCAGACTTACTTATAAGATATGCGGGAAAGATCAGATTATATTAGTAACCGATGCCATGCCGGGCAAAGGGCTTGGGGACGGGGAGTATGAATTTGGCAAGCTGCCATGCATCATCAAAGATAACAAGGCATTTGAAAAATCGTCCGGTCGGATTGCCGGATCGACTTTGGGAATGAATGATGCCGTGCGCAATATGATGAATTTTACCGGTTGCTCGCTTTCAGATGCGGTAACCATGGCCGCGCTCAATCCTGCCAAACTGCTCAACATTCAGGATCAGTGTGGTTCTCTGACGAAAGGAAAGAAAGCTGACTTTGTGATGACGGATGATGATTTAAATGTCATAGCGACCTTCATCGATGCCAACTGTGTCTACAGAAAATAACATGAAAAAACTATATAAAATCGAGCCGGTGTTCAGTTATCGGATCTGGGGCGGTAACCGGCTGAAAGAGAAATACGGATATCAGAGCGACTTGCCCAACATCGGTGAGTGCTATCATGTCATTGCAATGCCCGGACACTTGGACTGTTATGTGCCGGAAGTGAAACTGCCTTTATCGAAATTTTACCACGAGTATCGTGAGCTTTTTGCGTGTTCGAAAGAAGAAATGCCGGTACGCACCGCATCCGCCAATCCCATCTCGCCGATGTCCATTCAGTTGCATCCTGATGATGAGTATGCGATGAAACATGAAGGGAAAAAGGGAAAACCGGATGGCGTCTACTTCATTGAAGGTGACGGGGAGATGGTGCTTGGTCATTATGCCAAGACGAAGGAAGAGTTTGTATCGATGGTAAACTCCGGGCAATGGGATCAGCTGATTCGTAAAATCAACGTCCGACAAGGCGATTTTGTTGATGTTCCCTTTGGTACCTTGCACGCGTTTGGGGCTGGATTTCTGCTGATTGAATTTACTCAAAATGCCGACTTAACCTATCGGCTGTATGATTATAACCGGATCGATCCGATCACGAAATCCAAGCGGACCTTGCATATCCCGCAAGTGTTGGATAATGTCAAGATTCCCAATGGTGATACCTCAGTTGTAAATCTTATTAAAGAAAAACATCCCGGATACACCTACACGCTTTTTCATGATGAACCGAATGTATATACGGCCGGACGTTATCTTGTACAAGGTTATGCCAAAATCGCACGTGATGAGTTCTATTTTCTTACGTGTATCGATGGCGCGGGAATCATCGAAGGTCATCCGGTCAAAGGCGGGGACACGTGGTTTGTTCCGGCGAAATTTGGAAGTGTGACCATTCAGGGTCAACTTGATTTGGTGTTTGTATCTTTAAGAGAGGAGGGAAAAATATGAAACTTTGCAAACCATTGAATAAGTATTTTGATCACACACTCTTAAAACCGTATGCATCATCGTCTGATATGGATAAAGTCATCGATGAATGCATTCGCTATGACTTCCGTATGATTGCCATCAACTCGGTATGGGTCAGTTATTGTAAGACCCGACTGAAAAATACCGATGTACACGTCGGAGCAGCCATCGGATTTCCATTGGGACAGACGACGATTGAGACTAAAGTGTTTGAAACCAGACAAGCCATCGAGGACGGGTGTGACGAGATTGATTATGTCGTTAATTTGAGTGAAGTAAAAAACGGCAACTGGAACTATGTCGAGCGGGAAATGCGGTCGATTGTCGATGTGTGTAAAGAAAACGAAATCATCAGTAAGGTTATTTTCGAAAATTGCTATTTAAACGAGCGTGAAATCATCGCGCTTGCACAGATTGCCTGCATCGTCGGTCCCGATTACATAAAAACATCCACCGGCTTTGGTACCGGTGGAGCGAAAATCGAAGATGTCCGTCTGATGAAGCAGTTTGCCGGTGTGAAGGTCAAGGTCAAAGCGGCCGGCGGTATACGGGATTTGGCCAGCGCACTGGCTATGATCGAAGCCGGAGCGACCCGGATCGGATCAAGTGCCGGATGTGCGATCATGGAAGAATATCAGGGGTCAGAGCAGCGATTTGAAATAGTCGATGCTTATTAAGGTATCAATATCGCTGACTTCGGGTTCGAGTGAAAATATGGCCGGGTGCGAAGTCTTTTTCATGAAGTCGGTGATTTGCGGGTATGGGAGATCTCCCTGTCCGACGGCTACGTGCTGATACGGTTTGGGTAAATCGGGCTCATAGTGATAATCTTTAACATGGATGTGTCCGATCATCGGGGCAATGAGATTCATTTCTTCAATGATCGAGAGTTTCTTGTAATGTAGAGGCAGTCTGTTTTTATCTGCCCGATAGCTGTTGGCCGGATCCCATAACAACCGGACCCACGGACTTTGAATCGTTTTAACGATCTGAAAAGTCATTTCTCCCCGAGGTAAATGCGTGTGGGGACAGTTCTCGATCACGATAACCTTTTTTGCCTGACTGGCTAAAGGCGCAAGTTTGAGGTACTTCCCGATAATCTCTTTCTGATCATCAGACGAACCGATGATCTTACGATTATCGGGAGCGCGAAAGGGGAAAGCACGGATCGACGGGCTTTCCAGAATTATGGCAATATCCAACGCGCGTTTTGCGGCATCGAGGTGTTCTTCGATTCGACCTTTGACCGCATAAAACTGATCGTTGAACGATGAAATCGTATCATTGGGATAAAGTTTGGCCATAAAGAAAATGGTCGAAGCCAAGTTAGAAATCCGAAGCTGGTATTTACTCAATATTTCCTTAACTTTCTTAACCTCCGACGGATGTAAATCTTCCACAGTTTTCCCCCACAGGGAGTGAATCTCAATCAAATCAAATCCATGGTGCTTTGCGATGGCGCACGCTTTCTCAAAATCCTGGCTGATCTGATCGGTTATGATACTGATGGACATACGATCACCTCTTGAACTCATTATAGCGCTTTATTTAAAAAATGCACACCATAGTGTGTTACTGTCAGAAAGGGTATACTTATGAACAAGCAAATCGTCGAAATTTCTCCCATTTACAAAGAGCGCATCTGGGGAGGAAACAAGATCAAAAGTTATTTCCACGGAAATACTGAAATCGAACCGGTCGGAGAGATGTGGAATGTCAGTGCACTGCCTACAGGTGACTGTCAGATCCCGACGCTGGACATGACACTTTCTGAGCTGTTTGCTTTTGCTCTGGATTGGTTTGAGTGTAAGACGGACGAATTCCCGCTTCATTGTACCCTGATCGATCCGATAGCGGATTTGTCCGTGCAGGTACATCCCACCGAGACCTATGCCCGAACCATGGAGAATTCAATGGGCAAACCGGAAGCCTGGTATATCATCGATGCTCCCATCAATGCGAAGATTCAGTTTGGCCATCATGCAAAAACCATGGATCAGGCGCGGACTATGGTCGAAAATCAGCAATGGTCTCAGTTTCTGAGTTATGTCGATGTAAAGAACAAAGATTTCTTATATGTACCTGATGGTCATATTCATGCAATTTCAAAGAATGTATTGTGCTTTGAGATTGCCCGCAGCGCTGATGTGACCTACCGTTTATACGATTATGATCGGATCGACAAAAAGACCGGTAAGAAAAGGCCGTTGCATATTCAAAAAAGTCTGGATGTGCTGGTGGTCCCTCATCAGGCACCCGGACCGTATTCCGTAGAAGCAAAAGCTGAGAATGGCTGTCTTATCCGGGAGTATTATGATAAACCCAACGTGTTTACATTTAAATCTATCGAAACCGAATCGATGAGCGAATTCGAAATGGATCGTTTTTATTTTCTTACATGCATCCATGGGGAAGGTCACGTCGATTCAATGCCGGTTCATCCCGGAACGACACTGCTTGTACCTCATGCTTTCGGGAAAATAAAAATAACCGGAAAGATGACATTGTTGCTCTCCGGTTACCGGGATTGATCAGCGGATCGACAAGGCGTTGAGTGAATTATCTGCCAGAGTCTCAATAGTATACTGTACCAAAACAGACTTCAGTAAATAGACCTTATGAATAATTTGAAGGGAGAGCGCGTGCTCTTCTTTTCTTAAATGCCTGGCCGTCTCGCTGTTGAGAGTAACTGATTGAATCTTCTTGAAATCATGGCTGATCATGTAACGGCAGTCCTCGATATATTTCATGACTGAACCGTATAAATCCGCTTGGGAAAACTGTTGAAACAGATGAACGGGCATCCAGGTTTCTTCCAAGGCGACCGGCACATCATCAATCAATCGGATCCGACGGTAATGATAGAGCTGCTGATCCTCAAATAAATGAAACAGAACTCTTAGCTCATCGGTCGGATCGATCTTATCAAATTCCAACACGGATGAGGACAGGTTATTGTAAGAATATCGATCGGACAAAGTCGTCAGGTGCTGTTCTTTATAAAACTCCGGAGGATTGACATAATAGCCTGATCCCTGACGGGAGTGGATATATCCCTTGTCTTTGAGCAGGTTCAACGCTTTTCGGATCGTAACACGCGATGACGAAAAAAGGCGTGTCAAATACAGTTCGCCTTCTAAAACGCCCCAAGGACGATACTCGCCGGCCTCAATCATCGCAATCAGCTGATTCGCTATTTCCACATATTTTGCCATAGTACCTCACTGACGGATTTCTTTATTTTCCATCCATACATTTCGGATGTTTCTTTTTCTGATTTCAGATGCCCATTGTTCTTTGCGATCCTGTGTCGGTTCAGTGAAAAATTTCCAGTCATGGATCAGATGAAACTGCGGACTCTTTCGGAGTTTATGATAGGGCAGAAGATGTATCTCAAGTATATTATCGTATGTTTTGCTCAATTGGGCAAGCAGGTCAAAATATTCAGGATCGTCGTTGATGTCCGGGATCAGCGGGCAGCGCAAAATCACTGACTTCCCGGCTTTTTTTAACTGATTGAGCACACGATTGGGATCAAGTGTCTGGCGGATATATTTCTGATAAATGTCTTCATCTGATGCCTTGACATCAAGCAGATACAGATCGATCAGATCCAAGGTCTTATCAATCATATCTGCGGGATCATATCCGGAGATATCCAGGGTCAGATGAATTCCATGATTTTTCAGTTTTCTGGCCAGTGTTTCGATAAAAGGCCACTGGTTCAAAGCTTCTCCGCCGGAGAATGTCACTCCGCCGCCGGACTCTTGATAGTAATCCACATCTTTCAGGATCACCTTGAGTATCTCATCCGCATCCTTCTCTTCTCCGATGATTTGAAAGCAGCCTTGCGGGCAGACATCGGTTAAATCATAAGAGCGATCGTGAATGTCCATATCAACTTCTGCTTTGTTTTGTGAAATGGAGATGCCAACACCGCGAACATGATCAAGACATTTGGCACATCCGTCACAGCGGGTCGGATCATAGCTTAGCTGACGGTAAGAAGCAATCGATTCCGGATTGTGACACCAGGCACAACGCAATCCGCATCCTTTGAAAAAGACGGTCGTCCGGATGCCCGGTCCGTCATTGACAGAGAATCGCTGAATATCGAAAACCAGACCCTTAGTCATTGCAGGTTCTTTCAATGATTTCACGTTGGACGTCTTTATCGAGATTGACAAAACGGGCACTGAACCCGCCGACCCGGACGATCAGATCTCGGTGACGCTCAGGATGATGGTAAGCATCGACCAGATCGGCCTGATTGACGATATTGACCATCAGCTGCGGTCCGCCCTTCTTGAAATAGGTTTTAAATAATGCTTTGATCTTGACTCTTTCCTGATCGAACATGCGCTTGGAAAATTTGATATTCTGAACAGTTCCGGCATTGATGTCCGCCCGGATTTTTGCCAGTGAATTCAGCATGGCCGTCGGTCCGTTGATATCGGCTCCGCTTTGAGGGTTATTGGCATTGGACATATACATCCCGGCAATCCGGCCATCGGGAGAACTGGCGGTTGCCCGGCCCCACTCGGTATTGACCTGATTATTGATCACAACGACCAGCCAGCTGTCCAAACCGACTTTCTCTGCCTGCATAGCCACGTGATTGCACGTAAATTCATGAAGCCATACAGCCAGCTGATCGACTTCATCGATGTCATTGCCGAATTTCGGCAGATCGATCATTTTCTTTTGCAATGTGTGATGATCATCAAAATCATGAGCCAGCACATTCTGGAGTTGTGCCATCGTCAGTACTTTTTCATCAAACACGAGCTTTTTGATCGCATACAGCGAATCCGCAGCATTGATGTTTCCGTACATTTCATTGGTTCCGCCGCGATGGAACACACCGCCATCCAGCACCATTTTACCGCGTCGGATGCAGTCATCGGTCAGAATGCTGGTGAAAATGAAGCCGACTTGTTCATTCATTACCTGATAGGAGTTCGCATGGGCTTGAGCACTGATTTCGATGTAATAAGTCAGAAGTTTCTGATACTGATCGAGAAATTCTTCAAATGTTGAAATTTCACTCATTTTCTTAAGAGGGAGCGCTCCGAATTTATATCGGTAATCCCACTGATCCACTCCGTCATGAATCAGGATCGTCAGACTTTTTAGCAGATTGATACAGACATTCGGAGTGCCGATGCCTTTTCCCGAAAGCACAAACTCGCCACAGCCAAATGGCACATAATGCTGAGCCATCGTTTCATCGACGTGCATCGTATTCATGACGGCGGGGATATTGACATCATCATTGTATAGGATGGGATAGGTGATGCCGGTAGAGATGCTGTCCATGGCCAGATCGTGGATTTCCGGGTCAGTGCCTTCATAGAAGCGAAGGGTAAACTGCGGTTCGACCATTTGTGCGCGTTTGGTTACACGGATAGCAAGTTTACAGAAGACATCCGCATTCTTCTCGTTACGACGGCCTTTACCGCCGACGATGACCCGTCCGTTAACATTGGTCCGCTTGACCTCGATCAATCGCCATTGCGACTCGATCAGATCCATGGCCTGAGCCTCGGTCAATACCCCGGATTGAAGGTCGCTGACCAGGTAATCTCCCAGATAATCATCCATGCGACCGTAATTAACGACACCGGCCATCGAAGAGTATAACCAGGCCAGTTGCATGGCAGCCAGAAAGCTTGAAGGCTTATGATGACGGATTTCTTTGAGAGCTGAGTGCAGATGTTGATAGTGGTTCAGTTCTTTGTCATTCAAATCTTCGCTAAGCCTATTTTTTACCTCATCGACATGATGATCGATCACCCGCTGTAACAGGTGCAGGGCTTCGATCATATTCTGATATTCTGATAAGGATGCCGGATTTTGCTTTTTCATGGATTCAATCAGAGAAATTAAACCGTCGATTCCGTAATCGAGCAGCTTGTTATAGTCCAGATACATGCCGCTGAAACGGGCTGTGATGATTACCGGGAAACGGACATCCACGAAGGGTCCCATGACATTTTCAAGTAAATTTGCTTGGTAGAAGATTTCGCGGGTGTCGTGTTGTTTCCAGTAGGTGACCAAATCATCGATGATCTGATGATAGGATTCATCCAGACGGTCTTTCATCTTGGCGAGCTGATCGAAACGACAATAGTGACCCGGTGCTCCGACACTTGTTACTGAACCAAATCCGATAGGCAGGGCATCATATCGGCCGAGGATCAGATCATTTTTGTACATCGGACGAAACACCGCAGGGAACAGGACGTTGAGACAGGCAATTTCCCGTTCAAGTCTTTGATCGACCGTAAACCTTTTGTGTGTTTCGGTGTATTTTACCATGATATCCAACTGCTCAAGATCTGTTTTATACAGCGGTTCCTTCGGTGCCACCGCAACATTCTGCTCATTTTTTTTAAGTTTGCGTTCGATCATAATAATCCTCTTTTCTATACGATGAAATTATAGGACGAACCATACATTCCGTCAATGAATACTTTCACATTTGTTAATACAAATATTTAAAATTATAAACATTCCTGGCAAATCGTGTTTTTTTATGATGATTTTTGATGAAATTAGGCGATCGTTGTCAGAAAATGAAAGAAAATTGTGTTTAAACTTAAAAAACAGCGATTTTCTGCGACATAAATTGTCAAATTATGATAATTTATGAAAGTATTTGCAACTAAAATTTTCTGTGCTATAATGACTTTAGAATTAAACGGAGGGCTCTTATGAGTGAAAATAAATACAGACCCAACCCGCTGATCGAGATACAATCAGTCACTTCCGGGATTGCTTCCGGTTTTGATGAAATTCGTAAAATAATTAAAAACGAACTGAGAGGCAAACGTTTCATAGCTGTCGAAACGTATCCCGGAACTTATAAATCTTCGTTGATTGAAGGGCTCAAACAAGAGTTTGACCATGTCTTCGATACTGATCAAGTCATGTTTTCAAATGAAAAACTCAATGACATCTTATATGATGATTTGACAGATGACCGGGTATTTGGCCGTCTGACACATAAAAAAATCGAGCATATTACTGATAATATCAAGTTTTCTGAGTTAGTGGAAAAGTTAAGCGAAACAAGCGGTAAAATCCTGTTGATCGGATTTGGTTCAAGCCGATTGGCAGAAGAAGCCTGCGTTATCTTTACAAGTGTTACGCGTTGGGAAATCCAGATGCGTTTCAGAAATAAGTCGATGGACAATTACAATGCCGGCAACTTCGGTGAAGATCCGCTGCGAATGTTTAAGCGGGGATACTTCGTTGACTGGCGGATTGCGGATAACTATAAGGACTCCATATGGTCCAAAGTTGACTATGTGATGGATACTGATGTGACCGATCAGCCCAAACTATTGTCGAAAGAGCTTTTCATGAAAGCTTTGTACGAAGTGGTTAACAAACCGTTCTCGATGGTCCCGTATTTCGATCCGGGGGTATGGGGCGGACAATGGATGAAAGAAAAATGCAATCTTAATCCGGATAAAACCAATTATGCCTGGTCGTTCAACGGTGTTCCGGAAGAGAATGCCTTGACCATACGAATTGGCGATCGCTATATGACTTTCCAAGCCATGGATGCGGTCATGCGCTATCCGAGAGAGCTGATGGGCGAATTGAATGTTGCCCGCTTCGGAAGAGAATTCCCAATCCGATTTGACTTTTTGGACACGATGGAAGGCGGACATTTGTCCTTGCAAGTCCATCCGGTCACAGACTATATACAACGTCAGTTTGGCATGCATTATACCCAAGACGAATCCTATTACATTCTCGATGCCAAAGAAGATGCCCATGTCTATCTCGGTGTTAAAAACGGGGTAAAACTGGATGATCTGATGCACGATCTGCGCTTGGCAGATTCGGGTGAAAAGTTCTTTGATGATGAAGTGTATATCAATAAGATTCCGGCAAAGAAACACGATCACTTTTTGATCCCGGCAGGAACGATCCATTGTTCCGGCCGCAACTCAATGGTCTTGGAAATCAGTGCCACTCCGTATATCTTCACATTTAAAATGTGGGACTGGGGACGGTTGGGCATGGATGGCATGCCTCGTCCGGTCCACTTGGCTCATGCTGAGAAAGTGATCGATATCAAGCGTGATACCGATTGGGTTTATAATCAATTGGTCAACGATGTTACCCTGCTGAATGAAGAAGAAGATTTCAGGCAGGAGCGCACGGGTCTTCATGAATTGGAATTTATCGATACAGTGAGAACCTGGTTTACAAAACCGTTTGATCTGCCCATCGGACATACCGTCCACGAGCTGATGTTGGTGGAAGGTGAAAGAGCGACGATCAAGAGTAAGAAAAATGCTTTTGCTCCATTCGATATCTTTTATGCGGAATGCGTGATCATTCCGGCAACACTTGACGAAATCACGGTCATACCGCACAATAACAGTAAACATGCTTTGATTCATGCATTTGTCAGAGGTACTAAGAAGACAAAAAAGAGATAATTTCGGGGAACAGCGATGAACATTGACGCTCTTAAGGAACAGCTCAAAGGAAAACTGATCGTATCGTGTCAGACCTTTGATGGTGAGCCGATTCACGGCGAGGGCATCGCTGTCAAGATGGCGCAATGTGCCAAGTGGGCAGATGCGGCAGGCATTCGGGCAAATGAACCGAAGAATGTTGCCGATATCAAAGCGGCAGTCGGATTGCCGGTCATCGGCATATGGAAAGTCGTAAAACCGGAGTGTGATGTGTACATCACGCCGACCATGGATGCCGTGGATGCTTTGATTGAGGCAGGAAGCGATATCGTGGCTTTGGATGCGACCGACCGTATCTCGCATGATGGGCGTAAGGCGTATGAGCTGATTGCGGATATAAAGAAAAAATATCCGGATATGCCGGTCATGGCTGATATATCAACCTTTGATGAAGGGGTCAATGCCATCGCTTGGGGAGCTGATTTCGTCGGCACGACCTTAAGCGGATATACGAAACATTCGATCAAAACGGATGGACCGAATTTCGAACTGATTGAGAAACTGTGCGAACGCTTTAAGAACAAAGTGATTGCGGAGGGCAAGATCAACTGTCCGCAAGAGGCGGTCCGTTGTATAGAGTTGGGGGCATTATGTGTCGTTGTCGGAGGTGCCATTACCCGTCCGCATCTGACAGCCCAACGGTTTGTTTCGTTTTTAAAGGAGGCACAAGTGAATGAATGATGTGAAGAACTATGTTCAATCAACGATTGACCAAATTTATAAAACACAAGTAACTAACATTGCTGAGGCCGCAAAACTGACGGCGGATGCATTTGAAAAGGGTCATAAAATATTTGTGACCGGCAGCGGACATTCCCATACGTTTTCGGAAGAACTGTATGGCCGGGCCGGAGGATTGGCTTTCTTTGTACCGATGCTGACCAGCGAGCTGACATTGGTGGAACATCCGACCAAAAGCACGTTTGTCGAACGTCTGCCGGGATATGCGGCGATTCTGTTTGAACTTTACGGATGCAAGAAGGATGATGTGATCCTGATTGCTTCTAATTCCGGAAGGAATGCCTATCCGGTTGAGATGGCTTTATTGGCAAAAGAGGCCGGACTGAAAGTCGTGGCAGTGACCAATGTGAAGCATTCGATGGCGACTGCATCCAGACATCCCAGTGGCAAGCGGCTGTTGGAACTGGCGGATGTTGTCATCGATAACTGTGGTGAGTTGGGCGATGCAGCCTACCATGTCGATGGTGTGGAAGCTGCGGTCGGACCTACTTCATCGGTGTCTAATGCGATCATCGCTTTGTTATATACAGTTGAAATTACGCGTCTGTTACATCAGCGCGGTATCGAGCCTCCGGTATTTGTCAGTGCCAATGTTGATGGCGGATTTGAAAAGAATGAAAAATACATGCGGCAGTACGCCCGTCTGTATTAACCGGGAGGGACGTTGTGACGCAGAAAAAAAGAGTAAATCCCCGAAAGACCGCCGGACGGCTTGTCATCGATACGTTTAAACAAGCGAAAGCCTTGGATGAAAAGTCGGCACAGCCGGCGGAAATATGCAAAGATTTACCGCTGTCGAGCACGGTCATCGCCTATACGATCACCAATATGATGGAAGATGATATTTTGATCAAAACAGATGATAACCGGTTTTATTTCAGCCAGGAGAATTGGACGAAATTTGAGAAGCGGTTTAATCGGATTTATTGGATCTTGCTAGGGATTCCCATCGGGTTGACGATTCTGTTTATGATTCTCAATGCATTGATAAAATAACATTACAGTTGAGTTATCAGAGCGTTAGGGGTATTATTTATGTATAGATGTAAGCGATTACAAGAAGGAGAATGCTCATGAAATATGTGGTTATGGTAAGTCATGGTGAGTTTGCTCAAGGACTCCGTTCCGCCGTCAGAATGATGACGGGAGAACGGGATGACATGTTCAGTGTTTCTTTAAAGGAGAACATGGGAACCAATGACTTTGCCGAAGAATTTAAAAAACTCACTGAGCCTTTTACCGGTGAGGATGAGGTATTGCTGTTTAGCGATATCCTTAGCGGGTCCCCATTTACGACGTCACTCGATCTTCTCAATCAAAAGGGAATGTTGGGCAGAACGATGGTTTTCACCGGCATGAACATGCCGATGGTACTTACAGCCGTTTTGATGAAGGATAATCTTGAGGGGGAAGAATTAAAGGAAGTTATCTTAAGTGAAGGCAGAATGGCTGTTACCTTCTTTGATATCAATGCTGTCAAAGAAGAAGAAGAAATCATATAGGAGGATAAACTAATGGCAATTACATTTCTTCGCGTTGATGATCGTATCATTCACGGTCAGATTACTACCCGTTGGTCACAGGAGTATCCGTGTGACGCAATCGTTGCTGTTAATGATATGGCAGCTACCAATCCGGTATTAAAGGCGGCTTTCTTGTCGTCGATCAACAAACCTCTGTACATTTGGACGTATGCCGAATGGAAAGAAAAATGTGACAAGGTTCTGCAAAGCCAGAAGAATTATTTTTTGATAACAAAAGATCCCAAACTGATGTCAAAGATTTTGGTCGATGATAAATTTGATCCCGGCGTTCGGGAAGTATGTGTCGGTCCGGCCAATGACCGTCCGGGAGCTACGAAGCTGGGGAATAATCAGTCCTTAATGCAAGATGAGGCAGACGCATTCGAAAAGATTCATCAGGCAGGGTATAAGATTTTATTTGCATTGGTCAGGGAAGATGCCATCGGCTACTGGCCAAAATTCCGTGGATTGTTCGGGTACAAATAGGAGTAGTTTGTAACCGTTCATCATAAAAAAACCTAAGGAAAGGGAGGATTTTATGACAATTAGTATTTTTCAGGCCGTTCTTCTCGCATTTATGGCCTCAATGACTTCAGTCATCGGTGCTTTGGGTACAACGTATTCATGGTATACCTTGAGCCGTCCGTTGGTTGCGTCATTGATCGTCGGTATCATTCTTGGTGACATTTCGACATCAATTATGGTCGGTGCTGCTATTCAGATCGTTTACATCGCTTTGGTTACTCCGGGCGGAACCGTATCGGCTGACTTGCGTGCAGTTAGTTACATCGGTATTCCTTTGGCAGTTATCGCTGTTAAGGGTGCCGGGCTAGATCCTGCTTCGGTACAAGGTGCAGGTCTTGCAGTTTCAATCGGTGCTTTGGTTGGTACAGTAGGAACCGTTATGTTCTACTCGACCGCCACGATGAACCTTATTTGGCAACAATGGGGTTGGAAATCCATCGACAAACTTGCGTACAAGAATATTTACTTAACGAACTTCGTACTCCCGTTAATTTCTCACGTCTTGATCGCATTCATCCCGACATTATTGATTACCGTCAACGGTGCTCCGTTTGTCGCTAACCTGAAAGAATGGTTACCGATGGATGGCTTCATCATGAAGACATTGTTCACCGTTGGAACCTTACTGCCGGCCGTTGGTATCGCTATCCTGTTAAAACAAGTAGTTGCTAAACCGACAGACTTGATCGTCTTCTTCTTCGGTTTCACATTGGCCGCAGCATTGAAGATCAACTTGATCGGTGCCGCTTTCTTCGGCGGTATGATTGCTTACTTGAACTACAAGATTGTTTTAGCCGGATCTGCCAAGAAAGCAGTAGCTGAAGAGGAGGATCTCTAAGATGAGCGTTAAATTAAGCAAAAAGACTAAAGACAACGCATTTTGGTGGTGGTACCACGGTAACCTGACAGGATTTACGCATCAACACATGCAAACCTTCGGTTTTATGTGCGCAATGATCCCGGTTATCAAAGAATTGTATCAGGATGACGCTTCTAGACTTCGTTCTTTGAAGACATACAGCCCATTCTTCAACACTGAACCTCAAATCGGTGCAATGGTTGTCGGTATTGCTGTAGGTTTGGAAGAAGCCCGTGCTAACGGTGCCGATGCGATTGATGATGCTATGATCAATGGTATTCGTGCCGGTTTGATGGGTCCGTTAGCAGGTATCGGTGACTCCTTGATCCCGGGTACCTACATTCCTATTTTATTGTCAATCGCATTAGGTTTCTCCACCGGCGGTTCCGTCGTTGGTCCGTTATTCTATGCAGCTGTTTACATTTCGACGATGACATTCTTCATGAAGTACATCTTCGATAAAGGTTATGAATTGGGCGGTCGTGCCGTTGACGTCGTTATCGGCGAACGTGCCACGGCTTTCCGTGAATCCATGGTCATGCTCGGTGCAATCGTTATCGGTTCATTGGCTGCATCCTGGATCGGCGTTTCTACTGCACTTCAATTCTCATTGGGTGAAGGTAACCCGCCGTTGGTATTACAGAATACCCTGAACAGTATTTTCCCGAATGTATTGTCGCTTCTGACCGTGTTATTCTGCTGGTGGTTGATGACAAAGAGAAAAATGTCTCCGATTACAGTTATGCTGATTTTGGTCGGTGTCGCTGCTGTCGGCGTATTGCTTGGCGTCTTCGATCCGGGTCTGTCGTACTAAGATTTGAGTTGTACAAAGCCCTGCTGATAAGCAGGGCTTTTCTTTCAAGGGGTGAGCAGGATGAATCACAAAGAACAAGAACGTTTGAAAACAGAAATTACTACGAAAACGGGCCATATCAAAGCGTTGGGTATATGGCTTCGCAATAGTGTTTTGGTAGCACTGATTTCCGGAACTTTGGGGTATTGGGGACTCTCGGGAATTCAAGATCGTTTCTTACCCAATATTACCGGTTTGGGCCGTACGATCGTCGGATGGATCGGATCAGTGATTGGTGTTGGAGCGCTGATTTTTGCCATACTCGTATACATTGCTATTGTAAACGGACGAAAGCACGTGCTTGAGTTGATCAACACGCTGAAAGGAGTCAAAAAATGAATCATGAAATAGAAAAAATGGCTGGTTTCCTTGAAATCACGCCGAAGAAGATTGACGAACTGCTGCTTCGATATGATCAGATTCTATCCTTGTTCAAACAGGTTGAATTTGCTAAGAAATCGAATCTGTATTTGATTGGTAACGGTTCTTCCGGAGAAGGTGCGCGCATCGCATCATTTTTAGCATTAGATCTCTTTGGCAAGGTACCGTATTGCATCACACCTTATCAATTTACCCATTATTCCTATGGGGCACTGACTGAACATGATATTGTCATTGCGATTTCACAAACAGGAACCAGCCATGAAGTGGTTGAAAGTCTGCGTTTGGCAAACAAGGCAAAAGCAATGACGATTGCGATAACAACGATCGCTCAAGCTCCTATCGCCCAAGTAGCTAAAATACCGGTCGTACTTGAGGAATGTAAGGAAAACGTTGATTATAAGGTCGTCGGCGTTTTGGGTCAGCTCTATGGACTGTGGATGGTCATTTTGGGCATCGCCTTGGCTAATGGTTTTATCAATGAGAAGCAGGCAGAAGGGTATCTGTTGGAGTTTAAAGATCTGAATCAGTATTATAAACCGATCGCAGATGCGGCTTCAACATGGACTATGGAACATATCGACTTTCTTGAACAGTTTTCCAAACTGACTGTTTTGGGCAGCGGAACGCTGACGGAAACTGCAATGGAGTTGGCGATCAAGTCGATTGAAGTACAGAACCGCTTTTCAATGGCTGTGGATACAGAAGAGTATCTGCATGGCATTTGCGCGGCTGATCCCAAGGAAAATCTGGTGATCATGCTTGCGGATATCGAAACGGCTCCTTACAGTAAGAAAGTATATAACGCGATCAAGGAATATGGTCAGCCGGTCGTTTATTTCGGACACGATGCTCCGCAAGGAAATCTGTCTGTCAAACTGTTGGATTCTAAATATTTCACTTCTGCCCTGTTCTTCCCTCTGGTTCACGGATTTATCGTTGCCTGGGCCAAAGCTAAGGATTATGGTGCCGATGGCGCAAAAGTATTTGCTTACTATCAGGAAAAACTGAAAGTTCGAGAAGACATAAAGAAGTAGCCGACGGCTACTTCTTTTTCATACGCTCGATCAGCTGATCAAGCAATGTTTTTCTTTCTTCAACGATTTCCTCAGCAATAAACTCATAAGGTGGATTGTACAGTGGCTGATAGGAAGTTAAAAGTCGGGCATAGTCAACCCGCTCAATCGAAGGATCGATCGTTTTAAACAGGATCTGATCTACGATGCAAACATCTTTTCTGGGCTGATGAGATGCAAATTGCTTCCACATGGTCTGAATGACATAGGTTTCCGGAAACCATGATAACAGGAAGTGTTCAGAAGCGAAAGCAAATTTGTCACTGAGTAATCTGGCAGTTTCGAAATTGAGACAGAACCATGGGTCTCCGACATAGACCGTGAAATCCAGTCTGCGTTTGATTCCCAGAGCTCGCCATATTTTCGAAAGGAAGAAGTGGCGATTCCGATATGATTCCTTAGCCGCAAACTGCATGGCATTGGTTCCGGTATAGTATCTTTCGACCATGGCTTTGATTTTTGCATCGGCAGAATCACCGGTGATCGTAAAGAGATTATTTGGCAAATGCTCGGACAGCTTTTGCTCGATTTCTAGCCTGTTTAATCCCGGCATCGTAAACTCTGTGAGATTGATGACGTAATCAAAGTTAAAATTTTCGACAGCTTCTTTCATCTGATACAGCCAGCTGCGAATCGATGATAAATCTCCAAGACTTGCGAAATTAGTCGTTGTGCTTACCCGGACGTTTGGATTTTTGGCAAAGGCAAAAGTAGCCTCATCCCGCCAACCGGTATCATTTAATCCCAATACGACATAATCCTCTTTACCCAGGGCATCAGCCATTTGCAATGCTTTTTCAAAATCATCTCGGCCCTGTAACAGATAACATATTTTCATTGATTTCACCTTCGCTATACTTAAGATTATATCATATTCTTATGGATGTTTTTTGTTGATTTGGCATATAATGGCAGATTTTGCGAACTTTTGTAATTTACTTCGACACAGTGGCAAAAACCAGAGGTTTGCCAAGTTCCAACCGGACTTCACAGTTTTCGATATCCGTGTCAGAGTAGCATGTAAGATCACATCCGATAAATCGGAAGCCGCATGAATGATAGAATCGGATGGCCGGAATATTACAGCTTTGGGTTTCAAGGATCAAAGCGCGAGCACCCAGGCTTATGGCGACTTCTTCAGCCTTATCCATCAAAGATCTTCCTATACCTTGGTTTCGAAACGGATGAAGTACAAGAAACTGGGCGATTCTTATCCGATTGTTATACTTTTCATGATCAATAACGATGTAACCGACGATTTTATCATTTATTTTGGCAGCGAAACTTCTTGGATAATCCAAATAATTGGGGACAAGAATATCAGTAAATGATTTACTGATCTCGCTTTTGAACTCTTCATAAACAAATTCAACACCGAATTTCCCTTCAGAATCTATCATATATGCTTTGTAGTGGCCTTTGGTCACATACTCAAAGATAATTTCAGTTGAATCACATTCTCTTGATAACTCGATGATTTCCATATCATTCTCCCCTCAATAGTAAATTTCTGAACTCATCATAATATCGAATGGTTCTTTTGACAATGTGCTTATTTGCAAATTTGCTCAATATAATGTTTGCCTTCTAGGGAAACTGTTACTTTTTGTAAACTTTTGTTATATAATAATCGCAAGGAGATTGATCATATGTTAGCTAGCGAAAGACTGATTTATATTATCAATCGGTTGGATGAGCATCCGGCCGTATCGATTCGGCAGTTATCGAAGGAGTTGGGGGTTTCGGAAGCGACGGTACGCCGGGACTTGGATGAGCTGGAGCGCCAGGGACGTTTGAAACGTCAGCACGGCGGTGCTGTATTAAACAGTGTCGTACATACGCTTACGCAGATTTCGGATTATCCGATGAATTTGCGCAGTACGATCAACTGTGACAAAAAGAAACTTGTTTGTGATATGGCATCGGTCTTGGTTGAGGATGACATGTGCATCTATGTGGATGGCGGGTCAACGACCGCATTTATCATCCCTCATCTGATGAAAAAGCGGGTACATATCGTAACCCCAAACATCATGGCCATCAAGAAAATGAAACCTTTTGCAGGTACCGTTCATCTGATTGGCGGAACCTATGATATTTACCATGAAACCGTGGTCGGTTCACTTGCGACATCAGAAGCCGGAAATTTCCGATATGATATGTCTTTTATCGGTGCTTCCGGATTGGATCCCATTACTAAAGAATGCTATTCCGCATCGTTAGAAGTCGCAGCTCAAAAGCAAGCGGTCATGAAGCATTCCATCACCAATATCCTGCTGGTTGATTCCGGTAAGTTTGAGAAACGCGGATTCTGCTTGTTTGCAACCACCGATGAGTTTGATATCGTATACACCGATGAGATTCCAGAAGAATGCAATATCGAGAATCTGGCCGGGGTAGAAAAGACCGCATAATGTAACAGAAAAAAGACATGTCCGAATCAACGAACATGTCTTTTTGATTTGATAAAATAATGGATCTGATTATAACAGATTAAACTCCTCTGTCATTCTCTTTAAATCCTCTCGAATCGGAATGCTTTGCGGACACAACGGTTCACATGCACCGCACCACTGACACATATCCGAACGCTGCTCTGGCGGACAATGGGTAAAGTAACGTGCCTTCGCCTTTTTAACATCCCCAAACACCCCGTAATCATTCCAAATGCGGAAGTTACGCGGGATATTGACTCCATACGGACACGGCATACAGTAGTTACATCCGGTACAGCCGTTTTTCTTGCGTGAGTGGATCATCTGCGCAACTTCGTTGACCGTCGATTGCTCCAACTCAGTGAGAACCTCAAAGTTTGTAAATGTGTTAAGGTTGTCCGTCACATGGTCCGTGGATGACATCCCGCTCAAAATGACTTTGACATTATCAAGACTGGCAACCCAGCGTAATGCCCAGGAAGACAGCGACCAATCCGGATGAACCTGCTTGAACTTCGCTTCCATATCCTGTGAAAGCCGTGCCAGGGTACCGCCTTTGATCGGCTCCATAATAACCATCGGAATACCGAGTTCTTTCGCCAAATGATATCCCTTGATGCCGGCTTGGATATCGGTATCGATATAGTTCAATTGGATCTGACAGAAATCCCAGTCCGTATAGCGGATGATTTCCTCAAACACATTGTACTCATCGTGAAAGGAGAATCCCAACTGACGGATTTTCCCCTGCTTTTTCATTTCGAAAAGATAACTCAATATGTCCAATTTGAGTACTTTGTCCCACAAATCTTTGGATAAGGAATGCAAGAGATAGAAATCAACGTAATCAACCTGCAGGCGATTCAATTGATTTTCAAACATTTTAATAGCATCTTCATGCGATTCGATATACCACAGCGAACATTTGGTGGCCAAATAGAAACTGTCCCTGGGATATTTCTTCATGACCTCCCCGACAAACAGTTCGCTTTCCTGTTCGTGATACGGATACGCCGTGTCGATGTAAGTGACTCCGGCTTTGATCGCCACATCCATCATCTGTTCGGATTGCACGCGATCGATTTTTCCATTCTCCAACAAAGGGAATCGCATACATCCAAATCCCAGCAATGACGGTTGTACTCCATCTTTCTTCATTTCACGATATTCCATAAGACACCTCCCGATATAGTTTAATTATACCTATATTTCACAACATAAGAACACGGAAAATTAAAAACTGCCGTAGGGCAGTTTAGTTAAAGAACATGAAGTAGATGATCGCGATGGCTACCAAAGCCAGCATGATCAGTATCGAACGGATGGACTGTTTGGTCTCTTTGATATAATTAAACGTCTTCTCAAATCCTTTGCGCTTATAAATGTTTTTCGACTTCGGCTCATTCTTGATGTATTCTTTGACCATGCGGTGATCTTCCATATACTTTTTGAATGACTCAACCGAAGGACAGCCGGACTTGTCCTGGACTGAAATGAAAATGGATTTCCAATCGAGCATCGTTCCTTCTTTAAGCGGATCAAAATCGCGGATCGTCGAAGGGCTGACCGTCGTCTTGATTTCATCTTTCACAAAATTGGGATCCCGCTGATAAACGACCAGTGTCCGTGGCGTCGTCATAAACTGTGCGACCAAACCGGTCATACGGTCAAACGCAGCATGGATTTTGGCCGGGTCGGTCGTAACGATCGAGGGAAAATCAAGAGACAGGAAGGATTTAGCTTTTTTGATAAATCCGTCAGCGCTTTTTGCGGATTCAACCGCGGCGTACTCGCGGAAGTCAGTGTTGATGTAATATCGCGATTTGATGTTGGCTTCGGCCGACTTGACGAAATGGACCAGAAGCTTCGTAGCTTCTTCTTTTGACAGGGTAGGCAGCAGTTCTTTCATTCCATCGATAAGATCTTCGATTTTCTTATACGGAGTAAAGGTATAAGCTTCATCCACATACACTTCCTCATAGTCGAGGTTCTGATACGAGGAAATCAAATCAAACATTTCTTTAAAGTTTTTCATGAGTTATTTTCCTTTCTTGCGCAACATCTGCACATAAATCAACAATCCTACCTGAAACAAACCAAACGCCGCGATCCCAAGCATACCGAAGAAGTATAACGGCTGATAATCTCCGACAAAAGCGCCGGCAATGGCCGCAATCGCAATCGCCGCATAGGAAACGATTCGGATATTGACGACCTTGTAATTCTCATCCAAGTGCGTCTGGATAAAACCGATCCGTTTGGGCAGTACAAAATTCGGTTGAACGGCGAAGGATCTGATTTTGAAGAAGTAGAACCAAGTTTCAATCAGAAGCCATGTGATGGCTCCGGAAGCAACAGTAAGAAACAAGTCTTCACTGGTTAATACCAAAGTCATCAGTGCTACAAACAAAACGATAAACAGTCGGAAATGGTAGATCTGTATTTGCTTAACATCTTCCTTAGCGACTTGATAAGCCTTCTTTAACAGCGGCCGATAATAAATGAGCCTGCGGTTTTTGCCTGTGAAAATATTGATTCTCTGATACTGGGCTTCGACTTCCGTCATCTTTGATTTTGACATACAACAACTCCTTATCTACCGATATTATAACGCATGGCAAAATGATTTAAAAGAATCGCAAAGTTTGTTTGAATGTTTTTGCAATATTTAGTAAACTTATAGTAGAAAATGAAAGAATTAAGGGAAGAAATTCCATGAAAAAAGCATTGATCAGCTGTGCGGTGTTCGAACCTTACCTTAAAGAAATCCTAAAGGACAGAACGGATATTCATCCGGTTGTCTTTCTTGAGGTTAAACAGCACAACCATCCTGAGCATCTGGCCGTACTGCTTCAATCACAGATTGATAAAGTTACGGATGCGGATGAAATCCTGCTGATGTACGGACTTTGCGGTAACGCCATCTTACCTCTAAAGAGCAACGGAGTTCCCATCCGAATGCTGAAGATGCATGACTGTGGGATGGCGCTTTCCGGAAACCGCCAACGATACAAAGAACTGTTTGCTCACCGGCTGAGCCAAAGTTATGCCTGTGTGGCCTATGATGTTTTGGACTCGGCTGATAACTATCGGATGTCACTGGAATATTTGCGCATCAAACAGGAGTATGGCGAAGAGAATGCGGAATACGTACTGGAGATGTTGCATAAGCCCAAACATGACACGACCGTGTATTTTGATTTTGGATTGACGGAAGATCGTGCTTTTCTAGAAAGAAATCAAGGTCGGGATTTGGAAATTGTTTCCGGCGGCTGGCAAATGATGACCGACTTCATCGAAGGAAAAGATGCGGATACCGTCTTGCTTAAAGACAATGAGGAGTTGTTTGCAATATATGATTTGGACGATGTGTTCGTCAGTAAGGAGAAATGACATGAAACTGCAATTAGCCTTAGATGTGTGTACGATCGAAGAAGGACTGAATCTGGTTGAATCAGTGAAAGATCATATCGACATCATCGAAATCGGTACACCGTTGATCATTGAGTATGGATTACAACCGGTGAAGCTGTTTAAGGAGAGATTTCCTCAGAAACTGATATTGGCCGATGCCAAAATCATGGACGCCGGAGAGCATGAGGCTAATCTCTGCTTTTCTTGGGGTGCAGACATCGTCACGGTACTGGGTGTTGCGCATGATTCGACGATTCGCGGTGTCATTAAAGCGGCTCAAAAGCATGGCAAGCAAGTACTGGTCGATATGATCGATGTCCATGATATTAAGCAGCGGGCAAAGGTGATCGATCAGCTGGGGGCAGATTTTTTATGCGTTCATACCGCCTTTGACATTCAATCCTCCGGTGCCAATCCGCTGGAAGAACTTCGTCTGATCCATGAGGTTGTGAATGAGAGGAAATCCGCGGTTGCCGGCGGTGTCAAAGTGACCACGGTGGCGGATATTGTCAAAGAGCATCCGGCCATCATCGTGGTGGGCGGCGGAATTACCGGTCAGGTTGATCCGGTAAGTGCGGCCAGAAGAATCAAAGAAATCCTGGAGGGCAAGTAGGATGAATGCCAGAGAAAAAGCGTTATTGGTCGTCTCGGAACTGAGGGAAGCGTTGACACGAATCCCTATGGGACTGACCGATGAAGTATGTGATGTTTTATTGAAAGCGGATGAAATATTTGTGGCCGGGGCCGGTCGCAGCGGTCTGATGGCCAGAGCTTTCTGTATGCGCCTGATGCATTTGGGCTTGCGCAGTTATATGGTCGGTGAAGTCGTTACGCCTAACCTGCGTAGCAGCGGGGTTTTGGTTATCTGTTCGGGTTCCGGTGAGACAAAGAGTCTGGTGTCGATGGCCGAAAAAGCCGTGTCCTTAGGTGCACCGATCGTCTTGGTGACCATCAATCCGGAATCGACCATCGGTAAGATGGCCAATGTCATCGTCAAAATCGATGCCCCATCGCCCAAAGCGGTCAAAGAGGGCGATATCGTTTCGATTCAGCCGATGGGAAACCTGTTTGAACAAAGTCTGTTGCTGTATTTGGATATTCTGGTCATGGTGCTGATGGATCGGATGAACATGGATAAAGACAACATGTTTGCGCGACATGCGAATTTAGAGTAAAAGCCGGATTTCCGGCTTTTTGATTGAAAATGAAAGAAAATGCAAGAATATGACAATTATTTATTGTAGAAGTTGTGAATTTGACCTATAATATAGGTGAAAAGTAAGAGGAGATCGTTATGCCAAGAAGAAAAAGTGAAATCATTGAGAAAATGAAAGGTGGTCTGATCGTATCGTGTCAGGCGTATCCCGATGAGCCGATTTACACCGAAGATGCCGTACTGGTCATGGCTCGGGCAGCGAAGTGGGCAGGAGCCGTCGGTATTCGCGCCAACTCTCCCAGAGACATCCGTCTGATCAAAAGTGAAATTGACTTGCCGATCATTGCTTTGTATAAGATGTGGTTTGAGCACACCGATGTTTTCATCACGCCGACCCTGGATGCCTGTAAACAGCTGATTGAAGCCGGTGCCGATATCGTTGCTTTGGATTGCACCTTTCAACTCAATCACGAGGGTGTTCGTGCGATCGAACTGCTGCCGAAACTGAAAGCAGCCTATCCGGATGTCTTGGTGTTTGCGGATGTGTCGACCATTGAAGAAGCGCGGGAAGCAGTTCGTCTGGGGGCGGATATCGTTGCACCGACTCTGTATGGTTATACCAAAGAAACGGCTCACATCGAAGGGGCGGACTATCGGATGTTCGGTGAGTTTTGCCGGGAATTAAATGAAGATGCTTATGTGTTTATGGAAGGTCATGTCTATACACCGGAAGATGCGATGAAGTGCATATTCTTAGGTGCGCACGCCGTAGTGGTCGGTAGTGCCATCACCCGCCCGCATCTGACGGCTAAACGTTTTGTAGATCTGCTCAGCGGTTATCAGGATAACTGGCGCGACGCTGAAAAAAGCAAACACGTCAATCAATAATCTATAAAACTGACGTGTTTTCATGTCAGTTTTTTGCATAATTTATTAGAAAATTTTGGTATAATTTGAATAAACAGGAATGAAAGAGAAAGAGGAGGCATTATGGATCATCAGGAGATTTTAGATAATATTCAGGAAAAAGTCATTAAGGGCAAAATCAAAGAAATCGAACCGTTATGTGTCGATGCACTTCAACAGGGATTGAGTGCAATGGAGATTTTGGAGGGCGGCTTACTGATGGCGATGCAGCGGGTGGCCGAGGCATGGAAAAACGGGAAAGCCTTCATCCCCGAAGTGCTCATCACAGCCAGAGCCATGAATTTGGGGCTGGCGGTGTTGGAACCGCAGTTAGCAAAGGCCGATCGCAAACATCGCGGAACCGTCGTCATCGGTACGGTGCTCGATGATTTGCATGACATCGGAAAAAATCTGATCGGACTGATGCTGAAGTCGCGTGGTTTTGAAATCGTCGATTTGGGTGTCAATGTCAAACCGGAGAAATTCGTTGAAGCCATCAAAGAGCATCAGCCGCCGGTATTATGTATGTCCGCATTGCTGACGACCTCGATGGTCCACTTCCGCAAAGTCATTGAAGCCTTGGAAGAAGCCGGCTTGCGCGAAGGTCTGCTGATTTGTGTCGGCGGCGCTCCGGTCACTCAGGCCTATGCCAATCAGGTCAAAGCCGATGTCTACACACCCGATGCCGTCTCTTTGGCTGACTTGCTCGAAGAACGTTTCTCGTAAGGAGGAAAATATATGCCATTGGATCAATCAAAATTCCCCAAGGCGAAGAAAGACCTTCTGAGCCGGGAAGAAGTCAAAGCTTTGATAAAAGGAAAGGGAACGACCCGTCCGGCCCAATGCATTACGCCGGTATTGTATTTGCCTTCCGAACAGCCTTTCAGACAAAAAGAAATGGAACAGATCATTGAAGAATATCCGGATGATGCGGTGTTCTTTGAATATACCCGGCCCAAGAACTTTGGCAAACCGGGTGACCGTTATGTGTGGTGCGATGTTGAGAATGCTGATCCGCTGTTACATAAAAATGAGGATGAAATCGGGATCGACGAGAAGACCGCGTTGGAATGGGATGTCATTGAGAAAATATCACCGGATGTACCGGATCCCTATTTTCCCGAATGTCTGGTTCAGGATTATGTTGAAGATGACGGCCGTTATCGCGGGATTTTCTGGACGCGGCTGTCCTTTGAACGTCTGTGGCATTTCCGCGGTATGACCAACACGCTGATGGATTTCTACCTCAATCCGGATGAAGTTAAAGCACTGCTATTGAAACTTAGAAATATCATATTTAAAGTAATCGATCGTTCGATCGATGAATATCATTTTGATGCGATTGCTTTTACCGATGATATCGGTATGCAAGACCGCCCGTTTTTCTCCGAAGATATTTTCCTGGAATTCATAAAACCGCATTATAAAGAAGTCATCGATTATGCCCACAGCAGGGGAATGGATGTCTGGCTGCATACCTGTGGGAACATTGAACCGTTTATCCCGCATATGATCGAACTGGGATTGGATGTGTTGCATCCGATTCAAAAATATTCGATGGACGAAGAGAAAATCATTGAACAATACCGTGATCAGATCTGCTTTTGGGCAGGTATGGAAGTTCAGCGTATTTTGCCCTTTGGTTCGACCGAGGATGTCCGTCAGGAAATGCGTTTTCTGATCGATACGTTCTATCTTCCGGGCAAGGGACGTTTAGTCTTGGCCAGCGGAAACCGTTTCCGCCACGATATCCCGACCGAGAATATCCGGGCATTCTTTGAAGAATTATATTCGTATGGAACTTATGTGGCCGAGCACGGGGTCGGAAAACATGAATCACCGTCCAAAGGCCATACGGTATTACCGGATCGCTGATGCTGATTGAAAAAGGCAAAAACCTGTTTGAAGAAATCCGCCGGGAAGACTCCCTGAGCGCTCTTTGTAATGGGCGGGGAATCTGCGGTAAGTGCAAGGTAAAAACAGACAAATCATTGCCTGTTACTGAAGCTGAGAAAAAACACCTGTCCCAGCTGCAGATCAATCAGAATATCCGATTGGCCTGTCAGCACACGGTATTAGAAGAAGATGTGCATGTGTCGCTGATTGATAAAGAGAACATTCTGGTGCTGGGGTTGGACCGGGGATCTGTCCCGATCCGCACCGTTACGGCCGATCTGTTATTGGCGATTGATTTGGGAACGACGACCGTCGTCATGGTACTGATCGACGGACACAGCGGCGAAGTTATTTTGGAACATAAATTCACCAATCCTCAACGTACCTATGGGGCGGATGTCCTGTCAAGGATCGAAGTGACTTTAGCCGGAAATGACAGTTGTCACCGGCTGATCCGACAGGAAATCAGAAAGTTTGTGGCTGAGTTGGTCACACGCTTTCAGCCAAACTCCATGACCATCGGGATTACCGGCAATACCACCATGACTCACTTGTGGCTTAATGCTGATGTGGCTCCCTTAGTTCAGATTCCATATCGGCCATCCGTGTCCCACACGCTGATCCGATCGATCCGCAGTGAATTGGGGATCGGTGTCGATGGTGAGATCATCGTATATCCGCCGATTGCGGCGTATCTGGGATCGGATATCTTAGCCGGGATTTCTTTGTTAGATTTATTTAAGAAAAAAGAGAATATCCTGTTGATCGATCTGGGAACCAACGGGGAAATCGTGCTTTCGTGCAATGGTGAGCTGTCGGCGACCAGTACGGCGGCCGGCCCGGCATTTGAAGGAGTCAATATGTCTTCAGGTTGCGGAGCGGTAGCCGGGGCGATCGATCATTTTTTCCTTTCCGAAGGGAAATTATCCTATACAACCATTCAGGAAGGTGCTCCGGTGGGTATTTGCGGGTCGGGGTATATCGATCTGATCGGGTGTCTGTTGGAAGGTCCGTTACAGACCAGCGGTTATCTTGAAGATGAAGTGATCGTAGTACAACATCCGAAGATTTCCGTAACGCAAAAAGATGTCCGCGAGTTTCAGCTGGCAAAAGCCGCGATTCGCAGCGGGATGGATATGTGCATCGAGAGAGCTCAGATTTCTTATGAGCAATTGGATGCGCTGATGATTGCGGGTGGTTTTGGCAAGCATATCAACGTGGATGCGGCGATCCGGATCGGACTGATTCCTGAAGCTTGCCGGGATAAAACCGTTTTGATCGGTAATTCATCGTTGGCCGGATGTGTGAGCTGGCTGACCAGAGAAAAAGATATACCTTCACACGCGGAAATCGAGCGAATTCATGTCATCGAGCTGGCAACTTCTGCCCGATGGCTGGAATTATTCAGTGAACATATGCTGTTGGAGGGAGGAAACACATGACGACTCATGAGAAAATCGCAATGGATTTATTTAATCAGGGATACAACTGTTCGCAGTCCGTTTTTTGTGCATTTTGTGATGTCACGGGGCTAAGCCGTGATGAAGCATTCAAGATATCATCATCGTTTGGCGGCGGGATGGGCCGGTTGGGCGAAGTGTGCGGGGCATTGACCGGGGCGTTTATGGCAATGGGAATGTTGCTGAGCGGTACCAATGAAAAGGACAAAGCATCAAAAGAAGAACATTATGTCCGGGTCAAAGAACTGGGAACCCGCTTTCAGCAGGAAAAGGGTTCACTGTTATGCCGGGATTTACTGGAAACCAACAAAGCCCGACTGGAATTATTCCGTGATGGCGTGAAAGTGAAGGATTGCGAGCATCTGGTCGCAAAAGCCGCACAACTGTTGGATGAATATTTGGATGAACTGAAAGGCGGAAAAAAATCATGAAGAAAAAAGCAAGGGACATGTCTGTAAGGGAATTAGCCGCGTTTATCGATCAGTCGGTATTGAAACCGGAATTCTCTGAAGCAGAGATTCGAAAATATATTCAGGAAGGAATCGATTTCGGATGCAAGACGGTATGTATCAATCCGTCTTCGCTGGATATCGCTCAAGAAATGTGCAAAGGCACGGACACGAAGATTTGTGTGGTCTGTGACTTTCCGTTTGGTTTGAGTACGACTGAGTCCAAAGTCATGCAGGCAAGAATGTACTGCGAAGGCTGGGATGTGTTTGAGTTGGATATGGTGGCCAATTACGGCTGGATCCGCAGCGGCAAGTGGGAGCAAGTGCGTGACGATATCAAAGCGGTATGTGATGAATGCCATAAATTTAATGTTGAGGTGAAGGTTATTTTCGAAACGGATGCTCTGACGTTGGATGAAGTGAAAAAAGCGACGGAAGTAGCAATTGAAGCCGGTGCAGATTTTGTCAAGACATCGACCGGATTCTTTACCAGCAAGACCGATGGAGCTACCGTGGAAATCATCACAGCGATGATGGAGGTTGCGAAGGGCCGCTGTAAGATCAAAGGTTCCGGCGGGATCCGTACGCGCGAAGCCTTCTTGAATTTCATTGATATGGGAATCGATCGGATGGGAATCGGTTATAAGTCGACGCCGGTCGTGTTGGATATAGCCAATCAGAAAAAGGATGATGCCGGTTGCAAAGAATCCTATTAACTGATTTTCCGCTGAGTCCTGATGCGCAAGAGCGTATCGGACGTTTGCGCAAAACCATGCTTGACGCGAAAGCCTCGCTGTGCAGTCAGCGGGCTTTGCTGTATACGGAATCGTTTCGACAGACGCACAATGAACCTTATATATTTAGGAAGGCGAAAGCCTTTGCTCATACCCTGGATCATATGACGATAACCATTGAGCCGGACAGTCTGATTTTCGGCAATATGGCTTCGAGGAATTTCGCAGCTCCGATCTATCCGGAATATTCGATTGACTGGCTGATGGAGGAAATCGACACTTTTGCCTTGCGTAAAGGCGATGTCTTTTTGGTCGATGAGCAAGTGAAGAAAGATTTACTTTCGATTGCACACGATTGGCAAGGCCAAACCCATCAGGATGAAGTCCGAAGGAATCTCACGGAAGAGATCCGGTTGGCCAGCAAGACCGGAGCGTTGCATCTGGGCGGAATTTCGATGTCCGGCGATGGGCACATCGTCCCGGATTATCCGACTTTGCTTTCACGGGGATTTCGATGGTACATCGATGAGGCGAAGAGCAGAGAAAAGCATGCATCGTCTGCTGAGCAGGCACATTTCTATCAGGCCGTGTCCATAACTCTGGATGCTGCCTTACGCTGGATCAAGCGCTATGGGATGTTAGCCAAAGATTTGTCCATAAGGGCTGAAGGTCCGCGAAAGGCGGAGCTTCTGGCGATGTCTGAGATGGCCATGACTCTGATGGAACGGCCGGCACAGAGTTTTGCTGAGTGTGTGCAGGCGACGTATTTAGTCCATATCTTACAGCTGATTGAAAGCAACGGTCACAGTTTCTGTTTCGGTCGTTTCGATCAGTATGCGTATCCGTATTATAAGAAGGACAGAGATCAATACAAGTTGAGTCAGGATGAGGCTCTGGAACTCATCACCCATTTCTTTCTGATGACCAACAGCACCAATAAAATCCGTCCCAACGGACATACAAAGTTCTCACAGGGATATCCGATGTATTCCAATCTGATGATCGGCGGTCTGACCCCTGAAGGTCAGGATGCGACCAATGAGCTGTCATCCATGTGCATCGAAGCGATGAATCTGACCGCATTAAAAGAACCGAATTTTTCGATGCGATATCATAAAGATACCCCTGATGACTTGCTTCATCTGGCCGCAAAACTCATTCGCAGCGGCACCGGTATGCCCTCGATGTTCAACGATGCCGTCGCGATCCAAGGACTGACCGATTTGGGTATTCCTTTGCACGATGCCCGGGATTACTGTGCGATCGGCTGTGTGGAAACCGGGGTGGCCGGGAAGTATGGCCATCGGGCGACCGGGATGACCTACTGCAACTGGGGCAAGCTGATGGAAATGTTGGTGAATAACGGAGTGGATCCGAAGACCCACATTCAGCAGATTTCCATCAATAATCTTCCGGGAAAAGAAATAGAATTTGAAAGTTATGACGAACTTTGGCAAGGCTGGAAGAAAATATTGAAATACTACACGGATCTGGCGGTGGAAAGCGATGCGATTTGTGATTGCTCGCTGGTGGCGTATGATGCCAGTCCGTTGGCTTCCTGTTTCATTCAGGATGCCTTCGATTGTGGTAAAACCTTAAAAGAAGGCGGTTGTAAGTACGATGTGATTTCACAGTCCAACATCGGTCCGGCGGTGGTAGGGAATTCGCTGTATACGATCAAGAAGCTGGTGTTTGACCAACAGAAGATCTCGTTTGACTCTCTGCTGGAGGCGATAAACGACAACTGGAAACAGCTGTCATCGGCGAAGGTCCATCAGATGATCCGTCGATTGCCGAAGTTTGGAAATGATGTCGATGAGGTCGATCAGATCGTTGCGGATGTGTTTGAGAGCTATCTTGAGCTTCTGCCTGATTATACGACTCAGCGTACCGGAAAAGGGCCGACGGTCAGCCGGTATACCATGTCCACTTCCAATATCACGGCTTATGTGCCCAACGGGTTGGAAGTCGGGGCAACGCCGGATGGCCGGTTTGCCCATCAGCCTTTGAGTGAGGGCTGTTCACCGACTCAGGGGACCGATACTCACGGTCCGACCGCCGTATTGAAATCCGTATCGAAACTGCCCAATCAAAAGGTTGCGGCCGGGCAGCTGCTGAATATGCGGTTTACGCCTTCGGCTCTGTCGAAAGAGGAAGATCTGAGAAAGTTTGTCGATGTGCTCAAGACGAGTGTTGATTTGAATATTTATCACAACCAGTTCAATATCGTTGATACGAAAACGTTGAGAGATGCGCAAAAGCATCCGCATTTGTACACCGATCTGATCGTTCGGGTCGCCGGGTATTGTGCGCAGTTTGTTTCGCTGATGCCTGAAGCGCAGGATGCGATCATTGCGCGAAGTGAGCATGGCCATGGGTAAGACAGGGTTGATTTCCAATATTCAGCGCTACAGCCTGCATGACGGTCCAGGGATTCGGACGACGGTGTTTATGATGGGCTGTCCGTTGCGATGTGCGTGGTGCAGCAATCCCGAGGCACTGACCACAGATCGTCAGCTGATGATCTTCGATCAGAAGTGTACGTTGTGCGGGGAGTGTGTGAAGGTCGAGCCTTCCATTTCTCTTGACGGTCAGTTGAAGGTGGATCGCACCAAAATTCAAGACATCGAAGCTTTGGCTTCATCCTGTCCGTACGATGTGTTTGAGATCATTGGTGAAAAGATGAGCGTGGATACACTGGTAAAAGAGTGTCTGAAGGATGAACCTTTTTACCGTCAGTCCGGTGGCGGTGTGACTTTCTGCGGGGGAGATCCGATTGTTCAAGCGGATTTTCTGTTGGATGTGACAAAAAAGCTAAGGGAAAAGGGAATTCATGTCGCTTTGGATACTTCCGGAGGATTGCCTTGGCAGCAGTGGAAACATTTGGCTCAGCAAGTTGACCTGATTCTCTATGATTTGAAGTTTTTTGACCAACAGCGTCATCTTCAATATACACAATCCGACACGAAATACATTTTCGAAAATCTGAGACATTTGGCTCAACTCGGGAAAGAACTGCATGTACGCATGGTCCTGGTTCCCGGAATCAATGATGATCTAGAAGACATCCGACAGCGCTGTGAGCTGTTGAGAAGCAGTCAGGCGCATGTGACGCGCATCGACTTGCTTCCGTATCACGATTTGGGGAAAGGGAAGTATGCCCGATTGGGATTGCCTTATCCGATCAAACAGGAGATTTCCTGTGTATCGGATATCGAAGCCATCGCAAGACAGGTAGAATCATATGGTTTTACGGTTGTCCGATAAAATGAGGAAAGGAGAAAATTATGCCATTGGATAAACAGTTTCCACAGGCCAAGTATCCGCCATTGTCCCGTCAGGAAATGCGGGATCTGATTGAAGGAAAGGCAGGTGTGCGTCCCTCAGTTGTGACGTGCGGTCACTGGTTACATTTGGATGAGTTATCCGAAGATAAGCATCCGGCGATCATTGCCTTGCACAGAGATCACCCGTGCGATATCCAGCATTTCTACATGAAAAAGCCCAAACTTTTTGGTGAGCCGGGCGATCCGTTTTGTTGGTGCGATGTCAAGGATGCCGATCCGCATCTGCGCCGAGAACCGGGTGAGGTTGTGGGGATCGATGAGGAAAACTCGATTGAATGGGATGTCATCAATCAGATATCGCCGTTATCACCCGATCCGGATTATCCGCCGTTGCTGGATGATGCCCCCGTGCCGGATGGCCGTTATCGCGTGATGTCGATATCGCCGTTTCTGTTTAATCGGCATTGGGATTATCGCGGGATACAAAATTCGCTGTTGGATCTGTATTTGGAAGGGGAGAACATTCATAAGCTCAACCGGAAACTGGTGAATTTTATGAAAAGAGTGATCGAGCGAGCAGCTTTGTCGAAGGATATCGATGCGGTCTGCTTTCCGGATGATCTGGGCATGCAGAAGGGTCCCTTTATGTCCGAAGAACTCTTTAGGGAGTATTACTTTCCTTATTATAAAGAAGTGTTTGACTATGTTCACAGTTTCAATATGCATGTCTGGTTGCACTGTTGCGGGGATATCACCTTACTGATCGATGCTTTGATTGAGTCGGGCGTCGATGTCCTTCATCCGATTCAGAAATTTGCGATGAACGAGCGCGAGATATTTGCGAAGTATAAGGATAAGCTGTGTTTCTGGGTCGGTGTCGACCTTCAACAGATATTGCCTTATGGCAGCGTTGAGGATGTGGCTCAGGAAGTCCGCTTCATTACCGATGTTTTCTGGCAGCCCAACAAAGGACGTCTGATCATGTCGGTGTCCAACCGGTTGCAGGACAATGTTCCGCTTGAGAATTACCTTTCATTAATCAAGGAGTCTTATATTTACGGTGAGAAGGTCGTTGTTGATGGCAAGCAGAATCATCTGTCCATTGCGGAGTCTGATCTCGATCGCTGGTTACAAAACCATTAGGAGAAAAAGTCATGAATGTATCCAAAGAATATTTCAACATCGCAATCGATGTGATGAATCAGATCGAAGCGACGCAGAGTGAAACCATCGAGAAGGTTTCCCAAATGTTTGCACAGTGTATTGCCAATGACGGATTGGTTTATGTGTATGGTTCCGGCCATTCGCGCATGGGCGTTGAGGAGATGTTTCCGCGCTATGGCAGTTTTGCGGGGTTCTATCCGATCGTCGAGCTGTCAACGTCCTACTATCACAATGTGGTGGGTGCCAATGGGCTTTCGCAGGTTATGTTTCTGGAAAATGTGGAAGGGTTTGCCAAGCAGATCATTAAGAACTTCATCATCAAGCCTCAAGATATGTTTTTGCTTTTTTCCACTTCGGGCAATGGCAATGTCGTCATTGATATGGCCATCGAAGCGAAGAAGCTCGATGTCCCGGTCGTGGCGATTACCGGTGTGAAAAACAGCGGAAAAGCGCCCAGCAGACATTCAAGCAAACAAAAACTCTTCGATGTGGCGGATATCGTGATTGATACATGTGTACCGGTAGGCGACAGTGCGATTAAGATCGAAGGATTGAAATATCCGGTCGGACCGGTATCGACGATTGCCAATTCCATGATCGTCAATATGATCAAAGTGCGGGTTGCTGAGTTGCTGACTTTAAAAGGTCAGCCGCCGTATGTGCTGACCAGTGCGCAGGTTGTGGGTGTTGAGGAGGCGAAGGAGAGCTTTGAGGGTGTATACCGTGAGCATCGCCGTCGCATCAATCGTTAGACTTCTTCAACTTTAAAGCGCAGGACCGTTTTCATTTTACTGACCTCGGTTTTACGGGGATCGCTGAGATAGATTTCGCGGTGGGTCTTATCGCATCGCACATATCCGCTTTCTTTAACAAACATCTCCATCTTCGCAAACGATGCCGGCTCATCATCAAATGATCCGATATGCATCATCGTACAACACCAGCCATCTTCAATCGTTTCGAAGGTGGCTTTTTCGATGTCCGGATTGCCCTTTTTCTTTTTGGTCAATGTCCTAAATTTCTTAAACACTTCCTCATTCACAAAGTCCGGCTGGCGGATCATGATGGTGTACATCAGATTGTCCTTGTTAAAATCTATCAAAGTTTTATCCTTGACATCCCAAATACCTTCCAAAGGAAAGACGGTATATTCATAATATCCCAAAGGGATGTCGCTGCTTTTATACGACATCTTGATCGCATAGCTCAGCGCATACAATATCTCAACATCCCGACCAAAGGCCTCCCCATTGGGATTTCCTTCACCTTTAACACAGATGTAGTTGTGGGGCTTTACCCGAACAACGGACGGGTGGGCGG
>JAVBWK010000011.1:0-85452 GCA_036677505.1 Erysipelotrichaceae bacterium
TCAAACTCTTCGATCTCATCTCTGTTTCATCACCTCTGCCGCTTGTTTTCCCAAAGAAAAACGGAGTTAGAAATTCATATGAATTTTTAACCCCGTATTTGTCTACAGTCTGAACAGTCCGAGAGGACTGTTTTTATTATGCTTTCTTACAATTTACCGTCTGACTCGTGGTCATACTCCATCTCTTCGCGAACATGCTTCAGACTGTGTCCGACTTCCCAGCTGACCAAGACGGATACGATGACATGCAAAACAATAATTGCACTGACGATAGCCAAATCGGTATAGTCACGGATCGTGATCAGGCGCAGAACCTCAGCGGCTAAATAGAACAATAAGCCCAGTGCAATCCCGCGTCCCATCCGAATCCGCAGATCGGTCGAGGTTTGCTTATACTTGAGACGAACAAACCGGCAGATCGTCTGAAATGCAACGAGTATGATGATTGCGGCTCCGGTCAACTCCAACAGTAACATCAGCAGTTTTGTCAGATCGATGACAAAATGATGAATCAGCTCATATAATGCTTCCATAGTTCCCAACTTTCCTTTGAATTACAATGTGTATTTTATCACTAAATCAAATAAATTGAAATAGTGAATTTTGTATTAGGAATGTTGCTTTTTCTTGCATAAGTAAAACTAGAGGTGAATATCATGACTAATTTTGCGAAGAAGAAGCAGCTTCTGAATTATCTTTTTGTATTGTGGGGACAGTCAAAAATAATCAGTGAAGAATCATATGCTTCTTATGAACAAAAACCCTTCTTAGATGATTTCGACTATCTCATGAGGAATGCTTTGAATCAGTTAAATGATGAACAGAAAATGATCATTATTAAAGAATTTATTGAAAAAAAATGTCCTCACTGGTATTTGGAATTCTACTCCCGAAGTTCTTTTTATCGGCATAAGCACCAAAGTATGGACATATTTATACGTTGCCTGCATGGTCGAAAGATGATAAAATGATACAGAGGTGCACGAAATGGATACTTTTTCTAGACTTAAAACACTATTGGAAAACCGAGGTATTAAGACCGGTCAGCTGACCGAAAATTCTACATTAAAGGACATTGGCATCGATTCATTGGATTTGGTCGAAGTTCTTTTGGAGTTGGAAAAAGAACTTAATGTCACTTTTTCGGATGATGAATTGCTGGGGTGCAGAAGTATCAGCGATGTAGTGAATTTGGTCTCGAAAAAGAACTAAGGAGGAATTTTATGTACAAGGGAATAGCAGCTTCATCAGGTGTAGTTGTCTCAAAAGTGTATAAACTGGAACATCCGGTGTTGCAGATTGAGCGCAAAAATTCGGATGCCGAATCCGAAATCAAGAAGTTGGCATCGGCACTGAAGAAGACACAATCAGACATTGAAACGATTCAGAAGAAGGCAGTCGGTAAACTCACGGATGAAGAATTGGCAATTTTCGATGCCCATTTGATGGTCACACAAGATCCTGAGTTTATCGGTCAGATCGAGGAAATGATCAAAAATGAAAATGTCAATGCTGAGTTTGCGGTCAATGAAGTCGGCGGTATGTTTATTTCTATGTTCGAATCGATGGATGACGCCTATTTTAAAGAAAGAGCTGCAGATATCAAGGATGTTACCTATCGGATCAAATGCCATATCTGCAATATCATGATTCCGAATCTGGCTTTGATTGATGAAGAAGTCGTCATCGTTGCTCATGATCTGACACCTTCTGATACAGCTCAGCTCAATAAAGCATTTACCAAAGGATTTGCGACCGAAATCGGAGGCC
Organism: Erysipelotrichaceae bacterium; assembly: GCA_036677505.1. Classification (GTDB taxonomy): domain Bacteria; phylum Bacillota_I; class Bacilli_A; order Erysipelotrichales; family Erysipelotrichaceae; genus UBA2227. The sequence goes on from JAVBWK010000011.1 coordinate 1,771, forward strand.
GTACGTCTCACTCAGCAATCATGGCGCGCAGCCTGGAAATTCCGGCTGTCGTCGGTGCAGGCGATTTGCTGTCAAAATGTGATCATGGGGACGGTATTATTTTGGATGCGTTGGATGGTGTCGTGATCATCCGTCCCAGCGAAGAAGAAATCAGACATTATACCAATAAGGCCAACCGCTTTGCGGAAATGAAACAGAGCCTGAAAGTCTTAAAAGATGCCGAAAGTGTAACGACTGACGGACACCACGTCGAACTGGTCGGTAACATAGGAACACCCAATGATGTCGTGGGTGTATTGAATAACGGCGGTGAGGGTGTCGGTCTGTATCGCACCGAATTCTTATATATGGATGCAACTGCACTTCCTACAGAAGAAGAGCAGTTTGAAGCCTATAAAACTGTATTGGAAAGAATGAAAAACAAGCCGGTCGTTGTACGCACATTGGATATCGGCGGCGATAAAGAACTTTCATATCTTCAGTTTCCCAAGGAGATGAATCCTTTCTTAGGATACCGTGCTATCCGTCTGTGTTTAGACCGGACAGATATATTCCGTACCCAATTGCGTGCTTTGTTAAGAGCCAGTGTATACGGTAATTTGTGCATCATGTTTCCGATGATTGCAACTCTGAAGGAGTTCAGGGAGGCAAAATCGATCATTGAAGATGAAAAAGAAAACCTTATTTATCAAGGTCACAAAGTCGGCAAATATCAGTTGGGTATCATGGTTGAAATTCCGGCAGCTGCGGTTTTAGCCGATCAGTTTGCCAAAGAAGTTGATTTCATGAGTATCGGTACCAATGATTTGATTCAATACTCCATGGCTGCCGATCGCATGAGTGAAAAAGTTGCTTATCTGTACCAACCGTACAACCCTTCATTACTCCGCCTGATCAAAATGACGATCGATGGCGCCCATAAGGAGGGCAAGTGGGTCGGTATGTGCGGTGAGATGGCCGGTGAAGAGTTGGCAGTGCCGGTATTGCTTGGATTGGGACTCGATGAGTTCTCGATGTCCGCTTCATCGATCCTTGCGGCCAGAAAAATGGTTCGTGAACTGAGTTATGCAGAAATGAAAGTCATGGCTGAGAAGGCACTGACGATGGCAACCGCGGAAGAAGTCATCGAACTGATCAAAAAATCAATTGCCAAATAAGAAAAAGACACATCTCGCGATGTGTCTTTCTTTTAGTAAAATACGGCTCTTGGTAACTCTTTGGCTTGTGCCACCCACTTCTCAACTTCTTTGAGAACAGGAACACGACGTACAAGTTTCTTTTCTTCGTTGACCTCAGCCATTTTTGCTGTCAGATTGTCCGGTCGGCGGCCTGCAAGTTCAACCACGGTGTCTACACCGGCGGCTTCGAGCAACTCAGCATATTCTCCGGCAATGCCTTTGATTCTAAACAGGTCAGCATGATTCACAAACTTCAAAACCAGTTTTTCGGAAATTCCGGTTTTTTCAGCGAGGTCAATACGTCCCTTTTTCGTTGCTCCGACCTCAAGAAGTGCCTCTACAGATTTAACGCCGACTTCTAAGAATTTAGCTTCATAAACTTCACCAATACCCTCAATCGTAGTCAGTTTTGACATATATGCCCTCCTTATTAGTTTTATTATGCTCCTAACAAGTACTTAAATCAACAAATCTGATGCATTTTCATTATTTTCATAAATATTCCGATTTTCCGTGTTAAGCATCATCCAACGACAATTGCTCACTACTGCTTATCACCGAGCGGATCTGATTACGCCCGTCAGATTTAGCTAAATACAATGCTTTATCAGCACGCTGGATAATGGTATTGATGTCATCGCCGGACTTGCTGGTAGTAACTCCGCAGCTGATCGTGATTGAACCATATCGATGCAGGGGTAATGATTCTACGGCTCTGCGCACCTTCTCCGCCAGAATCATAGCGCCTTCCAACGGTGTTTCAGGACAGATGATCAGAAACTCCTCACCACCCCAGCGTCCGACCGTATCCGTGAGACGGCAGATGGGTACGATCGCTGACGCGATTTCAACCAGAATCTGATCTCCGGCTAAATGTCCGTAGTTGTCGTTGAATCGTTTAAATAAATCCAAATCCCCCATGATCACACTGAAATGTGGTGTGCCGCGCCGGATACGCGCCAGCTCTTTGATCATCACCTCATCGAGCTTCAAGCGGTTGCTGATTCCGGTCAGTGCATCGGTGTGTGATAATCGTAAGAGATCCTCATTTTTTAATCGAATGAAATCATATGCTTTCGAGCGGCTGAGCTCTGAAAACGAAATCAGGATCGTGATGCATGTAGCTGAGAATATCAGATTGACAAGTGAAGTAATGTTAAAGAGGGATGCATCATTCATAGATTGAATCCAAATGATTCCCAGAAAAATGATCAGAAACGAGAAGATGGTAATCAACCGTCCCAAATGTCTTCCCAAAAGGAAATAGGAGATCGGAGGGAAAACCAGAATCCATGCAAAAGCATAATCCTGTGGACCGGATATCAGGATATAGACAATCAGAAGTAAGCTGTATAAAACAACTGCCAAAACAGAGGCATGTTTTACATGATTGGTTTTATGGAAATAGTACAACAAAGCACTCGCTATGACGATCGCGAAAGCATCAATGATGGCAATCACATACAAACGATGGATAAAAACATTAAGAAATATCAGAAAGACGAATATCGGCATAAGTATTATAAGAATGTTATTCATCAGATACGTCTGCCAATATTCAGGCTGATCCGGTTTGAAATGGAAACCGTTGGTTACAAACTGTTGATAGCGACTCAATTCGCATCACCCCTCCACCCGTTGATTCAACTATATCACAGCAGAGACTGTCTTGTTAAGATAAAAAAAGGTGTGATTTACACACCATAATTAAGCAAGATTTTCTCAAAGAAGTTGATTCCTTCCAATAATACAGCCTCATCAAAATTGAAGTATCGGCTGTGCAAAGGATGTTGATATCCCAAGGCTACATTTTTTGTGCCAAGCAGAACGAAACAGCCCGGTACAACCTGTTGATAAAAACTGAAATCTTCTGAAATCATCAGCGGCTGAACATGGACAAATTTATCTTGATCCAGTACGGAAGAAGCAAACTGTACCAAATTTCGGTCATTGATGACGGGCGGGTAATAATCCTTAATCGACAGTGTGATATTGACTCCGTAAGCTGTTTCGATACCAAGAACCACAGAGGTCAGACGTTTCTTGCACAGTTGATATACATCCTGCGAGAAAGCCCGGATCGTACCGCTCATCGTCACCGATTTCGCGATGATATTACGGGCTTCACCCCCGGATACGGTACCGATCGTGATGACCGCTGACTGCAACGGATCGAGATTTCGGCTGACAATCGAATGAATGCCTTGTACCAATGCTGCCTGAGCGATGATTGCATCGACTCCCAAGTGCGGTTGTGCTCCATGAGCACTCACACCGTGAATGGTAAGATCGAATTCACCGTTTTGTGCCATCATCGGACCTTCACAAAGTCCGAAGATACCTTGAGGAAGTCCCGGATATAAATGAATTCCAAAAATGGCTTTGATATCGTATCGCGTAAACAATCCGGAATCGACAATAATTTTAGCTCCGCCGGGGCCTTCTTCCGCCGGCTGAAAGATAAACACCACAGAATAATGAGTCTCCCTGTTCGCCAGACGTCGAGCCAGTCCCAGCAGCGTCGTCATATGACCGTCATGACCGCAAGCATGCATCTTTCCGGGATGGTTAGAAGAGAAACCGACATCGGTCGATTCTTCTACCGGAAGAGCATCCATATCCGCCCGAAAGGCAATGGCTTCACTGATTTTTCCTTGTTTAAAAGCGATCCAACCGGTAGAAGCTACAGATTCGACCGTATAACCTAAGGATTCCATGATTTCTTTGACCATCTGCGATGTCTTGAATAAGTTAAATCCCACTTCCGGGATCTGATGCAATGTCCGCCGGGTCTCAGTGACCCAGTCTAACCAAGATTTCATCTCTATTTCCTCAAATCTGCCAAAATTTCGGTTTTAGCATCCGTTTTCTCATCACGGCGCTTGATGATGCGCGCCGGAGAGCCGGCAACCACCATGTCATCGGCCACATCTTCCAATACGATTGAGCCGGCTGCGATCACGGCCCGATGACCGATCTTGACTCCCTCAAGGATGACCGCATTGGCTCCGACCAAGACTTCATCACCCAAAATCACCGGTTGTTTGCTGGGGGGCTCCAAGACTCCGGCGATCACGGCTCCGGCACCGATATGACAGTTCTTCCCGATCGTTCCGCGGGCACCGATGACCGCATTCATATCGATCATCGTCGCTTCACCGATCACAGCTCCGATGTTGATTACCGCACCCATCATGATGACTGCGTTTTTTCCAATCGATGCATGTTCGCGGATGATGGCACCCGGCTCAATCCGGGCATCAATATGTGAAATATCCAATAGAGGAATCGCACTGTTACGACGGTCATTTTCCATCACGATATCTGTCAGATGTGGGTGGTTTTTCAGAAACTGATCAATATGTGCGATATCTGCGAAAATGATTTTCGAATATTCACTGCCAAACACTTTTAAGTCACCGAAGTCAACGTTGCTGAAATCACCGTTGACATACAGTTTTACCGGGGTTTTTTTGACACTGTTTTTGATAAATGCGGCAATCGCATACGGATCGGATAAAAAAGTTTCCATAGGTCCTCCTTATAGTAAATCATCCATGGAATATAATCCCACGGGGGCTGATGTGATAAACTGTGCAGCGCGCAACGCACCCTGAGCAAACACTTCCTTCGAAAATGCCCGGTGACTGATTTCGATGCTCTCGGATTCACCGGCAAACAACACAGTGTGATCACCGACGATCGATCCGGCACGAATGGCATGAATACCGATCGTGTCCGGTTTGCGCTTACCGTCAACATGACCGGTAACCACCGTTCGGGCAGCCGGTAAGGTTTCATTGATCGTATTGACCAACAGCTTGGCGGTGCCACTAGGCGCATCCGCTTTGCGATTGTGATGTGCTTCGATCAGCTCGATATCGAAATCCTGTAGATAAGACGTCGCTAAGGCAAGCAGTTTTCGCATGACCAACACTCCGAATGAGTAGTTGGCACTGTGAAAAATGGGGATAAGAGCAGAGGCCTCTTGAATGGCTTTAAGCTGCTCATCTGTATAGCCGGTCGTGGCTAACACAAGCGGAACATGATGGCTGATGGTATAACTCAACAGATGCTCTATAGCATCGGGATATGAGAAATCAATGATGACATCCGCTGAAGGGGCATCCTCAATATGTGCATATACAGGAAAGCGATCAGATGTCCTGCCTTTGGGATCAACTCCGCCCACCAAATTCAGGTTCTTCGAATGTGTGACCTCGTGAGCCACACGTTGTCCCATCTTGCCTAAGATTCCATATATCAGGATATTCATACACTCTCACCCAACAGATGATAATGATCCAAGGCTTCGATCAGGATCTGGCGATGATTATCTTCCAAATCAACCAAGGGGAGTCGGGTCTGACCGACAGGATGACCGCACAGGTTCATAGCTGCTTTGATCGGCACCGGATTGCTTTCGATAAACAACACTTTATGCAACAATTGAAGCTCATCAGACAATGCTTTTGACTTTGCATGCTGACCGCTGCGATACATCAGGCACATATCGGAAATCGTCTTTGGGATCAGGTTCGCACTGACTGAAATCACACCGTCTCCGCCCAATGCCAGAACATCAAAAATCTGATCATCATTTCCGCTGTACACCGCAAAATCACCATCGGTATGATCAATGATCGCTTTGATTTGTTCAAGATTGCCACTGGCTTCTTTCACTCCGACGATATTCGGCAATTTTGACAGTTCAACGACCGTTTCGGTTGAAATATTGACGCCGCAACGCGAGGGAACGTTATATAAAATGATCGGTAATTGCACCGCTTTGGCAATGGCCGAGAAGTGAGCGATCAGACCGCGTTGGGTCGGTTTGTTATAGTAGGGGGCGACCAAAAGCAAACCATTCGCACCGACTTGCTGAGCATATAAGGAAAGTTCGATAGATTGAGCCGTGTTGTTGGTGCCGGTATTAGCGATGACCGGGATGCGTCCGCCAGCAAATTCGATGGCACTTTTGATCATCCGTTTCTTCTCGTCCATCGACAATACCGGTGATTCACCGGTGGTACCGATGACGATGATCGCATCCGTCTTTTGTTGAATGTGCCATTCGATCAGAGTGGCAAACTCGTCAAGATCGATCTGGTTTTCTTTGAAAGGAGTAACGATGGCTACTCCTGAGCCTTCAAACAGTTTCATTTTTAATCCTCCATGAGCAGTTGGGCGATTTGAATCGCATTGGTCGCGGCGCCTTTGCGGATATTATCCGCAACGACCCACAGGTTTAGTCCGTTTCTGACGCTGTGATCGCGTCGGATCCGGCCGACATACACCAAATCCTGGCCGCTGGCTTGTTGCGGTGTCGGGATCTGGTCTTCAAAGACGAGCAGTCCCGGCTGTGCTTTAAGCAATCTGATCACCTCAGACAGTTCAAAGGACTGTTCTACTTCCACGTTGATGGATACACTGTGACCATTGAATACCGGAATGCGCACGCAGGTCGCAGTGACCGGTAAATCTTTCAGATGCAGGATCTTGCGTGTTTCCTCAACCATTTTGACTTCTTCTTTGGTATAGCCGTCGGTAAGCATCGCATCGATCTGCGCTAAGGCATTGTGCAGGATCGGTGCAGGATAGAAGATTGACGATTCGCCGGCAAGATTTCTCTGTAAATCCGCAACGCCTTTATATCCTGAACCGGAGACCGCCTGAAAGGTCGTATAAACGACCCGCTTGAGTCCCAAAGGTTTCAATGCATGCAGGGGAACGACGGACTGTATCGTCGAGCAGTTGGGATTGGCGATAATGCCGTGATGACTGAGAGCATCCTGAGGATTGACTTCAGGGACAACCAGGGGTACCTGATCATTCATGCGCCACATGCTGCTGTTGTCGATAACCGTGATTCCTTTTGCGGCGGCGATTGGTGCATAGACACGGCTGATTTCACCGCCGGCCGAAAACAGGGCGATATCGATGGACCTGTCAAAACTGCGCTCATCAAGCACTTCGACCGGATAGGTTTTTCCGTTGAAAGAAACAATCTTTCCGGCAGACTTTGCTGAAGCAAAGAAATAGATTCGGTTTATCGGAAAATTAATTTCTTGTAAAACATCAATGAATGTCTGACCGACCATGCCGGTCGCACCAACGATCGCAATATTTTTCATAACCAGTCTCCTTGAGCAACTCCGGCTGCGATTTTGACGGCCGGTCCGCTGAGAATGACATCCTCACCGATGTGAACGTTCAGCTGACCGCCTTCGACCTTTACCGTCACATTGGCATCGGTCAGGTTGAGTCTGTGGGTAATCACTGCGCTGGCCGCACTGCCGGTTCCGCATGACAGTGTCCAGCCGGCCCCGCGTTCATGAGTTTTGACTTTGATCGCGGTTCGGTCGATTACTTCGACGAAATTGAGATTGATTGCCTGAGGGAAGCGCGGATGATAGGATAATTTCTCACCCAAACGATGGATATCCATCGTTTCATCCGTAATCACGATGGCATGCAATGTGCCCAGAAATACGGTGTGCATGGGAATGCCTTCGATGATTACCGATTCATTATTGATGACAAGTTCCTCACTCAATTCAAACTGAGGTTTGTTAAGGTTTAGCGATATGATATCGTCCTGAGCATTGACATCGATGATGCCGGCCAGGGTTTCAACTGTGACCGGTCCTTTGGGAAGCAGTCCGTGAGCAAGGCAGTACTTGACAAAGCAGCGCAAACCGTTGCCACACATCGGAGCAGGGGTTCCGTCACGGTTGATGTATTCCATCCGGATATCGGCGATATCACTGGGGTGGGGGATCATCAGACCGTCGGCTCCGATGCCGAAATGGCGGTCGCATAGTTTTCTGGCAAGCTGTCGGGCATCCTGAGGCTGCGGGGGAATAAGAATGAAGTCATTACCGGTGCCGTGATATTTTTCAAATGGGATCATAGATGAAAGGCCGAGGCAATCAGTCGGACTGCTTTTTCCTTTAGAGCACTGTCGATCGTATAAGAAATACTGATTTCAGAAGTCGTAATCAGTTTGTAATCAATATCATGATCTGAAAACAGTTCAAACAACGTCGCCGCAACTCCGGATTGAGTACGCATGGCCATGCCGACAACGGAGATTTTGACTATATCGGTGTCGGTTGATACGGTGACATCCGGGTATCTCTGAGTTATCTGACTTAACACTTCATTGATCAGATGTACATCTTCTGAGGATGCGGTGAAGGCCAGATTGACATATCCGTCAGGTGTATGCGTTTGAGAGATCATGTCGATGTTGATTTCGTTTTGGGCCAGTCGGATAAAAAGGTCGGCGGTATGTTTCGGCCCGCTGGGCAGATGATGGATCGACACGAGGATAACTCGCTCGCTGACTGACAATCCGGTAATGCTTTTTGTTTCCATGGTTGGATCAAACTCCTTTATGCGTGTGCCCGGGGTTCGGGTATGGGCAGATGCGACAATAATCTCGACACGGAAGCGGTGACCGATTTCGATCGAGCGCGGTTCCATGACTTTGGCTCCGAGAAAGGCCATCTCTTTTATTTCTTCATAACTGATGATATCAATTTTCCTTGCCTGGGAATATAAACGGGGGTCGATGCCGTAAATACCATCGACATCGGTATAAATTTCGACCCGGCAACCCAGTTTTGCACCTAGGGCGACGGCAGTCGTATCCGATCCGCCCCGTCCCAAGGTCGTGATATCACCATCTTGGTTCAGTCCCTGAAATCCGGCAACGACCACGATCTTTCCGTCATGTAAATGACGCGTTACTTTGTCGATGTCGATGTCTTCGATCTTGTTTTTCGTGTGAAGACCGCTGGTTTTGATTCCGGCTTGAAATCCGGTAAGTCCGATGGACGGACAGCCCTTCTCATTTAAAATCATCGATAACAGAGATACCGAGACTTGCTCACCGGTACTGATCAGTAAGTCAACTTCCCGTTTGGATGGGTTGCTTGAGGCCTGTCGGGCAAGTTCAAGCAGCTGATTGGTCGTTTTTCCCATGGCGGAGACAACGACCGTGACATCGTAACCTTCATTTTTTTTCTCAATGATCCGCGTAGCCACGGCTTGCATTTTTTCGATACTCTCGACGGATGATCCGCCGAATTTCATGACTAAGGGATTCATGTCACTCTCCGATATCATTTCTGATCAGATCTTCGTACGTTTCGCGCTTGACGACGATGCGTGCTTTATCTTCATATACAAATACAACGGCCGGTCGGGGCAGGCGGTTATAATTGGAGGACATCGTGTAATGATAGGCTCCCGTAGATAAAACAGCCAGGACATCCCCAGACTGACAACGGGGAAGGTAAGCATCCTTAATGATGATATCTCCCGATTCACAGGCTTTGCCGGTAACGGTATAATGAACTGCGCAAGCATCAGAAGTCCGGTTGGCCAGTACGGCTGTGTATTGAGCCCCATACAGTGCTGTGCGGATATGATCGGCCATCGAACCATCCACAAACACATAATTCTTCTGGTTGATGGTGGTTTTAGTCGTTGCGACGGTGTACAGGGTCGTTCCGGCATTGGCGACGATCGAACGTCCGGGTTCAATCATGATTTTGATGGGTTTCAATCCAAGAACTTTAATTTGATGAGCAATATGCTCAAGCAAGGAAGGAAGAAACTCTTGCAGTGTCAGCGGCTGATCCTGATCGGTATAGGCGATCCCAAATCCGCCGCCCAGATTCAATTCTCTGACATGAAGCTGATGATCGGCGATAAACCGCAACAAGGCTTCGGCTTCCAGCTTGTACGATTGTGCTTCAAAGATCTGAGATCCGATGTGGGCATGAAGTCCCATAAATTCGATCATTGATTCATTGCTGAGACGTCGGATCAGTGTCAGTGTCGCGGGATCGGCGGTGCTGACCCCAAACTTTGAGTCATGTTTGGTTGTCGCAATATATTCGTGAGTATGAGCTTCGATGCCGGGGTTGACGCGCAATAAGACTCTTTGAGACCTACGAAGCAGAGGCAAGAGCAACTCTAATTCGTGCTCATTGTCCAGTACGATCGTACCGCATCCGAGTTTCACGGCCATGTCCAGTTCTTCAGCCGATTTATTATTTCCGTGGAAATATACACGGTCCATCGAGAATCCGGCTTTATACGCTGTGTATAATTCTCCGCCGGAAACGACGTCCAAACTCAGTCCCTCCTGTTCAACAAGGATGCACATGGCCAAAGTCAGAAAAGCTTTGGATGCGTAAATCACTTCGGTTGCGAGTTTTGAATGTACAAAGGACCGTTTGAACAATCGCATTTGCTCACGGATCATTTTTTCATCCATGACATACAAGGGTGTGCCAAAGCGCTTAGCCAGTTCCACGGCTGTCAGTTGTCCTATCATCAGGTGTCCGTCGTGTGTTTGAGTGTGTGTGAGTGCCATCCGCAGTCCCTCAGTTTCTAAAAAACAAAAGCCATGAGCAAAAGGCTCATGGCTGTAGTAGCATTCCTTTCGCCCTTCCGTGGAAAAAGCGCATTCCGGTTTGATTGGGCAACCAAACGGGAACAGTCTTATGTTTGTTCAACATAAGCCCAGCATTCTCATGCTTCGGCGATTGTCCCTCAACCTTACGGTTTAATGACAGATCGCGGCCTCTTTTAACACAGCTTTATTTAGTTTTATCAAGATTACCATATAATATTTTGAATGTCAATGCATTCGCTGATTTTGTATCGGTCAGATACCGACACTCTCACTCCGCCGCTCCATCCAGGTGACATCCATCCATTCGCCCGTATCCATCTGTCCGATCCGCTCGCGGATTCCGACAATTCGAAATCCGTGATCGAGATGAAATTTGACACTGTTGACATTGTGACTGATAACACCGGCAACCAAGGTCCAGATGCCCATTTTCTCACTTTGTTCGATCAGATGATACATGAGCAATGATCCGACCCCCTGATGCTGATGGGCCGGATCGATGTAAATACTGACTTCGGCAACGCCGCGATAAACATGGCGGGTGGAGGTGGGGGACAGGGCGGTCCATCCGATGACGCGGGTGTCGAGCATCGCCACCCAGCGCGCATCTTTGATATGATGAAGATCAAATGATGTCCAGTCTGGGATCGTCGATGTGAAAGTCGCGATTTTCGTGTCGATGCCTTGCTGATAGATTTTGCTTACTTCAGGATAATGCGCTTGGCGCAACGGTACGATCTTGATCATCTTATTTACCGCTGTCGCCATAGTTGGCTAACACCCGGGCACTGGGGTCGGTGACATTGCATCCTTCCCAAGTGGGATTTGGCATCCAATAGGAAGGGATCAGATGCGATTGCTCGGGGTAAAATTTCTCAAAGATATCGCGATACCAGAGTGCTTCTTTAGTAAATGGGGTGCAATGCGGGTATTTCATTTTCGCATTTCTTACATCATCATCGCTGTACATTCTCTCCGCTGCTTTTTTCAGTTCATCTACCATTGAGTGGCCGACCGCATCGGAAAATGCGGCTTTCTCTCGCCAAAGAATCTCATCAGGAAGAAGATCTTCATCTTCAAAGGCTTTTCGAAGCAGGTACTTGCCTTTTCCGGTGGTGTTCATTTTCAGTTTTCCGTCAATCGACATGACATCTTTGACAAAGGACAGATCTCCAAAGGGAACGCGTGCTTCCAGTGACCAGGCGGCGATGCAGCGGTCGGCGCGTAAAACGTCGTACATATACAGCTCACGCATCCGCTTTTTGCTTTCTTCACTAAAGGCAACAGGATTGGGGGCAAAGTCAGTATACTTATAGCCAAACAGTTCATCACTGATTTCACCGGTGAGCAGAACTTTGATATCACTGTGCTGATGGATGTACTTGCAAAGAAGGTACATACCGATGGAAGCGCGCACCGTGGTAATATCATACGATTCCAAGTGATAGATTACGTAGGGCAGCGCAGATATGACATCTTCGACGGTCATAATTGCTTCGTAGTGACGGCTTTTGATTTTCTGTGCAACTTTTCGGGCATATTTCAGATCGATAGCATCACTTTTCATGCCGATTGCAAAGGTGGTAATCGGTTCAGAAGAATATTTTGCCGCAAGAGCACAGACCAGCGATGAGTCCAATCCACCGGAAAGCAGATAGCCGATGGGGACATCGGACATCATGCGCTTTTTCACGCCTTCGGTCAATCCGATGTTAATACGGGTCAAGATGTCATCCATATCGGTCAGAGTCTGTTGGACTTTGGTGATATCGTTATATTTGATCCACTCACCGCCGTAATATAAGGTGCCGATCGGGAAGGGTCGGATGTCATCACACAGAGGAAGGAGTGATTTGGCTTCGGAAGCAAATGCCAAATCTTTGCTCCCTTTGATTTCACCGTAAAACATCGGACGTATCCCGATCGGATCCCTGGCCGCAATGGTCAATTGTTTGTGTTTATCATACAGGACAAAGGCAAATTCGGCATCGAGATATTTACACATATAACGTCCGTATTTTTTGTACAATGGAAGAATCGTCTCACAGTCACTGCGAGAGATAAAAGGATAATCAGAGAATGTTTTTTTCAGCTGTTGTTCATTATAAATTTCGCCATTGCACATAAGGACGACGTCGTCATTAACAAAGGGTTGCATGCCGTTTTCTGAAATGTCCATAATTGAAAGCCGGTGAAAACCGAAAGTTCCATATGTTTCCTGTAGAACCCGGCTCTGATCGGGACCGCGATGAGCAATGGTTTGAAAACCTTTTTCAAATAAAATCTGGTCGATGGTGCCTTGAGCAAACATAAATCCGCACATAGTGTGTACCTCCAATAAAAAACAGCCTCATCCTGCAAGGGACGAAGGCTGTTGCTCCGCGGTACCACCCAAATTACCTGTTAAGGTCTCTTTATCCGGTTCTGTCAAACCTTTCGGAGGTAACGGTCCGCGCCGGCTTTTTCTACTGTGATTCGAAAAGCAACTCCAAGGGGTTATGTCGTTTGAGGTTCCGTGTTGGCCTTTCACCGCTCCCAACTCGCTGCTTCGGATGACTCAAGGACACTTGTCCTTATCTTCGTTTGTTATAATATAACGCAAAATGAAACATTTGTACATAGCGAATGTAAAATTTTCTTTCTCAATGTAAGAGATGTAAGTAAATCATCAGCATATTTACCGGATTTTAGTTTATAATTGAAATCAGAGGTGATACCTTTGAAAAAAATACTGATCATATGCGTTTTTTTCTTAATCTCCGGTACTCTGACCGGATGTTCGGAAAGTTCACAAAAATCCGAATTTAAGCGGATTTCTCAAAGTTCGCCGTTGGTATTGTTGAATATTTATGAAGGATACACATCCTTTGGTGAGGGTGGAATTTTGGATATCCTCGAATCTCAGGGACTTTCAAATATTGATTTGGATTTTGATTTCGGCCGAGTTGAGTATTCCTTTAATGACAGTTCTGAAATTTCTGTATCTGGGAAGATCCGTTATGATATGGTTCAAAAGTTTTCAGACGGAGACACGATTTCATTGAACGGGTATGTGGATGATGCAATCATCGTAGACTATGGTGTCACCAAAGGAGGGTTTACCGGTCTTGCTTTATCGGTTTATGCCAGTACTTCCGATGTTGATATATTCTTTCCGGGAGCTCAGATGGAATTATGGGAGAACCTTGTTTCTGAAGTGGATTTTTTTGCTTATGATAATGTATCAACGAAATCCGGTTCCTTTTCATATAAAGTTGAGAATTCTGCTGACATCAAGGCTTTTGCATTGGTTTATACGGTTTGGATATACAGGTATAAGTTTGTTATTGTGGAGTTTTATAAAAAATAATGGATAGTAAACTTAAAGGCAAGGTCACTTGTGTCAATTATGATCCTCACTGGACTGAGGAATTTAAAAAAGTTAAGATTTACCTTCAGTCACTAATAAAGGATCATATAGTTGAGATTGAGCACGTCGGTTCAACTTCGGTTGTTGGATGTGCCGCTAAACCGATTCTTGATATCGACATTGTTATTGCATGTTCGGCTGATTTTGAACCGGTCAAGAAAATTCTTGAGAGCGTTGGATATGTTCACATGGGTGATCAGGGCATCGTGGGAAGGGAGGTATTCAAGCGGACGTTTGAGGATGAGTTTATGGCATATCACCTGTATTGCTGTACACAAGATTCACCGGAACTGTTGAGACATCTGTCATTACGGAACTATCTGATGAATCATCCGGATGAGGTCATTCATTACAGTGATTTGAAGAAAGAGTTGGCTCAACGCTTTCCAACCAGCATTGATGACTATATCAACGGTAAAGATTCTTTTGTCAGGCAAATGCTTGAAAATCTTGCGAAAGCCGGTTACCTGCTGGAGACATACCAGTAAACATGCAGTCACGAAGGTTGGCAATCTTGAGAGAATGTGTTATACTTTAACAGTAGTAATTATCAATAAGGAGAAAAATATGGAAAAACTAAATGTTTATTTATCGAATCTGGCTGTATTGAATGCAAAATTTCATAACTTGCATTGGAACGTTGTCGGAAAGCAATTCGTACAAATCCACGAATTCACCGAAAAGGCGTACGACGGTTTTTTTGAACAATATGATGAAGTTGCTGAGTTGTTGAAAATGCGCGGTGTATATCCGTTGGTAAAACTGGAAGATTATCTCAAACATGCCACTGTCAAGCAATTGGACAGTGCGGACTTCAGTGTCAAGGAAGTCTTGGATATCGTTGAAGCTGATTTCAAGCTGATGATGGATTTGGCTACCGAAATCCGAAATGAGGCGGATGAGGCCAATGACTTTGTGGTCGTTGCTGCATTTGAAGGTTTCGTCGCCGGATATCAAAAGAATCTGTGGTTCATCAAAGCAATCAAAGGGTAGAAGTATAAAAGGCACCATGTGCCTTTTTTTAACTGCGTTTGCCTTTCTTTGCGTCTTTCTCGATATACATCTTTTTGTCGATGTGAATCATAAACTCCTCTTTTGACATGTGATCGATATTCCAACCATCATATCCGATACTCAATTGAATCGAAAACGGAAATCGTTTCTGCTCATTGATGAGGTTGATATGATTGCGGATTCGCGATACGATGATTTCCAGATCCTGAATGGACTGGATCTCACAAATGGCAACGAATTCATCTCCGCCAATCCGAGAAACAAAATCCGTATTCCGAAAACTCTTTAAGAAGGCATCGGATACCTCTCCCAATACTTTGTCACCGATATCATGACCATATACATCATTGATTCCCTTAAAATTATCAATATCAATCATCATACCGCCATAACATTTAGTCGAATTCTTGCGCTTGCTGATCATTTCGGTATAGTACTCCAACTCTTTGCGAGTATACAGACCGGTCATAAAATCAAGTTCCATGTTCTTTGACTGAATATAAATAAATGCGACCAGAAAAGAAAATGTGATTGAAGGCCCAATCAGCAATATTCCGAAGTTGAGTGTCTGAAATAAACCGGCCAGTGCTGGCGGAATGATGAAAAACATCAAAGGGGCATAATCAGCCTTCCGGATTTTGTTTCGGTAAAAGTGAATCAGCAGTGCGGTAAGGGTAGCGTACATGTACACCGTGACTGCAGACCAATAGAACAAATCGCCTCGAACATAGACGTTTTGAGCATCAATCGTATAGAAGAAGCCGAACCAAGGACTAAGAAACGATAATATGAAATTAATGATGAGAGGAATTACGGTCAAAGGCAGCCACTTTTTAAAATGGACGAGATCTTTGAAGATGTAATAGTCATTATAGAAAAACCACAGAAATACGATCAGACACAAAACTGCATACTGAACGGCATTTCCGTAAAGCAGGACAAACCGAGTAAAGAAATATGAAGTACCGTCAATAGTGATAAAAACAACGTCCAATAAGATATAAAGAATCAAAGATAAAATCATGTATCGAAACAATTTAACCTTAAAATCCAAAAGGTGATATTCACGTTTTAAGTTGACAAAAATCAGTAACAGGATAAATACGGAATAGATGCTTAACTGAAGAGATACTGGCATAATATCACCGGCTTTCAAATGCATTGCTTAAAGTATATCATTATTGAAAGGTGTTCACAATATACCGAAAAAAGGTTTTTTTCGGTGTTTACTAGAGGATTCAAACATGATTTGTGTTGAGAAGCATGCTGATTTTTGGTAGACTTGAAGTATCGAAAGGGGAACTTGTCTGAGGGCAATCGGACAAGGGGAGAGCACATGAAATATTTTGAAGATGCATTTCGTTTTGTGGCAAAGAATTACTTAATCATTATCCCGATTTTTATCGCAACACTGGTACCGGCATTGCTGATTATCGGCAGTGCTCCGACTGCTGCCGAACTTCAGGCGATTCTCAATGATTTTCAGCAGTACCCTGATTATTTTGCGAGTAATCCGGGTGCTATGATCGATGCTTTAAGACAGGCTGGGTTCGGAAACTCAGCGAGCAGCGGAACCATTTCAACGATTCTTAATTTTATGGCCATTCCGATGACGGCCGGACTGATCAAACTCGGCCTTGAAACCGGGAATATTTCAATCAATGATTTTGCTCCGGCATTGAGCTCGAATATCGGAAAGTACCTCCGCTATTTCCTGGTGGTATTATTGTTTATCATCTTAGGAGTGATTGCATTTGTACTGTTTATCATTCTGCTGATTACGATTTTGATAGCTTCCGAAAGCGGATGGGTCATCTTCATGTTAGGAATATTCTTAATTACTTTTGGGGGTATCGCACTATCTGTTTTCTTGTCCTTCTGGTTTTACGCTATGGTGCTGGATGACTTAAAAGTCATGGAAGCACTCAAGCGATCCTTTGCGGTGGCGAAGCGGTGCTTCTGGACTTTGATCGGAATCGGCATTCTGATAAGCATCGCAGAAGGTTTGTTGGGTGGATTTATCGGGTTATTCAGCGGTGTCCCGGTATTACCGACGCTTCTTACCAGTTTTGTGACTGCAACGGCCGCAGTTGTCAGGATGGTATTTCTCTTTAAAATTTATCGTTCATTTCAACCGGAAGAACAGTCTGGGTATCAGGAAGTCAATGTTGTATACTAAAGACCAAAAGGTCTTTTTTTAACTTGATCTAACGCGGATTCACCTTTAAATTTGTGCAATTTGCCCATACATATCGACAATTTTCATATGATATGAACATTGTTGGATGATTTCTATTGTGAGAAAATGTAAATGCTTAACTAGGGCAGGCGTAATCTGACCGAAAAATCAATTCAATCATTCTTTTTCGCGTTAAATTGCGTCTTTTACATTCGATCATCGATCGAACACTCTTGAAAGGAGAAGGGCATGAAGAAGTTATTTTTGAAGGCTTTGGCTTTATTTCCTGCAGTGATGTTTTTTGTTCTTATCAACTCCCCCGTATTAGCCCAAGAGGCTAAACCGGTACCGACCGGCTTCTATGCGGTACTGACCGTATTGCCGATCGTATTGATTCTGGTATTGCTTTTCAGAAAAGTGAATATGCTTGTTGCCGGTTTGATTGGCGGTGTATTGGCCATGGTTATCGGCGGAATTGGTTTGGCTCAGGCTAACTCAATATTCTTGGCAGCGATTCCGGCGATGCTGTCGATCACAGTTCCGATCATCAACTCGGCGATTGCGACAGCGGTGTTTAAGTCGGGTGGTTACAGTTCTGCCTTAGCATTGGTCCGTCGGGCAATCAAAGGCAAAGTTGAATACTTTGCGGCATTTATCGTTATCTTGATGGCAGCAGCAACCTATATGTCCGGTATCGGCGGCGGTTCGGCGATGGTTTTGGCTCCGTTGGCATTTGCGGCGGTTGGCGCTATTCCGGAATTGATCGCAGCGATCAGTTTGGCCGCAGCCGTGTCGTTTACGACCTCCCCGGCATCTTTGGAATCAGGTGTTGTCTCGCAATTGACAGGTATACCGGTCAATGAGTATGTCAGTGCCATGCGTCCGTACTGGCTGTTGTTTGTGGCTATCGCGGTTGTCATCGGCTTTGTCGGTGCTAAACGCAGAAAAGCTTTGTTTCAGAGTGATGAAACTGAGGAAATCAAGAGTAAAACAACCAAAGAGCTCTGGCTCAATACGGTTCCCGCGATTTTCTTACTTTTAGCCGTTTTGGTCGGCCCCTATGTGAATAAAGCAGTGGGCATGCCGATTCTCGGCCCGTTAATGTATATGTTTATTACGATTGGCTTAATTGCCGTATGTACAAAGTTTACATTGAAAGAATCGGCCGATGCGGTCATCGACGGTTCAACCTATATTCTGACCCGCTTGTTCCAGGTCGGTATTTTCTTGGGATTTATCAACATCATCGGTGAAACCGGTGCGTTCAGCGCGATCGTCAGTGTTGCTCAGTCCGCTCCGGAAGTCATGGTGGTTCCGGTGGCTGTATTGGCCGGTTTTGCGATCGGTGTTCCGGCGGGTGCTTATGTCGGTACGATTTTAGCCTTGGTTCTTCCGGTCGCCATCGCTTTGGGCTTACCATTGATTTCCATTGGTTTCATCGTGATGGGCGTCGGTTTAGGAAGCCAGATGAGTTTTGTCAATATTACGATGCAGGCTCAGTCTTCCGGTTTCCAAATCCCGATTTTACAGGTTGTTAAGGGAAATACGAAGTGGATTTTGGGATCCTTGGCATTATTATTAGTATTATCCTTTGTTTTATAATCGAAAGGAGGCATAAGCATGGATTTGATTTTGAAGAATGTCATTATTGACGAAAGCAATCAAGTCTTTGATGTAGCCATTGAAAAAAATGTGATCAAAGCCATTGGCACCGATCTGGGGATGTCCGCAAAACGGGTCTATGATGCGCAGGGAAGAGTGTTGATCCCCGGCTTGGTAGAATCGCATTTACATCTGGATAAGGCATTGATCGCCGATCGGATGCCGAATAAGTCCGGAACGCTGAAAGAAGCGATCGAGGTCACCGGGAAACTCAAACCGACGTTTACCAAGGAGGACATTGAGCAGCGGGCTTCCAAAGCATTGGAAATGCTGATCAAAAACGGAACGACGTACTTGCGTACCCACTCCGAATTCGATCCGATCGGCGGATTCCACGGATTTGAAGTGATCATGTCTTTAAAAGAGAAGTATAAGAAGTTTATTGATATTCAAGTCGTCGCATTCCCTCAGGAAGGCATATTTAAATCACCGGGCACCGAAGATCTGATGGTTCGGGCGATGGAGATGGGTGCCGATGTGGTCGGGGCCATCCCTTACAACGATCTGAATGCCAACGTTCATATCGATTACGTGTTTGAACTGGCAAAGAAATATGATAAAGACATTGATTTCCATCAGGACTTCAAAGATGATTATGCCGGTCAGTCCATTAAGTACTTATGTGAAAAGACCATCAAAGAAGGCTATCAGGGACGTGTCTCGGTGGGTCATATGACGAGCATCGGCTCGATGCCGGATGCAGAGCTGAAACCCATCATCGAACTGATGGCCAAAGCTCAGATCAACGTCATGCCATTACCGATGACCGACTTGCATTTGGGCGGACGCAATGATGAATTTAATGTCCGTCGGGCGCTGACACCGATCCGCAAACTGCGGGATGCCGGAGTCAATATCTGCCTGGCTTCCAACAACATCCGCAATCCCTTTACACCTTATGGCAATGGAGATCTGATGCAAGTGGCTATGTTGGCCATCCCGGTCGCGCATTTGGGCGGTGCGGATGATTTGCATACCGTACTTCCGATGATCACGGTCAATCCGGCGAAGGCATTGAAACTTAAAGATTATGGCATTTTTGAAGGTGCAAAAGCATCACTGGTCGTCTTGGATACCAAACGCTATCAGGATGCGATCATTGATATTCCTTCAAGAATGCTGGTTGTTAAAGACGGTGTCGTTACCGTCGAACTTAAAAAAGAGCTGATCCTGAACCGTTAACCGCACTTTCCTTTGTTGGTGTAGAACGAAACTGGGCCGAGAGGCCCTTTTCTTGTGCGAATCAAACAAAAAGAGACGATAAAAAGCATATAAAACTAAAAATACTGTACACAATGCACAATATAGCGACCTGATTTTTATATGTTGTGAACATTGTCGGCGATGGAGGGTTGTGAGAAAATGAAAGCGCTTATAGAAAGAATTGAGGGAACATATGAAAATCGTCATCGCACTGGGCGGAAACGCTTTGGGAAACTCACCCCAAGAACAATTGTCATTAGTTAAAAATACGGCCAAACCGTTGGTCGATCTGATTGAGGAAGGTCATCAGTTGGTCATTGCCCATGGCAACGGACCGCAAGTCGGAATGATCAATCTGGCCATGGAAGTATCCAATGAGAAAGCCAATACGCCGATCATGCCTTTTGCGGAATGCGGGGCGATGAGTCAGGGATACATCGGCTATCATTTACAAAATGCGATCCGTGAGGAACTGCGCCGTCGCAACATCAACAAAGAAGTAGTAACCGTTGTTACGCAGGTCGTCGTGGATCAAAATGATCCGGGATTCAAACATCCGACCAAGCCGATCGGCGGATTCCATACATTGGAAGAATCGAAACAGCTGGAGCAGACCAAGGGGTATCAGATGGTCGAAGATTCCGGTCGCGGATACCGTCGGGTCGTACCGAGCCCCAAACCGGTCGATGTCGTTGAGAAAAATGTGGTTAAAGCCTTGGTGAACGACGGAGTTGTCGTGATTACCGTGGGTGGCGGCGGGATCCCGGTCATCAAAACTGAATTTGGATATCATGGCGTGGATGCGGTCATCGATAAGGATTTTGCCTCAGCGAAAGTCGCTGAAATCTTGCAGGCAGATTATCTGTTTATCCTGACAGCCATTGACCGGGTCATGATCAATTACAATAAGCCCAATCAGAAAGCTCTGGACGTCATTACCGTGGCAGAGGCGAAGCAGTACATCGGTGAAAATCACTTTGCGCCGGGCAGCATGCTTCCTAAAGTTCAGGCGGCTATTGACTTTATTGAGCACAATCCGCAGGGAACCGCGATTATTGCCGCTTTGGAAAAAGCCAAGGATGCCATTGCCGGTTTGAGCGGAACCAAGATCGTGAGATAAACCTATGAAATCAACGTTTATCTTTTTAAAGCCGGATGCCCTGAAGCGCGGTTTGAAAGAAGAGATCCTGAAATACTTCACGGATAGAGATTTTCATATTGCCAGAGAACAGGAAGTGACGGTTGATGCACAGACGATTCTCAGTCACTATCAGGAAGTCATCGAACGGATCGGCAGCGAGGATTTCAGACAAGGGGTTTTGCGAGAATTTGTAAACGAAACGATCGTAGCCATGGAGCTGAAACATACTCGTGAAGATGTCGTTGCCTGGGTGAGAGACTTGATCGGAGCGACCGATCCGGCCAAAGCCCGTCGCGACACGATTCGAGGCATGTATGGAGAGGACTCCATGGAACAAGCCCGTTTGGACAATCGGATGTTGCGCAATCTGATCCATGCGTCGGACAGCGATGAAAACGCCAAGCAAGAACTTGAATTATGGTTTGAATAACCGATGCGACGCATCGGTTTTCTATATTATTGAGGGAATCAGACTGTTATAATATAAATAAGAACGAAGGTGATGTTATGAAGAAAGTTCTTCTTGTATCGCTATTTCTCACGGTTTTTCTCTCCTTTTGCTCAAACATCATCGATGACAATCCGGACAGTCACAGTTCAGCTTCACTGGCCCGGTTTCGTGCCGGAGAGATCAAGGAATATCAAGGCAAACTTTTAAGTCCGGCTGTCGGACCGCGGGATAATTCGATCCAAGGGGTACAGGTCATCAATATCGACACTTATACCCTTAGGGTCACCGGACTAGTCAGTAATGACTTGGTTCTGACCTACCCGGAAATCCTGGAACTGACAACGTACAAACGACTCATTACCTTGTTCTGTGTCGAAGGTTGGGATGCGACCATCCTTTGGGAAGGGATATCTTTGGTAGAACTGATTGAACGGGCGAATCCGCGCAGCGAAGCGGTGACCGTGATATTTCATGCGGCGGACGGGTATACGACATCCCTGCCGTGGTCGCTGATCAAAGAGAAGCAATTGATTTTGGTGTACAAAGCCAATGAAATCGTGTTGCCGCCGGAAATGGGCTATCCGCTGATCGTGGTTGCCGAGGATAAACTGGGATATAAGTGGGCTCGCTGGGTGACGAAAATCGAGTTGTCGGATAATAAGGATTATAAGGGTTATTGGGAATCGCGGGGATATACCAATGAGGCAAATATCAACCGCTGAAAATGATTCAATCGATAGAAATGAAGGAAACGTATGACACTGATACTGATCATTACATTGTTGTTGGTAGGGGCTTCGATCTTTGTCAACGGCTGGACCGATGCGCCAAATGCGATTGCCACAGTCGTTTCAACGCGGGTATTGCATCCGCGGGCAGCAATCCTTTTGGGAGCCGTTATGAATTTCTTCGGAGTGTTTCTTATGGGAACGGCGGTGGCTTCGACGACTGCGAGCATCGTGACGATCGGCAGCGGATCGCAAGCCTTAGTCACTCTGGCTGCGGCACAGCTCTCGATCGTGCTGTGGGCGGTGGGGGCCTGGCGTTATGGTATTCCGACCAGTGAGAGTCATGCGCTGATTGCCGGACTGATGGGAGCCGGAATGTCGCTGGGCGGACTTTCCGTATTCAACATGGACGGTGTCATCAAGGTGTTGTGGGGTCTGTTTATTTCCTCTGTCGTCGGATTTACATTGGGGTTGTTACTGACGAAACTCGTGAAGCATTTGTTTCGAAACGTTAAGCGTCGCGCCGCAAACCGTTTCTTCTCCATCGGTCAGATTCTCAGTGCGTCATTGATGGCGTTTAGTCACGGCGCTCAGGACGGTCAGAAATTTATGGGCATCATGGTGTTGGCACTGATCGTCGGGCAGATCCTGCCGGCTCCCGTCGGCACTATGGTCATACCGATTTGGGTCATGATTGCGGCGTCCGTGCTGATGGCCGTCGGGACGTCGATCGGCGGCTATCGGATCATCAAGACGATGGGTATGGATATGGTGTCTTTACAGAAATATCAGGGATTTGCGGCGGAGGTTGCGGCTTCGGGCAGTATGCTGGTAGCCACCGCCTTGGGCATTCCGTTGAGTACGACCAATACCAAAGGCACGGCGATGATGGGTGCCGGTGCTGCTGAAGGGCTCGAGAAGGTAAATTGGGATATTGCAAAGGAAATGTTTACCGCCTGGATACTGACCTTTCCGGCATGCATGATTTTGGGATATGTATTTGCGACTGTATTTCGCAGTCTGATTTAGGAGGGCACCATGGCAATATCTTGGTTGAACAAATTAAAGGGAATCATCGTCAAGAGTGATGTCGATTATTTTGATATGTTTGTCAGAGGTTCGGAAATATCTTTGAAGGCGGCCTTAGCGATGAAAACGGCGTTTGCGGATGAGCAGATCAATGAGCATGAACTGATCAAAATCCGTGACATCGAGCATGAAGGCGATCATCATATCCATCAGTGCTTGCAGATCGTCAATGATGCTTTCATCACCCCGATCGATCAGTCGGATTTACTTGATATCCTTAAGGGCATTGAGGATGTCACCGACTACATCGATGATGTGGCGGCGCACTGCTATATGTTGGACATCCGCAGTTCGGATATGTATATCGATAAGTTTATTGAGATCATCGTCGTGACCTGTCATAAGCAGGTTGAGCTGATGAAACAGCTTAAAAATATTAAGAAGCTTCCCTATGAACAGATGAAAGCACTGATCAATGAGATCAACTCTTTGGAAGAGGATGCCGATTTGGTGTATCAGATGGGCATGCGTCACTTATTTACCAACGGCTTGGATCCGGTGGAAATCGTCCGTCGAAAAGAAATCTATATCCGGTTGGAGGATGTTTTGGACGGTTTGGAGCGGGTGGCCAATGTCGTGTACAGTCTGATGGTGGCGAAGCTGTGATTTAACCCAAAGATACAATAATATAGGAGAAAAACATGGTCATGATGACATTTACGGTTGAAGAAGCCTTGCGATATGCCAAAGAATCGGCTATTGAACAGTGGGTCCACAATTTCCTCAATTCAGCAGGGAATAACAAGCCGTTCTCAGACGGTTTGAAATTGCAAAAGCGATATTGGACCGGACCTTTTGAAATCCGGTTGGATCGGCTGACAAGATGTTGCGGTCCCGAACCGGAGATGAAATATTATATTGCGCCCGAATCGTGGGAGAAAGAGATCAAAACATTCTGCACGCTGATTCAAGAAGGCTGGGATATGCCGCCGTTGATTGTTGAACATATAGACGGACAGCTCATTGTCAATGATGGCAACCATCGGTTGGAAGCGTTGATTCGTCTGAAGATACAGACAGGCTGGGTAGTTGTATGGAATTCTGATGTTCAACAGGAGATTCACCACTTCATTGCACAGTAAAAAGACCTTCGATCCGAAGGTCATTTTTGTAAGTTTTTGCATCTCCGTTTGAGTTGGACATAGAAATCCTCCCGGTTTTGCGGAGAAATCATCGTTGTTCCGGTGAAATAGTTTTTGTTGTGCTGACGGATTTCGATGCGCTTGCGTGAAAACGCCATCGAAGACATCAGATTCTCGGTCAGTTTTACTTCTTTGATTTTGTCATAGTAGATCTTTTCCCGAAACGGTCCGCTGACACAGTAGAGATAGTCATCGCGAAATTCATACCACGTACCCAGAACCAGCCACAGCAAAAACAGAGTCATGGGCAGTGCGACAATAACTAACATCCAGCGCTCTTGAGCCGGGATCAGTGCGATGGGAGCGATCATGATGATGACGGTCGTTCCGATGATAACTTGAAACAATAAATCGACTTCAGATTTTATTTTCATAGTGTTCACCCTTACACATACATTATCACTCTTTGTAAGTTGTTTCAAGTATCGGATGAATATCGGTTATAATAATGTCGAGGTGATTTTTATGCATGAAACAGAAGCCAATCGTCAAGCCTGGGGTAAATTATCCAAAGATCATTTTGAGCGGTTTGACCGTGGTCTGAAAGATGGCACAAAGAAGCTCAATCCGCTGGTAGAACAGCAGTTGGGCAATCTTCGGGGTAAGAAAGTGTTGCATCTTCAGTGCAATACCGGCGCAGACTCGATCCTTTTGGCCAAGCTGGGCGCAGATGTGACGGCTGTTGACTTTGTTGAGGATAATATCCGCTTTGCGCAGGAATTGGCGCGAAGAAATAATGCGGATATCCGCTTTATCTGTCGGGATGTTCAAACCCTGGATGAGGTTTTGGATGAAGCATTTGATTTGGTCATTACTTTTGACGGAGTGTTGGGATGGCTGTTTGATCTGCCGCGCTGGGCAAAAAATATCGCGAAGTTTCTCAAACCTGATGGAGAACTGTTCGTCCATGACGGACATCCGTATTATCTGGTGTTTGATGAAACGAAAATCAAAGACGGCATCCTTGAGGTGAAGTATCCGTATTTCAATGAAACGTTGGAAGTGGATATGATGATCGGCGGATATGCCGGCGATGCGAAGGAAGCCATCAATTATTTCCGAAGTCATAAAATGAGCGATATCATCAATGCCCTCGCCGATGCCCAGCTGTTTGTCACCCGGTTTCTGGAATTTGATCGCTGTGATGAGGGGATGGGTGGGGATACCAAAGACGATCGGGGTCTGATGTATATTAAGCATTTTGAGGGAAAACTTCCGGTCGGCTACAGTCTGTGGGCAATCCGGCGTTAAAAAAAAGTCATTCGACTTTTTTTCTTTTCAACACCCGGGAGAGGCGTCCTTCTTCATTGTTTCTGATCCGTTTGAAATTGGGCCAGTGCAGATAAACGCTGAGCAAAGCACCGCTTATGGCAATAAGTACCGGTAGCCAACCGACATTGAAATAAACGGTTCCGGCAACCATGCACACCAGCAGTCCAAGAGTTCCGATGGCAATAAAATCAGTGATGAAGGTCAGGGCAACGATTATGGCGATACCGATGATTCCAAACCACGGATTTAATCCGAGCATCAGTCCGACCAGTGTGGCCGTTCCTTTACCACCTTTGAAATTCATGTAAAAGGGGAAAATGTGTCCCAAGATCGCACTGTATCCGGCCAGATACAGCAGGGTAGCTCCTTGTGCATCGAGGCGGGCCTCAAAGAGATAACGGACCAGAAGCACGGCCAATAATCCTTTGAATGCATCCAAAACGGCGACGATGACCCCAAACTTCCACCCCAAGGATTCCACCGCATTGGAAGCTCCGGCATTGCCCCGGCCCAATGTGCGGATATCAACTTTTTTAATGACTTTACCTAAGATATACGATGTCTGAAAGTTCCCCAATATGTACCCCAAAGCGATGACGATAAGGATATCTCGCATAGGCCTCCTACGGCAGATCGATGCCCGACTTTTCCTTATTATATCATATGGGGGGAGGGTTCAAAGGTTCAATATTGCGATTTTACGGGAAGAAGAAACAGCTTATACAGGATGTAAGAACCAAAAGAAAAGGCCGATATATATATCAACAAAAAAATCAGGTAGGGTACATGTTGGTAGATGATGTTAAAGACGGGCAGGGATGAATCGTGAAAGGGACTGATGAAGAACATTTCCAAACCGTTGTTGAGGCCGATATAGTACGTCGTAACGTCAATGGAAATCGCGATGGCCACCAGAATCAAAAAGGCGGTCAGCGCTGCGAACATCGTGCTCCAATCATTTTTGACTCGGTGATTGGCGATCAGCAGAAAGCCGATGACGATCATCGATCCGTGATGCACCATGGTCTGAATGTTGATTCCGATGGTATCCACAAATACGGTCACCGGGTAGAGCATGACGGCCAGACCGGCAGTCAGTCCAAACGTGCCTAAAAAGGCGAAGCAAGCCTTTTCGATGTTTTTATTCTTAGTCAGAGCTCCGATCAGCGCGACATACATCGGCGTTGAGCAGAATTGAAACGGAAAGGCATACCATTGATACACCCACCAGGACGAGGTCGCATCGTAGTTGAAGGAGAAGTTGATTTGCTTATAGGCTTCAAAGCTGAGTGTAATGATGGCATAGATAAGCAAAGCTTTTTTAATCTTCTGATCATTCAGGTTTCTGTATCGAAATGCGATCAGAAGCAAAGCGGTTAAAGTCAAAACTAAAAACAGCCAATGAAACCATCCGTAGCTGACTGGCGGAGTCATATTGGCATCAAGAAAAATCAGGATTTGTCGTAGAACGTTCATTCATATCACCGAGATAACAGTAACAGAACCCAAAGCTTTTTCAATAGGGAAAGTACAGGTTGCGTTTTTTGAGGGATAA
This sequence comes from Erysipelotrichaceae bacterium, assembly GCA_036677505.1. Taxonomy (GTDB): domain Bacteria; phylum Bacillota_I; class Bacilli_A; order Erysipelotrichales; family Erysipelotrichaceae; genus UBA2227. Next base: position 29,227 of record JAVBWK010000011.1, read on the forward strand.
CCGACAAAAAAAACTGCTTTTCAGCAGTTATACGGTTACGGCGGCGTTGATCAGCGCAGTTTCAACCTTCTCGGCCAGTTCTTCCAGTTTGGGATTGTCCAGCAGTTTCATCAGAGCGGAAGGTTTGGCCATCTCGATCACTCCGACGCCATTGACCTCTCTGACAATAAACTTGCAGGGCAGAAAATAGATGGCCTGTGGGTGAATACTGATTGCCGCAAAGGCTTCAAACGGATTGCATATTTCCAAAATGGCAATCTTTCCGTCAAATTCGATGCCTTTGTCTCTGAATTTTTCGTGCATGTTGATCTGACATAAAGTGCCAAACTTGGCTTGCATCAATGCTTCTTTCAGTTCTGTAACAGTTTCATCAAAGGTTTTTTGAGTGGTGTGAGTGAATGTTTGTATCATAGCGTACCTCATTTCTTTGTCAGTATCATTATATCACTGTCATGCAGAAGCATAAGAAGTTTGCTCAGATTTGGTACTTTGTCACAAAGTAAAAGCCTGAGTATCAGGCTTTTCGGGTTTTCGTGGGAATCGACCAAGGCAGATAGAGCAAAATCAGAAAGGCGATGACCAATAACGTAAAGTACACCAGATACATCAGATGAGAATTGTTGGCATTGAGCGTTTCAAGGATCGTGCCTTCCAATCCGGACATCAAGAAGAAATAATTGGCCTGCTGATGTTGTAACATCAGGTTGAAAGGGGTGACGAATAAGGCGAGCAGCGTCATGACGCCGACCAGTTTGGGCAGATTCTTGATGGACGGACGGTATTTCTCAACCAGGATCAGATACCATCCGGCGAAGAAGATGAGTCCGTGGATGAGCATTGACTGAATAAACTGTAAGCTCAGCAGCGGGTACATGGTACAGTCGGGGGTAAGCAGGGCCATACCGGCTCCGGCAATCCCTCCGACATAAACCAGTTCCAGCAAAATCGGTTTTCGGGAAATTGCGGCCCACGGAACGAAAACAGACATTAAACCGCACAGCTGAAAGGGCAACAGGGCTGATGGTATCAGCTCCTCGATCCCCAGCGATAGCACCCACAGGATCCGGATAAATTCCAGGGTCGGAATCAAAAAAGCGATCACAAGTAAAAACCTGTGTCGGATTTTTGCGTCTTTGTTTTTGAAATAGCGGATCCCGATAAACATGAGCACAAAGAAAACCGCAAGAATCGACAGGTGCAGCGGTGAGAAGGTGCCAACACCGATATTGTCCGGCAGTTGGTCTTTGTAAGTGAAGAAGTATTGCAGTGTCATAGAAAGCCCTCGCTTGATACTTTCATTTTGACATGAAAACAGGTCGTGTCAAGGTCGTTTTTCACAAATTTTATCTCTATGAAAAGAAAGAACTGTGATACAATGAAAGCAACACACAGGTGGACATCATCATGCGTAAGCGCCGGATCATTCGTTTTGTGCTTTTGGCCGTTGCACTCTTTTTTGTTGTTATTTTCAGTGTATTTTTCATCAATCTGGAACATCTGACTTCCGGAAAACTGAGTAAGGTGGAAGTGGTGCTGAGAGATCCCGTATCGGGGGTTGAAAGCGTTGAGAAGACCTTCACCGATACCGAAGATCTCCGTAAACTGACGTCAGTCTTTTTCGCAAAGATCAATGAGAATTTCTTTGCGGATACCGCTGAAGACAGCCTGTTATCCGTGAGGTTTACCTTTGAAAATAAAACAGTGAAATTTAACCTGTTTTATGAATCGGATAACGGTCAGAAACGGTACACGTATTTCAAGTATCCGGCAAGAGGGATGAAGTTTACAATTCCTTCAAGTCAAAGTGAGACATTAAAAGAGATGTTGCAATAAGGCTTTTCTCAATCATAGTTCACAGTTATCATGTATGTTTACAAAGATATCCAAAAGGATATCTTTTTTAGAGATTCAAAGTGAAGATACGATGAATATACGATCAAACAGCTTGAAATTTATGCGATTCATGGTATGATAATAATACCCCCTAGGGGTATATAGAGAGGTGAAAATTGTGCAAGCAAGAATTAGAATCGATAAAACCGGATGCATCAGTTGCATCAATCGGATTGAGTCAACGTTAAAATCGATGGGTGTATTGCGCTTTGATTATGATTTTCAACACAAAACTGCCCGTTTGCTATTTGATGAAAATGATTGTTCGATCCAAGACATCCTGATGGCGGTTGAGCGTTTGGGATATCCGGCCAGTGTTCAATAGGGCAGATAAAGGAGGTAAAGATGAAAAAAATCCTGATCATATCTGTCGTACTGATAATCTTATCTGCTGTTGGTTATATCGCTTTAAATCTGGATCGGTATAACCAAGAGGTTTTTTTAAACCGTTATGGTCTCGCCGGAAAAAATGTGGTTGAAATCATTAATATTCTTGAAGAGAAAACCGATGAACCGCTTGGTTTTTCTGCAGGTGTGAACGCCAAGAAACTTCGATTGAGCGATGCAAAGGATACGGTTGAATTTGCAATTCCAGAAGGGAAATTTTATTTATCCATTGCACCATACATCATTCAGACGCATCCCTGCGCAATTCATAATCTGGTGACATGTACCGGAGAATTGCAGAGTGAGTCGTTTGATATACTGATTACAGACGTAAATACCAATGAAGTGGTGCTAAGTGAACAACGGACGAGCTCTGCCAAAGGGTTTATCGGTTTGTGGCTTCCCAAGGATAAGAATCTGCAGATTTCCATTACCTACCAGGGTCTTAGCGCGATCAAGCAAGTCGGCACATTTGATTCAAATGATACGTGTGAGACCACAATGCAGCTTTCTTAGAAAATCAAAGAGTATTGACAGGCTGTGTCAATACTCTTTTTTATGTTTGGGTAATTTTTTACAATCAAATCTGATTATCTCAGTTTGCTTCCATCCACGGAAACACAGATGCGGTCAATGCTACCATCTCGTGCAAACAAGCGCTTGCTGGTATCACGATCCAACGCATCTTTGAAGTGATGCTCTTTCTGATGTTGATCCACAACGACGATGCTATCCGAATCCGAAAGTGTGTAGATGACCGGTACCGAACAGAACGTGAATCCCAATGAGTTTTTCTCAAGTGTGATCGTCTCGCTGTCAATGTCCGTTTTTCCTTTAGGCAATACCCATAATTGCGGTTGGTTCAAAAACTCAGCTTTGTCAAGCAGTGCAACAGTAAAGTGAACCTGACCGTTTTTTACTTCCAAGCCCAGCTCCTTCAAGCGGGAAATGAAGTCTTCTTTTACCTGTCCGGTCAGGCCCGGTTGTTGAACTCCGGCGAACGAAGGTGTATGGGAGTAAGCATCTGTCGGGAATGCGCCGTAGAGCTGCGGTGTTTTTTCGACTCCGATGCCGGCTTTGATCGAGCGATATGCGCCAAGCAGGTCCATCGCTTCCGCCGTCAGTCCTGATTTTGAATAGTCATCACTGAAAGTCTCTTGCACAGCCAGAACAAGTTTCGATACCATATGCCAGTAAATCGATCCCAAGCCTTCATACTTATAGAATGTTCCGGAACGCCCGGTGAAGGCATGATGATCAAAGAGATTATGGAAGATGTCTTTGACCTGTCGGATGTCTTGTTCGTTGAACTCCTTGGTGGCTTTGAGTGCGGCTTCCATATCATAACCGTTTCTGAAGCGTCCGTTGAAATGATACTTTCCATTCACATCCTTCTCTATAAAGCGGGTGCGCTGATGCTTGAGCTCTTCTTTGAGTATGTCGGAAGACATGACCAGCGACTCGGGAATGATATTTTTGTGAAGGAATTTCGGCAGTTCACGATTGGGGTAGAGCATATAGCTGTCCTGATCTTCGCGGTAGATCGCGCTGTTTTTCAGTGCGGTCAAAACACTCAGACTTTCCTTGGCATCCAATGCTTTTGAACTTAAGACGGATACCTGACCTTCCAACATTTCGTACAAGTAAGATATGCTGCATTGATTATCTTCAAAGCGGATGAGATTGTATGCGTGATATAGGCCGTCCTCCCGTCTGTTCTTATGAATCGAGTCTTTCAAGTGCAGCAGCGCCACATCAACAAATTCTTGAAGATCAGCTACGGACAAGGTTGATTTCTTTCCGCTGAATCCGGACTGGTAAACGGAGTTACGATAGGACTCCCCAATCTTGCCCAACGCCCGGGTAATATCATAGCGTGTGTCATCTGCGATTTTGATGCCAAGATACGTTTTATATGACTTTAGTACTTCGAATGTATTTTCAAACATATGGATGACTTCATCGGACAGTACAAGCGGCTGACCGTCGATTTCATGGATGAGCTGTTGCATGAAGGTCAAGAAGCGGTGCAGATAATAAAGTGTGACCATCGAGCAGCCATTGCCAACCAAAGCATTGTTGGCATCATTCCACTCGGGTCGCTGCGTGTTCATCCAGATCCCACCTTCCGGAACATAGTTGGACAGTTTCGCAAGCAAGGTAACCAACAGTTTTTCCACCAGAGTGACTTTGTATGTGTGTTGATTGAGGTAGATCAGTTTTCCATCCGACCCAATCGACTCTGTCTTTTTGTGAATTCTTTTCTCGAGCTCATAATCGTAGTCGATGCTGTTGCGCGGATTTTCGACTAAAGCATCAAATCCCTTGATCTTGTAGGGCAGATTGGCATAGACGAAGAGTTCTTTGAAAAGGTAGTCCTTCAGTTTTTCCGGGTGATACGCTTTGGATAATTCCATCAGTTTGAGCAGGTAGATGATTTGGTGGTCACCCCAGTAACCGATGTTCGACCAGGGTTCATCGGGATTGAGCACTTCCCAGTCCAATCCGTATTTCGTGATGCGATACGGATTGTATCCGTCAGCGGTCGACGCATTGACAAATTTGGCAATGATGCTTTCGATAAATGCCGGATAGGACAGCGACAGTGCTTCCCAGTTTTGGAAAATGTCGCGCCAGTTTCCTTCGAAGTTGAGCTTTTTGCCGCCGTCTTCATTGACGACTTCGATGCTGAAGCGGTTCCACGGACGGCTGGGATCGCCGTGACGACGGCTGAAAGTCAGTGGCAAGTACTCCAGGACCAGCCGGTGGAAATCCTTGTTTTGAGATGTTTCAGCTAAGGTCAGTAAGTCATGAAAGCGGATGGTTTCGGGCAGATTGCTGAAGAAATCACGTTGCTGAGCATATACTTCTTTGTTCCAAACCTGGACGAAAGCTTTAAAGTCATCTCTTTCAATGGTATATCCGTCCGCATACACGCCGCCGCGCATGATGTTGTACAGGGTGTTTGAGAAATGTCGGTAGCTGACCTTTTCGTTGGCCGTGCATTGCATGCCATCGGCTTGGTATACCAGTTTTTTCAGATTGAAGTCGCCTTTGCGCACATCCGCGTGCAGCTGATCGATCAGCGAGCTGTTCTCTTTCAGTTGTTTGATGAGATTGGCCACATCCGTCGAACTTTGATTGAGATGTGCGACGATGACCCAGGACGCGGATTGATTTGCTTGCAGATCCAACGTGTCGACGATGTAGTATGATCCGCGTCGGCCTTTGACATCTGTTTCAGCTTCGATGGGTTGGTTTTTACCGAAAGTTTCCACCTGCTGTTCGGACAGCAGGTAGGTGGGATGTTTACATCCCTTGGACCAGACGGTTGTCGCTTTGAGGGATTCGCTAGGCTCTGCCTTGTCGGTCAAAATAGAGCTGAGCGTGTAGATGCCCAATCCTGCCTCATCCACCAGTTCACATCGTTTATATCCGTCGAGCAGTGTGCTGAGCGAAGTTTGTAACTGGGTGTTGACGCCGTAGGGGAGGATGTTTCGAATGCCGTCGAGTACGCGGATACGTACGTCCTGACCGGAAAGGTTGACGATTTGGGATTCTTTGATGAAGCCATAAACATTGCTGTTTTTCCAGGTGTAGGTAAAAGCAACACCGAGGTCATGATTGATTTCTTCAAACATGATTTTATTGCCGATGGTGTTTTTGTACAGTTTCCGCGTGATCGAATAGACGTTGCTGTTGTGAAGCGAAAACGGTTTCCATAAAAAATTTTTTTCGTCTCTTGAGACGATGATGTTTGTATGGGATCCTGTGGTTTCAATGCTGTCATGAATCTTGTCGTCGGTATAATAGGGGAATAATGCGGATTCAGCGTTTTTTCTTCCGCATGTCAGTCCGCCGGTACTGGATATAAACATCCAGTGATCCACATCGCTTACGATGGTCATAAAGAACGGATTCATGTGGTGATAGTTTTCAATCTTGAAGAATGTTTCATTGTCGCGGGTCACAGTTGTCAGCGAGATCGGGTTTTGATCATCGTTGAGCGGTGCGCGACCAAAGAACAGATTTGATGATTTCATGATGGTGGTTCCTCTCTTGTCTCTTTGATACTCCTACTAATATTGATTATAAAGTGTCATTTTTAAAAGTGCAATGCGTTTAAGGCAATAAAGTATCAGAAACATGATAGTTTAGTGAAAACGCTTTCGTTTAATGGTGATTATTGGAAAGAAGAGACTTACGGAGGGTCGCAATGTCAAAATTGTTGAGTACAAAATGAGAACTAATGCCAAGCAGCAATTGTCAATATCTCCGAAGTCTGTTTCGGAAAGCGAACCAGATTTAAACAGTGGGAAGCTGTCTGGTACAGTCAAACGATTTGGTTATGCATGTATGAGTGGAATAATGACTCTACAATGCAAGAGTGATTCCAATATCTAACCATCATCCTTCGGAATGTTTTTTCTCGTTTTTTTACACAATATACGGGTCTTGTTACCGCATTCAAAGTATGTTAGTATGTTAACAAAGGGGCTAAGGGGGGGGATTGTAATGATTATTTAATGTGATTGAATGTATTATCCTTATGATTGAAATGAATGCGTAGATAATTTAAGGTCAAAATTAAGATGAATTCCTAAGTGAAGATATATTCGCATATCTGAAGGTGCAAAAAGACTGAAGTCATAATTAGTATTAATATTCGTAGTAATAATCACGCGATATAGAAATCTTTAACTTCAATAGTCAGTATGAATGTTTATTTATCAGATAGCAATATTATTGAAATACTTTGTCTTTGATTAACATAGAGAGGAATAATAATAAAAAACAAATCAGTAGAAAATTGATTATGCTAACCATCACTCTTATGCTAACTCTATCAAACAAAACTATTATAATCAACGCAAATGGACTAGATAGTACAAAGCCAGTATTCTACAAATTAGGAATTTATTCGAGAATTATTGATAATCAATTAGTTGAATTTAGCGGAGAAAACTATAAACTGTATCCAACATTTGAGAGAAATGATATAGCATTGGATAATTTCATTCAAAACCACAAGGACTTTAATACGTTATTGCGTGAATATTGCAATTTTACAGATGCAATTTCAAATGATGCAATGATTAATAGCAGTTGTTTTAAAAACCTTATTATTGAACCGCCAAAAAACCTTGAAACAATCAGCAAGGACCTAATTGAATTTAAACTGTTTTGGGACATATTTGAAAATCAGCAACAAAATAAAGATATCTAAGAAATAGTTAGCAGTGGATTCTCAGAAGAAAATGTTTATTCTCTAATTCTGGCTTTACCATCTGAGCAATCTGATCTTCTGAGGACTAGATTTAGAAACATTATGTCGAAAAGTTCTCTTTCAGCAACTTATACTAAAAATATTGCTGCAGGGAACTCATATGCAATGAGTTATGCAATCACACCAAATACTATCAATAAATACTATTACTTTGCAGGATCAGATTGCGCAAACTTCACATCACAGATCTTAGAAGCTATGGGAGTACCTCAAGATAGATCGGGGGGTCTGAACGCAAGTATTGGTTGGTGGCATGAGGTAGTCCCTGCAGGTGGCGGATATACTCATTCGCACTCTTTCTCATTTATAAGGGCAGATACATTTGTAAAGTACTTTCATACAGGATATACAACTTATTCACATTTAGACTTCTCCTATAACCTGTTGTCAGGAGATATCATTACGTATGATCAGGGAAATGATGGAGATTGGGATCATGTCGGATATGTTGTAACACGAGACACATATGCAGGCACTTATCCTGATGAAGATGGGCATTATTATACTTATTATAATTATTTTGTTGCACAACATTCGGGTAATTACAAATACTGGACAAGTTCTTATTCAAACGATTGGGAAAAATTGAGCCTTGATGGTGTAAAGTATGGGAGAATAGTAAGGTGACTTATGAAATTCAATAAAAAAAAGAAAATAATCCTGCTGATAATTTCTCTATTCTTTATTTGGGCAACTCTATTTACAATAGATTACACTAGAGCTTCTCAACTAAAACGACCCATTTTCATGCTTGAAACAATTTCGAAGGATTGTACTGTGAGATGTAAGAACTATATAGGGATTGGATATTGGGCGAGTGCTACGAGGTGGTCTATCGACTCTGACGAAATTGGTAACGTTGAGTTTTATATTTTAGGATTTAGATTACTCCATTTATTTGGATAGTTTCCCAGTATTTTAACTTATCTCAAATATGGAATGGTCCTTGTTTTGTAGAGTCATTATTTCACACATATATGCATACCCAAATCGCTTGTTTACACGATTTTTCTATCCTTATGTCTTTTATAATACGCTACCGGAGATAAGTTTTCAAGTCGACTATGCATCCGCTTCCGATTATAAAAAAGATCGATGTATTCAAATAAACTTCGTTCTAAATGTTCTAGATTTTGATATTTCCGGTGATGCACCCATTCCTTCTTTAGCGTTGCGAAGAAACTCTCTGCGCAGGCATTGTCGTAGGAATTCCCACCTCGACTCATGCTACTGGTGATCTGGTGCTCTTCAAGATGGTGCTGATAGGACTTACTACTGTACTGGCAGCCGCGATCACTGTGAAATAATAGACTTCCTTGGGGTTTACGATGGGTCAAGGCTATGGCCATTGCTCTCATTGTGAGTTGGCTGTTAGGCTTCTTGCTTAAGGCATAACCAACCACTTCCCGATTAAATAGATCGATCACAGTTGCGATATAGACCCATCCTTCAACCGTCTTGACATAGGTGATATCCCCACACCAGACTTCGTTGGGTTCATTTACATTAAACATACGATCCAACGTATTCTCACTGAATCTCTTTTCAATGGTTTCCTTTGGATAAGGGGTGGATTTTTTTCTGGATATACAATACAGTCCGTTTTCTCTCATTAACCGCCGGATTCGTCCCAGACAACAGGTAATTTTTTTGTCTGATAGTGCTTCTTGAATCCTTTTGGGTCCATAGGTTCTTTTACTCTCTTGATGGATTTCTCGAATTACTTTAGTTAGCGCTTCATCTTCTGTCTGTCCATCTGTCTTTTTCTTGTTTCTTTAACGGTAATATCCACTCTCCTTAACCCGAAACGCTTTGCACATCCTTACTACTGTGAACTCTGAGCGATATTCATCTATGAACTCATACTTCATCACCGGGGTTGCATAAAGATGCGCAGGGACTTTTTTAAGATATCTACCTCCTCTTCCAATTCTCGGATTCTCTTCTCCTTCTCCCTCAGCCTCATTGTGAGTTCTTTCTCACTTTTGGAGGCAATTGCTTTATGCCCTTTTTCTTCTTGATAGGTAGGCAGCTGATTGTTTCGTCGATGATCACGCACCCACTTACAAACGGTATTTGTGTCGATTCCCATTTCTTCGGCGACACTGGTCGCGGACTTTCCACTTCCCAATATGTAGTTCACGGTTCTCTGGCGAACTTCTGGAGTATATTTACTGTTATTGCTTGGCATTGGTTCTCCTTTTGTACTCAACCAACGTTAACATTGTGACTCTACAAAAGTCGACCTATTCCAAAATGGATCAAGTCAAATCGAAGTTACATCTTGTTTTAAAGTGGGTAAAAGAGGGTTCGCGTGAAGATCGGCCTTGTAGTAATGAGCAGTGTCCAAACCATATCCGACTTCTAAGAGTCATGATTGGAGAAGATTAAGACAATCATTGTTAATACAACACAGCCATCCGACAAAAGGGTTGCTGTGTGAGTTCTGTAAAGAAGTCATCCTTAAAAACACAATGTACGTGTAAGCAAAGGACGCAAAGACATTGTCCTTGACCTCGATGAACTGTATCGTGCCATCACGTTGTTACCACCGTATAACAAACCATCTGAACTGGCCCTTAACATCTTTCAACTATGAGATGCTTGCAGGATCAAAAGAACAAGAACCGGTAAGTGATCTCTTCAAAATATTTGTAAAAATGGCGAGCTGGGCAAAAGACACGGGCAAAAGACACGAGCAAAAACTACTATTCATCTTCATAAAGCGCATGTTATAATATATTAAAGTGTGGAGGAAACATTATGAATAAAATCAGAATAATTTTGAATGCTTTTTTTGTATTTGTTTTTTCTTTTTCAATTGTATATGCAAACAATCTTGAAATTTCGACCGGGCATGGTCAAGTTTCATTTCTTAGTTATAATTACATTGGTTATGATATTCATCAAACAAACTATAAACTAGAGTCTGGAGGTTATTCCTTGCATGCTGAAGTTAAAGCAAGTATAAAAATTCAGCATAGTGATGGCTCAATTCAAGGATTTGTCCATGATACAACGTGTATCTTAAATGATGTTGCTGCTATCTCGCTTCAGAATAAGGTTAGATATGTTGTGGTGAGAAACCATTGGCATGAGTATAGCGAGATTAATTGGGTTTGGTAAGTATTAGGTGATACGTCGTTTAGCTATCATCATTATTCTGTTAGTAGGCTATCTCAGTTTCGATAGCATTTTTATGTTGTACAGTCAGCGGCTGTATCAACAGGTTTATCATATTCAGGATGCACCTTGCTTTAAAGATCAGGGATTCTATGCGATCAATGTGCCCGTCGATGAATCACAGAAGCTCACGGATGTAATCGAGGGTTTGTATCAGTTATCCGAACAACGCAAATCATCCGTCATCATTGTTGTGACAATTCCCAATGAAGTTTCGCGAAGTTATATGGTCACCCAATGTCCGATCGTGTCGTATTTGCCGGTGGTAGAGTCTGTGGATATTGATTTTTCATCAAGGAGTGAACGCAAATATATTTCCAGTGATTATCAGGATTCTTTGCGAAGTGCGACATTTACTTATCTTGGGGATAATAAAGATGTTGAGAGTATAACGGATGTGGTTGCGCCGTTGCATTTGGTTATGGAGGATGTTTATCTTGATTCATCGGTACTGTTTGTACGTTTAATTAGCAGTCAGCCCGAAGGAGATGTTGCGTATTTAGTTTCAAAAGGAATTATGACGGTCGGTGGTATCAGTGACGGTTCGGGACAATATGAAGATGTCGGACTCATTAACTCATCGACGCAGCTGTTGGGCTATATGTTGATTTTGTTATTGTTAAGTTATTCCGTATGGTTGGATCAAAACAAAAAGGAAATCAATATCTTGCGTTTGCACGGATATTCGACCATTCGGGCTGTACGCAAAGTGTTTCTTCCCATCATGATTGGACATCTACTCACCTTGGTCGTGACGTTTGTGATCTTATATATGGTTAAAGTATCGAGTGTCCATCCGATTGCACTTCGCTTTGCCGGTTATCTGGCCGTCAATCTTGTGGTATTTATGGTTGGACTGTTGGTCATTGGTGGTATATTTGTAATCATCATTCGCCGACTTTCTTTGGTTCAGTCCATTAAGAATATGAAAATTGCCACAGCCATGATTCAGATCAATCAGTTGGCAAAAGCATTGATGATGATTGCATTGATGGTTCCGTTGTTACGTGGCGTTGAGATTCTGATGGCCGATGTTCATAGTGTTCGTTCTTTGCGTCTGGCCAATGAGTTCTATGAAGATGCTTATTGGTATTCAGGAAGTTTGGGGGATGTGGAGTTTGATCCTCAGTCCTCGGACATTAAAAAGGCGTTGGTTAGTGACTTTGAACGAAAGGGATATCTGTATCTTCAATCAAAATTTATCGCTCCGGGGATGGCGATCACGGAAGTGGATGCGAATCGAGAGATTCTTACTCGATTGACATTTATGGATACCAATGGTCAACCCATTGATTTTTCGGATAAAAAGAATATTGTCCTAATCCCATCAACGATGGATATCCATCAGATCAATGTCATGCCAGGATCAACAAAAGTTCAATATTTTAATCCGATTGAAATCATTGATCCCCAAACCTTGTATATTAACACAGGTCAAAGCATACAGGACCCCATCATCACCATCGTGGAGTCCAATCGTATCGATAGCATTCTTAGTTATTATGTTCCATACAAAACACCTTTGGAAATGGAGAACTATTTAGAATCCATTGCTAACCAGGCGGGATATGACATTGATATAAGCGGTTTGTGGTCCAACTCGATTCAAGCGATGTTTCAAGAGAATCAGCGCTACCTCATGGATGGAATACTCAATACAATATTACGCTTGCTTGTTCTGGGTGCGGTAATGATTATGTTTATCTTGCATCACATCGTCTACTATCTGAGTGAAGGACGTAAGGAAGATGTGGTGAAAACACTGTTAGGATATACCTTATGGGAGAAGCACAAAAACTTCTTAATTCAATCGGTGTGGATGATCTGGATTCCGGCCATTATTATTGTATTGATATACAAACTGTCGTGGACCGCGACCTTCTTATTGACCTTGTTATTTTTAGGGTTTGAGCTGCTCGTCAGTGGATTGATCATCATGCGATTACAACGTCGTGCTGTAATTGCGGATATAAAAGGAGAGCGACTATGAGTGATGTGATTATTCGTTTGAAAAACATCGATAAATCATTTGGAAGTCTGAAAATTTTAAGAAATCTGTCGTTGGATATCCATAAGAATCAGATGACGGTCATTTACGGTCCTTCGGGATGCGGGAAAAGCACATTGTTAAATTTGATCGGTCTTTTAGATACGGCCGACAAAGGGGATTTGTACATGTTTGACAAACAAGTGCCCAAACCATTTTCAAAACAGGCTCAAAAGCTGTTATCTGAATCGATTGGTTACCTGTTTCAAAACTTTGCGCTGATCGAACATAAATCCGTGGAATACAATCTTGCACTGGCGATACCTAAAAGCAAAGCCGGATTTCGTGTTTCAACCATATCAAAAGCATTGGAAGATGTCGGTCTGAAAGGTTTTGAGAATAAGAAAGTCTTTCAGTGTTCCGGAGGGGAACAACAGCGCATTGCGATAGCACGCCTGCTCATCAAACCGTGTGAGTTGGTGTTATGTGATGAACCGACCGGCAGTTTGGATGATGACAATAAACAGGCCGTCATGGAGTTGCTTGAAAAGTTAAAGCAAAAAGGAAAGACATTGATCATCGTTTCCCATGATAAGGATATGATTGCCAGGGCCGATCGTTCCATCAATCTGCTTGAGATTAATCAAATGACAACAACAAAGAAAAATTGAACCAAAATGGGATTAGTTTTATGAGAAATAAACCAGGTCTTTTAGTAGTCGGAGTTTTATATTTTAACATCATTTTAATAGTTGAATAGGTCGACTTTTGTGGAGTCACAAAGTTACCGTAGGTTGAGTACAAAGGAGAACCAATGCCAATCGGAGGTCACCAACGGCTCTAGGATACACCGAAGTTGATGTCGTCATCGTTAAGGTCGATAAGATCAAGGAGAAGGTTTTAAACATCGCTTTAAACAAGTCAGCGGACCGACTTGTTGAACTGTATGAAAGTGATGTTGCTTATTTTACAGACTTATCGGATGTCTTTGTGTCCAACCGAACACCCGACATTGCCAATCTCAAAGGTGTCGATGGATTTGCGATTTCCGTCTATGTTTCGGATGATTTCAAGCCGACGGCCCAACAAAGTGGTTGGGATGTCAGTTATGCACTGACGATCATCGTGGACTTTACCGATGATATAGATAATCAATCGATTGCGAAGGTTTTGAATTTTGTGGGACTTGATAACAGTGCAATGTCTGATAAATATCTGTCTTTTAATAAGATAAGCGATTCGCAGAGTTTTTTGTTCTTTGATGTCATTAAAGAAGGTGTTAGAGCAGAGTTTAAGGATTAGCAGAAAATTAGAAATCTTATCAGAACTTTATAAAGAAAGTTGTAATTGTTATAGACTTAAAGAAACATGGAGGAATCTTGACACGAATCAGTCACGATTCCTTTTTATAACTAATAAACCGTATAAGGTGCAAGAGTTCAATACTCTAATAAACATATGGACTTGTAATTGATATATCACACAATTGAGTGGGATTGTCGAGTATAGGATGCCTTGGCAATGATAAGAAAAAACGTACTGCATTTTGAGCAAGGCTGACAGCGACGACGATGAAAATCACATGGATGATACCTGACAGGTCACGGCTCAGTGAGATGGCAATCTTCTTGAGGGTATGATGTTGATTGAGCATGACTTCAATCTGTTTCGCTCTGATAAATTCAAGTAGGTGTATGTATCCAAAGGAATCCCTTGTCCAATAGCGATTGTTCCATCTTCATTTTGGTCTTCTAACATCAACAATGCAAGTAGAGAAAGTTGTGTCCACTTGCATTGGAAGTTAATATTTCAATTAATGAGAGTTCGATACGAAAGCCTCCAGAGAGACTTCTTGCAAGATTGACAAGTTTACTTTCTTTAAGTACAATTTTGATAAAGAGGTGATAATAGTTAAAATCTAATTGATCGTACACGTTATTATTGTCTTATCATATTGTGTAGATCAATTGGAATGAATAGTCAAGAAATTGACTAGAAAGGGGGGGAACTATTATGAGAAGGAAGTCTTCTTTATCTTTTGTTTTGCTAAACATGGTTGTTGGGATAATCTTTTCATCAACCATAGTAAGTGCTGTGTATGTCACAGGATATGTCACACCAAATGGATCAGTTTCAACTACATGGGCACATTTTTCTTCAGTGGACTCACATCCATATGCAGGTTATAACACAGGAACTGCACATGTAGATGGTTGTTTTACAGCTTCGGTTCAATTATATGACGGATCAAATAGGATAAATGTTAGCGGTTGTTTTTGGAATGTAAAAACAAAAACTGCAACTTTGATTAAACCAGGAACCAAACAATATCCTTATGCTGCTTGGTTAGGTCAATAAGTAAAAGTAAGCATTTAATACAACAAACTATTTCACCTCTGCTTTTTTAATGAAAATCTAGTAAAGTGGGGGATATTTATGAAGAAGATTAACTATTTTCTATCCTTTGTTCTTGCAATTTTGGGAGCAACTATATTCTTTTTTTCTTTCAATGAACACTATAATGAGAAATTAACTTTATTTAACATAAATCAGTTTTCTACTGGAAAAAACACGAATGTATACTTGAACATTAACCCCCGTGAATCTGGAAACACGATTGACTATTTTTTAGAAGTCACAAATAATGCTTTCGAAGAATTGGAGATTCCTGGTTTTGTTTTTGGAAGAGAAACAAGCAATGAAGGAGTTCATGGTAAAGTTGAAATATTCATGACTGAACATCATGATCTTCTTTCTCATGTGTTCATCAACTCAAAGTTATCAATTCAAGAAATCATGGCTACTCCCAATTGGCATATAACTAACAATCCTAAAAGTAGTGGGGATGTTCGCATCGATTTTCTAGACCATAGCTACTATGATTTTGATACAGGTTTTAAATATGAAATCTCGATAAAGTCATTATCTCAGCTAGTCGAACAATACCCTAGGGATGCAGGACAAATTATTGTAACTTTTGTGGTTGAAAATATCAGGGTAGAAGAGTTGACTGAACGATTATCTCAGATATATGAACCATTTAAAACAATTACACCAATAAAAGCATTGATTGGTATAAATAATCGTACCTCAATGGAGTCATACTATCGAAATCCGCCGCTACTAACAACGATCTTCACAATGCCATATTCCATTTTGTGGTTGAGTGTATTGTGTGTACTCTTTATCTCAATCTATGTTTCTATTAACATGACAAAAGAGATAACCATTAGTTACTTACATGGGTACTCAAGAAACAGAATCATAACTAAATTCTTTTTACCTTATATTGTCGTCTCAAGCTTATTATTCATTATTACTATGCTCTGCACTTCATTAATTATATCGGACTCATATGGAGCACTGTATATTGAGTACATCAAAGTACTGCTTCCATTTGTCGGATTATACATTAGTTTAATGATTGTCAGTGTGGCATTAACCTATCTCTGGGTATCCTATCGGTTTAGTGCCGAGATACTCAAAAAGAGCAAGCAAAATGGAATTATTTTTATCTTAGTCTCTGTTTTGCGGATAGGTGTTATATTGGTATTAGCAATTCCTTTATTACATGAGTGGTCAGATATTAAGAATCGAGAACCATACCTGTCCTTCTATCGTGAAAACCAGCATTTAGCAAACGGGATTACCGTATCATTTTCAAGCGTCAATGCAACAATTGATAATGACGAAGAGAAAATTCGTAATGCATTTAGGTCTGCTGTCATTAATCAAGAATTGAGCTATGCGGATTTTTTCGATTATCTCATTAAGGACATGTTCGATACAAACAGTTCATTGGATGATTTTTATACAACCAGCAATCAGATAACGCTTCCAAAAGTTCCATATCTTATTGTTAATAACAGATATATGCAAGATTATGCCAACATGAATATTGAAATATCAGACAAGATTAAAATTCTGGTACCAGAGAAGTATAAAGATAAAAGAGAGCATGATATTCTTATGTCATTTGGAAACAATGAAATCCAATTTTACAGTGAAAATTTGATTTTCGCTCCTCATTTTGAAACGGGGTCTGAGTTACCAAACTCAGGAGTTTTAGAAAATCCGATTATCCTTGTTGATCCAGATCCGCTGATTAATCAGTTTGAAAGTAACGTAATTGACTTTAGTGAAGAACGAATCCTCTTAAACTTAACAGCAAAACTTGAAGAACAACATCCGGCATCATTTTCCTATCAAACCATTCAAAGCAGTTTGGATCGTAACATTAAAAAGCAGGATCAGTCAGTTAAACAATTTGTGCAATTAGCAGTTATTTACATAATACTGATCGCTGTTTTTCTGATCACTTCTACCAGTGTTTATTTTTCGACGTTTGGAAAAGAAATAGCGATTCACTATATGAATGGATATGGTTATTTCAAAAGATATTCCCGGTTATTCATTACATTAAATTTTGTCGGTTTTATCGCATTTGGTCTGGTGTATTATCTGTTGAATCAGACAATGCAAATCGATGTAATCCCTTTTATCACGATTATTTTACTGACATATCTATTTGAGTACGGTATTACTTCCCTTGTGGTGTATACATTTGAACGTAAAAACATGCCTATGGTAATTAAAGGAGACTATTAACATGGAAACAATTTTAACGATTAAGAATATTAATAAATCATTTGGTGATCATCACGTCCTTAAAAACATGAATTTAACCTTAAATAGAGGTAATTTCATGGTGCTAACAGGTCCATCCGGCTCAGGAAAGAGCACTTTCTTGAACATTGTTGGACTGCTTGATAAACACGATAGTGGAAACGTAAACTATTTTGGAGTAAATAATCCGATGCCATTTAGTAAAGAGGCAACTAAACTATTACAAAACAAGATTGGCTACTTGTTTCAAAACTTTGCTCTGATTGAAAGTAAAACAGTGGAGCAAAATCTAATGGTTGCATTGGAGTTTGTTAAGGGTGTGGACAAAAAAGAAAAGATTAAAGAAGCTCTGCAATTTGTTGAGTTAGAAGGGTTTGAAAACAAGAAAATATCACAGTGCTCTGGAGGAGAACAACAACGTATTGCCATAGCACGTCTAATGCTAAAACCATGCGAACTTGTTCTGTGTGATGAGCCAACCGGGAGTTTGGATTATGAAAACAGGCAGAACATAATATCATTACTTAAGAAGCTCCAGGAAGATGGTAAAACCATTCTCATTGTATCTCATGATCCGGAAGTTATTGAAGTTGCTCAAATACACTATGATTTAACGGATATTATGGATGATTGATTTTGAGCAGAAGTGCTTATGGATTTTTAAGTATCGAAAGCTCAGCGATTGCTAAAGGGTACAATTGAATATTGAATTTGAATGTGTTATATTGAATTTGACACGTGGGGGGAAGCCATGAGAAAAATAATTTTAATCGTATTGTTATTAATACAGTTCGGTTGCTCAAAACAACAAATATCGCCCATTGACAGTAATATTTGGGGTTATGACTTCAATGAAAACCAGCTTTCTGGATCGTTTTCTGCTATGAGAAATGTTACTGAGTCTGAAGAGGGGGTGTTTTTTATAATACCCATCCAATTGAGCGAAGGTGGCGAAACAAATATTCTTGGATACATAAATAAAGCAAGTGGTGATTTTTCGATTGTAGATTCGAATGTTAGTACCAACTGCTCATATTAATTACCCCAATCGTGCTCATCTCAATTTAGCAACAAGTATAACTATATCAACTATTATAATAATCAATTGTATTTCGTTGAGAGTGTTATTAATGTTAATACGAATGCGACCACGATCCAACTATCACAGATGGATCTTGATGGTTCCAACAGAAAAACCGTTGCTACATTGTCCGAAAGTGCTCCGAATGTGTCTGAGTTTTCAATTCTGTTCCACAAAGGCATGATTTATTATTCATTTGGAAGTGGCAAGATAAATCAAATTGATATGAGTACTTGGAAGAACGTTGAGATCATATCATCGCCCAATACCAGAGGCATTAATCTAATCAGCGCACAGGACAACTCCATATATTTTACAGTGAATGTTTATGTCAATGGGGACACTCGACTATTAAACGCTTTACTTTCCTATGACACAGAGGCAAATGCTATCAAGGAAACGGATATAAATTTACCGCTTTACCAATTTAACGATGAGACATATGTCTATTATGAAGCGGAAGACGATTCCATGTATTTGTTTAATTCGCAAACGAAGGATAAATTAAAGCTTAAACAAAATACTGGAAGTGTTCTTTTTGATCGGGATTTTATAGTAATTAAAGATTACGCTTCCAATTCTCCCTATGATTTGTATTTGTTTGATTTAAAAGGTAACTTGGTTGATTCATTTAAACAAGATAAAGGTCTGGCATTTTCAGGATTTATACAGTTGATATCAAATCAGTATTTGTATGCATATTTATACCATCAAGACAGAACGGAGTTTGTTCGAATTAGTTATCAGAATGCTCAGTTTGGAGAAATAGAATCGCTTGCTACATGGCCAGGGTCAAGATATGCGGGAAATTAGTTATGAGTAATGTAGTATCATTCAATAATGTTTTCAAATCGTACAAAGAGATTAACGCTCTTATTGATGTAACGATTGAATTGCAACCGGGAATTTATGGATTAATTGGACCTAATGGTGCCGGTAAAAGCACGTTAATTCGTTTGATGGCAACCCTAGATACGCCATCGTTGGGATCCATAAAATATAATGACACTCCTGTTTCCGAAATTAAAGGTCACTATCGGAGTATGATTGGGTTGATGCCGCAAGAACAAAAAGGATATGAATACTTTACCGGACTTTCTTTTTTATATTATATGGCTGTTTTAAAAGGCATTGAAAGAGCAGATGCAAAAATTCAAATTCAACAGCTCATAAAACAAGTGTCTTTAGAAGATAGCATTCATCGCAAACTAAAAACGTTCTCAGGTGGTATGAGGCAAAGATTGATGTTTGCTCAAGCTCTTCTTGGAAACCCAAATATTTTAATTCTAGATGAGCCAACGGCAGGACTCGACCCTTTTGAGCGGATTAAATTAAGGAATTATATAAGTCAAATTGCAAAAGATAAGATTGTCTTGATTGCCACTCACGTAATGCAAGATATAGAATCCATTGCGGACAAAGTGTTTCTTCTAAAAGAAGGAAAAGTTATTTTTAGTGGCAGTGGGGAAGAGTTACTAAAGACGATTTCTGGAAAAGTGTTCGAGGAGCAAATAAGTGTTGATCAGATATCGAAATATCAAGGCATGTACAAATTATCGAAAGTGTTTAAATTTGATAATAGTTATCTTGTTCGGTATTTAGATGATACACGTAATGACGGAAATCAAACGCCAAATTTTGAAGATGCTTATTTGTACTATATGGTGGATCATGAAGATATTTCGGAATGAGTTTTTAAAACTCTGGAAAAATCCAATTAATTTAATAGTTGTTTTTTTGCTTATCTTTGCAAATACTGGTTTTTGGTTGTTTACTCAATCCCCACAGCAAATCAGTTCATTCAATTACAACGAGTTTTCTTCATTAAAAACTCGTTATGATAAAATTGAAATCAAGGATTCATTATCTGCCATAAAAGATAAAATCAGTGAAATTTCTTTATTTGAACAATTTGAAATTTACACAAGTTTGCCGGATGTCGCACTAAACAAAAAAGATTTTTATGACCCCATTTTCTCTGATATAGATTTCATATTTGCCTATGAAACATTTGTTCAACAAAGTGACATCCGATCTGAAAAGACAGTGTTTTCTGAACTCTATGACTATTACATTTTATTGAACAATTATCCTTCGTATGTGCAACAAGTAAGGAACAATATTGAACTTCTTAAAGGCCAACCGATTTGGTCGCTTTATTCACTATCCAAAAAAGAGTACTACCAAAAATTAGATGAGATGTATGAAAAATTAAGTGATGTCACACCGTATTCGATTAATTATTTTAGTTTTGAAAAACTGCTTTTGTTCAATTCAAATATAATGCTCTTGATTGCAGGAGTATATCTGTTTTTCGTTATTTTCAATATTGAAGAAAAAGGGAACATGAATGAACTGCTTCTAGTTACTAAGAATGGACGGACAAAAACGACGATAGGTAAATTGGTACTTTTAGTAACAGCTTTATTAAGTATTTCGGTACTGGCAACATTATTTGAAGTACTGTTCGCACAGACAATGTATGGATCAATTGATTGGAGTGCTCCGGTGCAGTCAGTTCCCTCACTTTCAACCGTCCCCTATAATGTTTCATTGTTTGTTTGGTATTGTATAAGAATACTGCTTCATTCGCTTGGCATTATTGTCCTATCATTATTCTTCGGAATGTTCTAATTTCTATTTGAAAGCAAAAAATTTAGTGTTTTTCTATATACTTCAATTTTGATTTTAAGTGCATTTACATACATTGCTATTAGTGACAATATGGCAGTAAATTGGATTAAATATGTTAATCCTTTTGCTTTAACTCAACTGACATTCTTATTGGAAGAGTATCGAAATTTAGAACTATTTGAGTATTCAATATCCATAGCCAATCTATCTTTCATATTGCTTATTGTTTTGACTATACTTTCAATTATTACTATTTTAAGAAAGAGGTTAACAATTCCCCGACTAAATTGGGCACCGAGTTTTAATGCCATAAAGAACAGATTCAGATATTATGACAGATTAAATATTTTCGGATTTGAGTTACATAAACTATTCGTAGTGCATAGAGGCTGGCTTATCATCGTACTAATCATAGTTCTCCAAGGATATTTCACGTATCAAACGGTTAATAACAAGAGTCTACTAGACAACCAACAACTACTATCAGAATATTACTCAAAAAATGGTGGAGAGCTCAATGAAGAAAAAATTGATTGGATTGAGGCTGAAAATCTTAAATATCAACTGTTACAAAATGGATTGTTATTAGCCTCAAAAGACTACCAAATGAGTAAGATAAGCCAAGATCAATATTATGAAATCGTGGATTTGTATATTGAACAATCAAGTGAAAGAAATATATTTTTGCAATTCTATGATCATTATCAACAAACCAGATCAAAGAACTTAGTTTATCCAAAGGGTTATCAAGCGCTGTTTTCAATGAATACAGACAGCAGGGACTTACGTAGCACGTACATAATGATGATTGGATTAGTATTTCTATTATCCCCAATCGTAGCACAGGATAAAGAAGAAAATCTAAACAGCCTGTTTAAAATTACCAAGAATGGTAATTTGTCACTGAGAGTTGTAAGAATCAAAATAGGCGCAATGATTTCGATTGTCTGTGTGTTTCTTTTTACCCTGATTGATTATTTATCATTCTCATACCTATACTCTATGGAGTCATGGGATGCTCTCATAGTTGATGTAGTACCTCAGAATTTCGCATTGGTTTCTCAATATGTTCTAAATCTTGCACTTTGGCAATACTTTGCTTTACTCATATTGGTTAGGTTATTTGCGATTATCCTCATTGCGTTGTTTATTATCTTATGTTCTACAATCTCAAAGTCAATAGTAGTATCTTATTTAATTTCAATTAGTGTGTTGTTTGCTCCGATATTTATTAGATACTTAAATCCATCAGCACTCGATTTTGTATCCACCGAACGGTTATTGATGGGAAATACCTATCTGTTTGGGAGTAACAATCTTGGAAGTCTGATGATTTTCGTTGTTATCTTTATTAGTATTTATGTATTTCTAGTGAAGCACGACCTGGACTGACTCTCCATGAAGAACATTTAAATGAAAAGTCCATCAAATTTTACTAAAGTGAATTAGATCTTATTAAACAATCACCAGAAAATGTGGTCACGATGTGGTCACGCAAAATAAAAGTCCACTGTTTAGTGGCTTTTTTGCACGTTGGCAGGGGTAGTAGGACTGATTGGGAAACTTTCCCATTTCTACATTTCCCACTGTTTAGCGGACTTTTTCGCTAGTTCTTTTCCCGTTTTTCCCCTTCTTTACAGGAAAATGTGGTCACGATGTGGTCACGACCAAAAAAGATGCAATTTAATCAACTTTTCTATTTTCGATTACGAACAGGAAAAAGAGCAAACTTTCTTCTTCTGAACTCCTCCATTGTTATAGATTTGTTGTCTCTTAGAAGCTTAAGTTGATCCCATTCTGTTTTCAATGCTATTCTATGTTGTTCACTTATAAATGCACTTTCTTCACTATCATCGCAGTCTAAGTTATCTATAACGGCATAATCCCAATCATCAAATTCTATTCCTGTAGCCATAGCATCCTGCAAAGCTTGGCCTTTTAGTCCCCAAAGAAAGTCCCATTCGCTCATGACAATCACCCTCCACACTCTTTCATATCTTAATAATTGCACTGTAATATAAGGTTGTCAAGATACAAAATTCGGACACTAGATTTGAAAATACACACTATGAATTTGATTAATCATTACAAATATGAAAAAAGTTCCTTCTTATTCGGAATGAAAAAGGAATTTGCCAAATTGGGCTTATAATACGAGAAATGAAATGGAGCAAATCTAATGAATGAATTAATCATTGAAGCTATTAATGAGTGGTCAGATTTTTATGATGTATTCGATATTACACTATGGACAAAGTTTGTGTATAGACATGCATATGGGATGATTCTTATTCTAAAATCAAAAAAAGAGCAATTGGGATCAATTTTGCATTACTACCAAGATAAGTATACTGATAATAAACTGATCCGGTTTGGAAATTATATTGCAGTTTTGGGATATGAAGATTATGTTATGCAGTATTTTCGAGATTTACATATTCTAGAGAAAGATTATGGTACAAAGCTAAAGGATCATGACTGTTTACTTGTTTTTCTAAAAAGTAATACCCAAATATGTAATGCAGAAGATGTTCTTCATTATGGGAGATGGATATTATTGGATAAACAAGTGGAGTATATTTCTGAGGATATTATTACTAGCGATCCCTGCGAATTAGAGTATCTGTTATCAGATTTGGTTGAAAGTAACTATTTCGGATTTGAAAACTTTAAATATGTTATAGGATTAATAGAAAGTGCAAAAAAGTATGAGTATCTTTCATTGGTGTATGGCGCTGGCTTAAAGGGTTGTCCAACTGCGATATGGTATGCATTGAGTTATTTGAAATATCTTAGGTATCAGCGAGATTATTTTGACCCAAATTTGTTGAAAATGCTTATCAGATTTTGCATGAATGAACGAATAATTGAATTGAGCAAACTGAAAGAGAACATTGAGAATTATTTTCCGGGGGAACGAATATTCGTGACAGTTGAAGAGACTTTCTATTATGAGCTGTATCCGCCTAGGAGTTACTGGGAAGAGGGTTAACACATATATATGAATTGCTTTTTGAAGGAATTTTCGAAAAGCGCTAAGGATTTATTATATACAAGATAAACTGAAATCAACTATAATATCTAAAAGGGGGGGTTAATTATGAATGATAATAACCTTGATAACATTAAGACTGAAGCAGAACTTTTTGCCTTGTGGAGAAATAAGCCGAGATTTGTTAGTTCGAAGAATGTAGTTATAAACCATGCTGAGAATAATTTCGTTCCAGATGGAATTGTTAACAAGAAAGAATGGGATAAGATTGAAGACAAGAAAATTCTGTATGTCTTAAAAGAGGCGCATAGTGCAAAGATAGATTCCGATATGGCAACGTGGCTTGGTGCGATAAAACCTTCGGACTATCCTATCTGGAAAAGAGTTGTTCAATGGACATACGGTATTACAAATACCACCCTAGACTCAACTCCAGAATTCTTGGAAAGTGAAATTGATTATAGTAAAAGTAATTTTTGGCTAAATAAAATCGCTATGTTAAATATTAAAAAAAGCGACGGGAAAACGCCATCCATAAAAAAAGAGCTCTTAGCGTATGCTGAATACGACAAGCAAGAGATAATTAAGCAGATAAAAATCATCAATCCCAAAATTATAGTATGCGGTTCAACAGCTTGGATATTAGATAGAATATTCGATGGTGGGATAAAAAATGGAGAAAGCAATAATTGGTACTATTCTGTTGATTTACTAGGAGAAAAAAGAATTATTTTGGCTTGTTACCACCCAGCCTATTTCACGATAAAAGCTGAACAAAGCTTTAATGATGTCACAAAATATTATCAATTAGCGCTGAAAGAATTGCAGGGTAAATAGTTTTACAATTATTGTTCTAACATGTATCTGTATTAAACAAAGCAGATTGGTATAAAACATAAAAAATAGTGATTACAGTTTTGACATAGACATTTACTCAGTAGGACAGATTGAGAAACTTACCCATTTCTCTATTTCTCACTGTTTAGCGGACTTTTTCGCTTGTTCTTTACCAGTTTTTTCACTTCTTTACAGGAAAACGTGGTCATGATCTAATTTTCAATACAAAATCGTTGTTTTCAATTACAGCTTAAGTCTCAAAAGTAGATACTTATGATCATATCGACTTAGAAAAAGTAATTTACAAAAATTCTATGAAACATGTTAGTAAACTAGATTTTCAGTTAGCAATAGATCTAGAATAAATTAGATAAAGCTAAACAAGCATTGTTATTAGCTGGACAAGACTTGCTATTGATCCTCCTAATGAAATAAATCTTTCAAGAGTTTTAATCCAGTTGTCTTTATTTTGATTAATAGGATTATTAAGTAATAACCTGAATTCTTCTAAGAAGTCTTCGGGTAAGGAATCTATAAATTGATTTTGATGGATTTCTGTATTTGCATTATCACCTAATTGATTTACTTGATTGTTATTTCCCACAACATTAAGTGATTGTGTTTTTTTCGTATTGAGTAAGTTTATTGCTATTTGAGCTTTCTCAGCTTTTGAACATCTAATGTTATGATAACCAACCTGTACTGCTCCGCTATAGCATTCCTCATTACTTGAAGGACATTCACCTACGAGTTCACAGTCATAATCCAAAGTGAAGTCTGGTAACTCGACATTAATTCCGCTAAAATCGAATCTATTTGGAATATCGTAATTTACAGATGGAATTTCTACACTCTCGATTTTTTTAACAAGGTTCTGTATATAATCTGGCATTTCAAACAAACTTTTCTTATCATCAGACATGTAATAACCCTCCACAAGTAGATTATACAATAGAGATGGTAAAATTTGTCAATAATCTAGTAACCGAATAATATTGTCCTCATTTTCTTTAAGCAAATGCGTGTATACCTTCAACGTCATATTAATATCCGAGTGACCCAATCGCTTCGATACCGCTACGATGTTCGCCCCTTTGTTAATCAAAAATGTCGCATGACTGTGACGCATATCATGTAACCGGATCTTCGGTATCGGCTTTTCCCCGATGTCCTTTAGGTGCTGGTTACATTTTTTTATGCCGTTGGAGAAGTAGCGTTGGATGGAGGTGGAGGAAAGATCCTCATGATCCCCAAAGAGCAGGGGACCATCCCGTTCCATCAGTGGTGCGATCATATCCAGAACATGCTGATTGAGCTGGATCTTGCGTCGACTGGAGTTGGTCTTGAGGGATTTGAATTCCTTCTTATATTGATGCATGGATTTGTTGATGCTGACGCAGCCATCGATGATGTCTTTCTTCTCCACCGCCCGGGCTTCACTGCGTCGGACCCCCGTGTAATACAGGAAGGTAAAGTAAGCCTTGTAAACATAATGATCCACATGTTCAATGAACAGCTTGAACTGATCCGGGGTCCAGACTTCACGCTCTTTGAATTCGGTTGATTTCAGCGGAATGATCTTGAGCAACCGGGCATGATCCTTAAATTCATAATAGTCATAGCCAAACTTTGACACGCTCTTCAAAAGAAAAATGGCCTTGTTCCGATACCGGACAGCAGCCTTTTGACTTTCAATAAAGTTACGACACTCGAGGTAATCACTGGGTCGAATTTTGGACATAGGTACATCCATCACCCGACCAAAGAAACGTTTGGCTACTTGGATGTACTTGTTGACGTTGTAGTCTTCGGCTTCATGCCGTTTGTTTTCAATATATTTATCGAAGAGATCTCGGAAGATCATCTCTTTGATAGGTTCAGGAGCAACCTCAACTACCACCGGTTCTTCGATAATAGGTTCTTCCGGTTTCTCATATTGCTCACAGCGATACGAAGTCTCGTAGTTGAGTGCATCCCGTTTGAGTTTGAATCCCCGTCTGGTGTGAGAAATCAGTTTGCCTTGCTCATTGAGATAATTGACTTTGCAGTACCATGTCCCACGTTTTTCATCTTTATACACCGCCATACCTTGCACCTCCTTGTGCGCTCTGATACAATAAACCCATGACATTCCACTATCCCCCCCACACTGGGAATGCCATGAGCCCCCGGAATCATCATCGGGGGTTTTCAATATCAAAAATCAGAAACTGCGTGCCGCACAACTCCACACCAGCTTGCCTAAAATCATCACTTGAACATCATCCTCGTCTTTAAATACCAGGGGTTTGTGATCCGGATTGTAACTCTGGGGTTCAAGTAAAACTCCATCCTTGATGCGGTAGTATTTCTTTAAAGTTGCATCCGAGCCATTGACCAGCACAGCCCCAATCGTCCCGTCATCCAAACTGGCCGTTTTTTGTAACACAGCGATATAGCCGTTGGGGATCACTTTATTCATGCTATCGCCCACCACCATCAACCCAAACAAATTGGGGCGGGTGGCTAACCAGCTGGGGACCTCGATGTGATCCAGGATATCCTCGATGGCCTCAAAAGGCTGTCCGGCCGAAATCTTTCCATAGACCGGAATTTTGGTCACCATTGAAGTCACTCGACTGTTGGGGATCATGGTAATGATGTCCGTTCTTCCCAAAAGGTAGTCGATATCCACATTAAAGGTATCCGCCAAGACTTCGAGCATCTCAAAATCCGGTTCCCTTTTTTCCATTTCATACATACTGATCGTGCTTTCACCCACATGAGCGGCCTGAGCTAACTCCCGTTGTGTCAGTTTCGCCACTTTTCTTAATTCTCGTAATCGTTCGCCAAAAGTTGCCATACAATCACCTCAACAACAGTGTAACACAAATCGTGGTTGTTTCAAGAACTTTCATCACCAACTGTGTTGACAAAGGGAGTTGAACTCTTTTAGAATAAGAGTGTAGCACGTGACGATATGAACTTCCTCGCTCGAGAGAGGGACGACGTAGACAACGTTGATCATCATGGATCAAACTCAACTCCCATGCATGAAGATGATTTGCGAAAGGAGCACCCCATCGTGGATAGAGGAAATATCGCCAAACGGTTGATCGAATGTCGAGGAAACCGAACCAAAGAAGAAATCGCCCAACAACTGAATATATCCGTCCGTGCCTTAGAATCGTATGAAGGAGCACAGCGAACTCCGAGAGATTCGGTGAAGCTGGCATTGGCTCAATGTTACGGACAAAGTGTAGAATCTCTTTTTTTTCAAGATGAACATCACGAAATGTGAATATTTATCATTATGAAGATCCTGTTTCAACCGTATGCCTCGAAAAGTGACATACGCGAGTTGATGGGAGGGGTCCGGTGGGAAAGTGCGTGTAAGGTGTTTAACCAATGCAAAAGCCTGGAAAATGATCCCTTTGATTTACGACCATCGAAGGTCCCATCCCATCTGGTATTTAAAGTATTAGGTATCGATTATAGCTTCACCCTGCAACAATACCGCAGCAGCCACCCGTTGGGTGAGCCGGGAGGTATTGAATGCATCTAAGACAGTTAAAACAAACGATGGCTTTAAAGACCATCATCCAAACCTCCGACTATAACAGCGAACGAACCATCCGGCAACTGCTCAGTCAGCTACGTAAAGAAGGGATCATCTTCATTCCTTCCAAGCGGGGCAAGGGGGTTTATGTTCGTATTGATAAAGCGCAACCAGACGAGATTGAGCAGTATGCCCAAGCGCAAAGCAGACACTTTAAAACCCAGTACTTCAACACGATGTTACCGATGAAGAAGTACTTGAGCGATCAGAAACTCAAGGAGTTGTTTGGCCAATTGGAGGGACTAGAACAGCCTTCCTCAACGGATGAATAAAGAGCAGCTCAAAGACAAACTGAAGGCGTACATCGAAGCACAACGACATATGGAGCGAAGTGCTCGCACCATCACCAAATATAGGCGAGATCTTACTGTGTTCTTGGATTCTTTACCTGAAGGAGAAGAAATTCAAAAGAGTCATGTCTTGGGCTATAAGGAACAACTTTGTCAAGGAATCTATAAAACCAGCAGTATCAATAATTACATCACCATCGTCAATACCTTTTTGAAATGGTGTGAAATGAGTGATGTTCGGGTCCGGGAAATCAAGACCCAACAGAAATCCAGCCTACCCAACGTCGTCAGTGAGTCGGATGTTTCTCGACTCCTGCGACATGCAAAAAAGATGGGGAAGGATGAGATAACCTTAATCATAAAAATCATCATTACCTGTGGCATCCGCATCAGCGAGCTGGAGTCTTTTACTGTACGCAATATTCAGGGATTTAGCTTTACCACCTATAACAAAGGCAAGGAACGAGAGATCATCTTGACTCAAGAATTAGCGAGGGAACTGCGCAAATATTGCAAGGATCACAACATTACGGAAGGCAAAATCTTTACGATCAGCTACTCGACCATCCTGCGCCACATGAAGCAAGTCGCCGCAAGTGCGAAGGTCAACCTCGATCGGGTCCATCCCCATAGCTTTAGGCATTACTTTGCCAAAGAGTTTATGAATCAATACAACAACGTTCTCGACTTGGCGGATATCCTGGGACACAGTTCTTTGGAAACGACCCGGATTTATACCCGCTCCACCATCGATGAGAAACGACGAAAACTAGAAAACATGAAAGGAAGAAAACACCATGAACGATAACCCCTTTCAATACTGGAGTTAACCCAATGGCTGCCGTCAAATGGATCAAACTGGTTTCCGATTTGTTTGATAACCGAAAGATCAAACAGATCCGCAAAATGCCCGACAGTGATGCGATCATCGTCATCTGGTTACAAATCCTATGTTTAGCCGGTCATACCAATGACAATGGCTTGGTCTACTTCTCCAAAGACATCCCCTATACCGATGAGATGTTAGCGACGGAGTTTGACCGACCCGTAGCCACCATCCGGTTGGCCTTAAGTATCCTAGTGAAATTTGGCATGATCGAGGTCATTAACAACATTTTAATGGTTTCTAACTGGGAGAAATATCAGAATCAAACGCGATTAGAAACGATACGCGACTACAACCGAGAGAAAAAAAGAGAATACAGGAAGAATCGGGAACTTCTGTTACAAGATTTGTCCCGGACATGTCAAACATGTCCAGAGACAGATATAGATATAGATATAGAAGAAGATATAAGAAATAAGAATAAGAAAAAGAATAAAGAAAGCCTTGATGTTTTTCAACGCTTCGCAAAAGAGGATGTGGAATTACTGAAGGCATTACAGGAGTATGAACAGATGCGAAAAGGGATGAAGAATAAAGCCTTGACCCCCAAAGCCAAAGAACTCTTTTGTATTCAGTTAACCAAACTCAAAGAGAGTCAGGAAGACATCGTGGCTTGCATTCATCAAAGCATTCTAAACAATTGGCTCAGTGTTTATCCACTGAAAAAAGGAGAATCCCATGCAAAGAGTGGAGGAAATCTTACCAACGACCGTTGGGGTGTGGAAGCCAACATCCAACTATAACCAACGTCAATGTGACGCATACAACCAAATGGAAGGAACCCTGGAAGGCATCGACTGTCGCAGCTGTAAAAACAAGGGGTACATGTTAGTCGAGGTGGGAGAGTATACCGCCTTACAAGCCTGCAGCTGCCATGCCATCCGAAAAAGCCGGGCATTGATCCATCAAAGCGGACTAAGCAAACTCATCCACGAATACACCTTTGACAACTACCAAGTCAAAGAGCAGTGGCAACACTATATCAAGTCCAAAGCCCTGGAGTTTATGATCAACCATGAGCGCAGCTGGTTTTATATTGGTGGACAAGTGGGGGTAGGCAAGACCCACATCTGTACGGCCATTGTTAACCGGCTGATGGAGCAGGGACATCCGGCAAGGTACATGTTGTGGCGCGATGAGATCGTCCGGCTTAAAGCGATCACGATGGAAAGTGTCGACTATCAACAAGCCATCGATCAGTGGAAAAACATCGAAGTCTTGTATATCGATGATTTATTTAAAACCGAAAAAGGAAAACCGCCCACCCAAGCAGACATTCAAATCGCCTTTGAGATCATCAACCATCGATACAACAACAAAGACAGAATCACGCTGTTTAGCTCCGAAAAGCTGATCAATGAGCTGTTGGACATTGATGAAGCCATTGGTTCGAGGATCTATCAAATGGCGAAGTATTATACGATTGAGATCCAACACGACAAACGAAAAAACATGAGATTGAAATGAGGAAAAATCAATGAATAAATATCGCAGAGACGTCGAATATTACCTCTACAACCGTCACCAGTTACGGACCAGTCCCAACAAGGAAGAACAAGCCTGGTCCACCATCATCGAGACCGTCTATAGCCGTTATGAGCAATCCGAGCTTGGGAAACTGTTATCTATGAAGTACGATCAGAAGATCCCGGAGCAGCAAATCTTTGAAAAGCTGCACATTGAGAAGACGACCTTCTATGTTTGGCGCAATCGCCTCATCAACGAGATCACCTTGCAAGCGGCCTATATGCAACTGATCAAACCGTTTTAGGTGGTACCATGCAATTTCAAAAAATCAACTTAGAGCAATTGGTATATGCCAACTACAACCCTCGAAAGTCCTTACAACCGGGAGATGCGGAGTTCGAGAAGATTCGTCGCAGCATTGTTGAGTTTGGTTATGTGGATCCTATTATTGTCAACAAGGACTTCACGATCATTGGTGGACACCAACGCGCCACCGTCCTCAAAGCACTGGGATATACCGAGGTCGATGTCGTCCTGGTGGATGTCGATAAGGTCAAGGAGAAAGCCTTAAACATCGCCTTAAACAAGATCAGCGGTGAGTGGCAGATGGACAAGTTGAAAGAGTTACTCTTAGAGCTGGAGCAGCAAATTGACTTAGACATGACCGGCTTTGATGATGAAGAATTCAAAGAGTTATTGGCTTCAATGGACACTCAACAAGCCGTTGATGATGACTTCGATGTGGATGCGGCTCTAGAGGAAATCGAAGATCCGAAGTCCAAACGAGGGGATATATACATCTTGGGACCTCACCGGCTGATGTGTGGAGACAGCACCGATCCGGAGGATGTAGCCAAATTGACGAATGGTCAACTGGCGGACTTGATCGTGACGGACCCTCCGTACAACGTCAATTATGAAAACAAGATTGACTACCACAAGATGTTTAAAAACGATACCCGCAAAAACAATGCGATCATGAACGACCATATGGACAGTGACAAGTTCTTTGACTTCCTGTTGGCCATGTATACTCTCGCCAGTAAGCACACCAAACCCGGGGCTGCGATTTATGTCTTCCACAGTGACATTGAACGGGTCAGCTTCCAATTGGCCTTTACGACCGCTGGATTCAAGTTTTCTGAGAATCTGATTTGGGTGAAGAACTCCTTCAACCTCAGTCGCAATGATTATCACTGGAAACATGAACCAATCCTGTATGGATGGAAAGAAGGAGCCGGACATTACTTCGTGGATGATCGGACCCAGTCCACCATCTTTGATGATTCGGTCAACATCGAGAAACTCAAGAAAGAAGAACTGGTGCAGATGCTCAACGGGATCATCGAGCAAATCAAAACGACGATCATCTACGACAACAAGCCCTTGCGCAGCGATATCCACCCAACCATGAAGCCGGTTTCGTTGGTCGGGAAACTCATTAAAAACAGCAGCAAAGCGCGTCAGCTGCTCTATGAACCCTTTGGGGGAAGCGGCTCGACGTTGATTGCGGCAGACCAGTTGGATCGCGTGTGCTACTGTATGGAGCTCGATCCCAAGTATGTGGATGTCATTGTCAAACGCTGGGAGGAACATTCTGGGATGACCGCAGAATTGATAGGAAAAGCGTAAAAAACAAGGACCAAAAAACTTAAAAAGTATTGGTCCTTTATTATGACCAAAAAAGTGGCCATTTAAGTAGGTTTTCGAGCGTTTTCCGGTGTGGAGTATAATATTAAGGTTATCTTCCACTTTAAACTCTGTTAAATTAAAAAATCAAAATGTAAAATACTTTAGAGGAGGTGTACTTAATGGCGGATAAATGGTACGTCTACTTAACGAATGATAGAATTGTTGAAACAATTTATTTACAAGCCTCATCTGAACAATCATTACAGGCAAAAGTTGAAAAGCAGCAGCTGGCATGGAATAAAAAGGAGCATGAGGAAAAAATCCAGGAGATTAAACTTCAAACAGATGATGCAATAAACAAATATAGAGAAGGTCTTCAAGCTTTTCGAAACATCATAAAACTAAAACTTAATGGACTTGCAAACCATGATAATTACTAACTAAAACCTGATGATGAAAATACACCAGTTTTTGAATCGAAGCTAAGGAAACGGGATCTTGAAGATATTTATGATGACCTTTAAATACCATTTAAAAGATCGTGAATTGTACCCCTAATGGAATTATGTACAGTTGTAAATGATGTGAGACCATTTCCGTAAAATAAAAATGGTCATCCTGTATAATGGTTATTGTATTGACGAATCAGCTTCTCTCTAGTCTCTAGAGGAGTAAAGTAGCCAAGCGTGGACATCGGTGTTTGGTTTGAACGTTGCAAGTATCGCTTCGCTTGAAGCCGAAGATCATTGAGTGAGTAGAATTTCAATGTTCGATAGAATCGCTTGTTATCATTCCGGTGAGATCTTTCAACTTTACCATTGTGTCGTGGAGTTCTTGGACGAATCAGCTGATGAGTAATGTTCAGTTGGCGCAGCAGAATGTCGAAGGGATGCTCCCGGTCAGTAACCGTGGTGTGGGTAAATTCAAATCCATTATCGGTTTGAATGATTTTTGGTCGATAACCGTAGTACATAAGACACCTTTTGACAAAATCCTGGCTTGAATAGCTGGAATGTTCATCATAGTGATAAATAAACCGTTCTCTGGAAGCTTCATCAATCATGGTGTATTGGTAAAATTTCTGATCACCCAATAGTGAAGAGGCTTTACAATTTTTAGGAACATATTTTACATCGCATTGCCACTTAATCCCAATCATTTTGGGGGTGTCGTAGGGTTTGGGTTGATAGGTTTTCTTAGGTTTCAAGGACTCCTTGTAGTACCCTTGTTTACGAAGAAAGCGGAAAAGAGAGCTGGGATGGCGTGAATAACCGCGTTGAATGCGCAGTTTTCCATACAGTTCGATCATCGTGATGATTGGATTTCGGCGAAGATAGTTATTGATCCACTGGATTTCTTGGGGAGTATGAGAATTAGGATGTACCGAATGGGGACGATGAGATGTATCAACCAAGGAATCTTTGGTTCCATCAAACCTCTTCATCCACCGCATTAATGAGGCTTTTGAAATCTTATAACGACGGGTAACGAAGGCGACTGAAACGTTGTGTTGAGAGTAAAGTTTACAAGCATAGAAGCGAGTAATCACTTCATGAGGCAAAAATCGTTGATTATGAGGTATAATAGTCATGCGATTGGATCCTTTCTATAAAGTGTGGTAACTCTATTTTACAGGATTCCATTCGCTTTTCTATTTTTTACTCAATATGTCTCACATCAATTGTAACTCTACACGTGAATTGTACCCCTAATGGAATTATTTATTGACAAAATCATCATAAAACCATATAATCAAATTTAAGTCGAACGAACGACCGAATTGTGAGGTGATGTTTAGTGATTATTGACACGAATGAACCAACTCAATCTGAGAAAATTTTATTAGCTGCTTTTGACTGTATTTCATCGAGAGGTTATGCAAACACTTCAATGCGCGATATTGCAGATGTTGCAGGAGTTGCTCTAAGTCAGTTAAATTATCATTATAAGAATAAGGAGGGTCTGTTTATTGAAGTTATTAATCTTGCTATAGAGAAATATTTGAAGGAAATAGAGTGTCACTTAAATGTCGGGGCATCTCCACAAGAAAAGATGTTCTATTTACTATTTTATTTTAGGGGGATGCTTGAAAAAAATCCGAAAACATTTAGAGTTTTGTATGATTTTACAAGTTTAGCGCTGTGGTCTGAAATTATTGGAGAAAAACTGAAAAATCTATTTAATGATGTTTCTGATTTGATTGAAAAAAATATTTTACAAGACGATCATTTAAAAAAAAATATAAGGAGGTATAGCTCAAGAGAAATTTCAAGAATGCTTTCTGGAGCAATGTTTGGAATAGCTGTTCAGGTACTTCTGGATCCAATGGAAAAAGAACTACCCAGTGCTTTAGATGCGATTGAACTAGTGTTTGACTAAAGCCAAGTTAGTATTTACACATCCCATATTATTTAAAACATATAAAATCCATAAGGAGGATTAAGAAAATATGAATACAATTATCATAACAGACTCAAATTGCGATTTACCGGAAGAATATCTGAAAGAAAACAATATACCCGTGATACCGTTTCATTTTAATTTGAATGGTAAAGATTATGAAGATAATTTTGGGAAGACGATTAGTTATAAAAAATTTTATGACGAACTCCGTAACGGAGGGAAATCAACAACTTCGCAGATAACACCATACACATATGAAGAGTACTATAGAAAATATGTCAATGAAGGATGTTCTATAATATATATTGCATTCTCTTCAGCTTTAAGTGAATCCTACAATCATTCTTTATTGGCAAGAGAAAATGTGTTGCAGGAGTTTCCCAATGCAGACATAACTGTAATTGATTCTAAAGCTGCGAGTGTTGGGCAAGGTATGTTAGTTCAAAAAGCGGTAGATATGCTTAAGGATGGAAAGACGAACAAGGAACTGATAACCTGGTTGGAAAGCAATAAAATGAAGGTGAACCAATGGTTCACTGTTGACAGCCTTGAACATCTTAAACGTGGGGGAAGATTGTCTACGACCAGTTTTGTTTTAGGTACTTTGATGAGTGTAAAACCTGTTTTAATTGTGGATAAAGATGGAAAGCTTAGCCCAATTAAGAAGGTTAGGGGACGAAAGAAAGCAATCAGGGAGTTGTATAATGAGTTTAAAAACACAGCTACTAATATTAATAATGAAACTGTATATATCAGTCATGCAGACTGCTTTGAAGATGCACAATATTTGAAAGAACTCATAGATAGTGAGCTTACAGTTAAAGAAGTAGCGATTAATAACCTTGGACCAATAATTGGAACACATACAGGACCTGGGCTGCTTAGTTTGGCTTTTATGGGTCAAGAACGGGTATAAAATGGCTTAGATATAGAATAGAAAATAACTGAAGGAGAATTTCAAATAATGCTTGAATTTAGAAACATTAAGAAAACATATCATGTAGGTGGTATTGAAACAAAGGCACTTGATGATATCAGTGTTGCTTTCCGCGAAAAAGAATTTGTTGCAATTCTTGGTACTAGTGGGTCCGGCAAGACAACGTGCTTGAACATTATTGGTGGATTAGATCATTACGATTCTGGAGAGTTGACAATTAAGGGGAAGAAGACATCAGATTTTAGTGATCAAGAATGGGATGCTTACCGCAATAACTCAGTTGGGTTTGTATTTCAAAATTATAATTTGATTACTCATTTGGGGATCGTTGCAAATGTAGAACTTGGAATGACACTAAGCGGTATCTCAACAGAAGAAAAACATAAAAGAGCACTTGAAGTTTTGGAGCAGGTTGGACTAAAAGAACATTTGCACAAAAAGCCGAACCAACTATCAGGTGGCCAGATGCAGCGTGTTGCCATAGCCCGAGCACTAGCAAATAATCCAGAAATCCTATTATGCGATGAGCCTACCGGATCTTTGGATACTGTTACCAGTACGCAAATTATGGACTTGATTAAAAACGTAGCTAACGATCGCCTGGTTATTATGGTTACACATAACCCTGAAATCGCAGAGAAATATGCAGACAGGATTGTTCGTTTTCAGGATGGGAAGATTATATCAGACAGTCATCCACATCAGGAAAGGCCAAAGCCGGATAGTTTTATCCTTAAAAAAACCAGCATGAATTTTCCTACGGCATTAAAACTTTCTTTTAATAATTTAAGAACTAAAAAAGGTAGGACATTTTTAACGGCACTAGCTTCCAGTATAGGCATCATAGGAATTGCTGTAATTCTCAGCTTGTCTACTGGATTTCAACAACAGATTGATGCTTTTCAGAGTGATGCTATGTCAGAGTTCCCGATTATAATATCTCAGACGTCAATGCAGCTGAATGCTGAGAATATATCAAGTTTACAGGATAAAATCAAAGACAAGATGTTGGGTACGGAGGAATTTGCAGACTCAGATAAAGTGTTTCTTTACGATTCAACAAAAACAACCATTGCTCATAAAAATAAAATAACGGATGAATATATGGAATATCTGAATCAAATTGATCCGGAAATATCCAGCAGCATAGGGTATACAAGAATTGTAGGGATGAATATGCTGCGTAAGTTAGATGGGACTGTTATGCCCGTATCAATAACTAATATAATGGCTTCTATGGGCACGGGAATGGATATTTCCAGTATGTCAAACATGGTAAATATTGCTAGTATGGATGAAATTGGATTATCTTCATATCCTGAAAGTTTTCGGGAGGATGAGGAGTCCTATCTTGTAAAAAATTATGATTTACTTGCAGGAAGTTATCCAACAGACCCAACGGAAATGGTTCTGGTTGTCGATTCAAAAAACAGAATCGACTATAATAAGCTAAAATCTTTAGGGTTTTACACAGATAATGTTAAAAGCATTGAATTTTTAGATATTATCGGTACGGAATTTAAAATAATTTCAAATGATGACTATTATTTTAAAACAGACATGGGAAATTACGTTCCGGGACAAAACTATGAAACAATGTTTGACTCGAGCAATAGCCTAACCGTGAAAATTGTTGGTGTGGTACGTCAAAAGCAAGATGTTTCTATTGGTATTCTGGGTACTGGAATTGCACATAGTGATTCCCTATCTCAAATGATTATTGACGATGCTATTAATTCAGAGATTGTAAAAGCGCAGCAGCAGAGTAATAAAAACGTCATTAGCATGGAAGATATGAATGAAGAGACAAAGCAAACTTTCTTATCATATCTCGGTGGCAATCCCACACCGTTTATGGTTATGGTATATCCAGACAATTTTGAGAATAAAGATTCGGTGATTAAGTATCTGAATGCTTATAATGAAGGCAAAGAAATTGAAGATCAAGTTTTCTACAATGATTTAGCAGGTAGAATTACAGAACTGACAGGTGGAATCATGGATGCAATAACTCTTGTACTCATCGCTTTTGCTGCCATATCTCTCGTTGTTAGTCTGATTATGATAAGTATTATAACCTATACTTCTGTATTGGAACGAACAAAAGAAATTGGGGTACTTAGAGCTTTAGGTGCACGCAAGAAAGATATTACACGAGTATTTGATGCAGAGACTTTCATTTTGGGAATTTTTTCTGGCGTTTTAGGTGTAGTTATTGCTTGGCTATTAACATTTCCGATTAATACGCTGCTTTATAATTGGACCGAGCTTAGTGGAGTGGCAAGTTTACAGACATATCATGCTGTTGCATTGGTAGTTGTAAGCACCATCTTAACTGTATTAGGTGGACATATTCCTGCAAGAATGGCTTCTCAAAAGGATGCAGTTGAAGCGTTACGCAGCGAGTGATCTATATTTGCCTACAATTACTTTAACATGTGATTATAGGCAAATTTTTAACTTGGTAAGATAAATATAATCTAGTATCTAATTTATGTTGTTAGATGCATTCAGAAATACATTAGTGATAATATTTCTCTAGGCAAATACTATTTAGACGGAAAGCCCCTAGATCACATGGGATGTACAGATGTAAAAAAAGGAAGCAGTTATTAAAATAATGTTGATAAGAGTTCATAAAATTATAATAAGTATGTACACAAAAAGCCATAAGGCGTAAGAGACCTTGTATTGGTTATCTGATACCGGGTCCCTTTAAATCTATCTAACTTCGGTACTTACCGGAGTTTTTTTATATGCTAATTTAAAACTATAGAGGTATGAAATGGCGAAGAGTAAATGGGATCAAGTCCAATCAAAGATACATCTTGTCGAAAAGTGGGCAAGAGATGGTTTGCGTGAAGATCAGATCGCTAAAAACCTAGGTATATCAGTTACCACTTTGGAAGTTTATAAGAAACAATATCCGGAGGTTGTTAAGGCTTTAAAAAAGGGGAAGGAAACCCTAATCACCGAATTAGAGAATGCTCTCATCAAGAAAGCCTTGGGATATGAATATGAAGAGAAGAAAGTCTATACCAAAAATGAGAACGGAAATACCGTTACCTATACCGAGATAACTAAAAAACATCAGCCACCAGATACTGGAGCACTGTTTGGTTTGCTGAAGAATAAAGATCCACAAAACTATGCGGACAATCCTCAGATGTTGCAGCTGAAGAGACAAGAGCTGGAGCTACGGGAACGCTTAGCGAAAGCTGAGGAGTGGTAATGAGCAAATATCAAACCATATCGGACTTCTATAAGAGTCATGAGTGGAGAAGCTTACGACAGACCTTGATGATCCAGCGAAGCCATCCGGCAAAAGGGCTGCTGTGTGAGCACTGTAAAGAAGTGATCCTAAAAGACATTGACTGTATAGCACACCATATCAAAGAACTAACATCCTCCAATGTCCATGATTCCACCATCGCATTGAACCCAGGCAATATCCTGTTGCTTCATCATCGATGTCACAATGCCATCCATGAACGATTCGGATATACATCTGTACAAAAGATCTTTATCGTCTATGGTCCACCGTTATCCGGTAAGACCACCTATGTTCGAGCAAGTAAAGGACGTAGAGACATTGTTCTTGATCTCGATGAACTGTATCGAGCCATCACGTTGTTACCACCGTATGACAAGCCAACGGAACTGGCACTAAATATCTTCCAGCTAAGAGATGTCTTGCTGGATCAAATCAAAACAAGAACCGGCAAGTGGTCTCAAGCGTGGATCATCGGTGGCTATCCCAACTTCGTGGAGAGAGAACGACTCGCACAACAACTCGGTGCGGAGATCATCTTCATCGAAGCAAGCCAAGAAGAATGTATCCAACGATTACTACAAGACAGGGATAAACAGTTTGTCCAACAGGACTGGCTGAACTATATCCACGATTGGTTCCTGAAGTTCTCTCCGACTCCCCCCCCGGTCTGAATTTCAGGAAACCGAATCGGGAACTGGAGAGGGGACATCAGATGCACGCAAACCGAAATTTTGACATTTCCTCCCTAGTTTTCGAAAAAACCGTGAAAGAAAAAGAGAACTAAGAAACTTCCGGAAAGGATGGACATGACTGAGCTAGAAAAACTAAAAGAAATCTTCCAGAAAGTCGACCCCGACAAGCAGAAGCTGGTGGAGAACCTACTCTGTGATGCGGCCTTTCTATCCGAGCAAAACGAAGAGCTACGCAAAGCGATTGCTCAAACCGGGATGGTCAAGTTTCACCCCACCAACCCCAACTTACAAAAACCAACGGAAGCTGCGAAGCAGTATCTACGCAATTTACAAACCTACTCCGTTGTAATCAAAACCCTCAACAACATATTCACGAAGAATTCCATCGAAGAAGAAGATGCTTTCGAGCAGTTTCTTCATCAGCCGTTGGATGATGGTTCGTGAGTTATCTTGAGCAATATGTAACCGCTGTTAAGGCCGGTGAGATCATCATCGGCCAAGAACTTACTACGGTATTGATGCAGTTAATCCATGACTTGCAGGATGAACGTTACTTCTACGATACCAAACGAGCCCACCGACGAATCGCCTTTATCGAACGATTCTGTAAACATACCAAGTCTCCGTTTCATGGAAAACCCTTCTTGTTGGAACTATGGGAAAAAGCCTTCATCGAAGTGGTCTATGGTTTCATTCGACGATCGACCGGCAAGCGACGATTCAAACGAGTCATCCTGCTGATCAGTCGTAAGAATGGTAAATCCACATTGACCGCAGCCCTAGCATTTACCGAATTAATGATGGGAAGTGGTGGAGCGGATATCGTTTGTTCCTCCAATGACGATGCCCAGGCATCGATTATCTTTCTAGAAATCGGTGCGATGCGAGAGATGTTTGACCCCACAAGCAAACGAACACACAAGAACTTGCGTTGGATCATCAACAAGAAAAATCGGAGCAAGGTCTTCAAACTCTCCGAGAAGACACAAAACAAAGAAGGCTACAACATCGAGTTTGGTATTCTGGATGAGTCTCATGAGATGAAAGATAACTCGATTGCTAAACCGATCGAGCAATCGCAATCCACCAAAGAAGAACCCTTATTCGTCAACATCACCACCGAGGGATTCATCAATGATGGTTATTTGGATCGAGAACTTCAGTATGCTCGAAGAGTCATACAAGGGGAATATGAAGATGACACCTTGTTGGCTTGGTTGTATACCCAGGATAGTGAAGCGGAAGTCTGGCAGGATGAATCCAGCTGGAGCAAGTCCAATCCATCCCTGGGAATCATCAAGAAAAAAGATTATTTACGAGAACAAATCCGAAAAGCACGTTTGGACAAAGGCGATCGGATGTATGTACTAGCAAAAGACTTCAATATCAAGCAAAACAATGCAGAAGCTTGGTTGATGGAACAAGACTACAACTACTCGGCAAAGTTTCGGATGGAAGACTTCATCGGATGCATTGCCTTAGGTGCTGTCGACTTATCCGAAACAACGGACTTAACGTGTGCGAAGGTCCTATTGATGAAAAAAGGGGACCCGACCAAATACATTGCGACTCGCTACTTTATCCCAGAAAGCAAAGTCAAACTCGGAGCCATCGAAGATAAAAAAGACTACCTCGCGTGGGCTAAGGAAGGATTAATTGAAATTACAGAAGGCAACGAAGTCGATCTTTCCAAGGTGGCCAAGTGGTTTCTCGATTTATTCAAGCAATACAAGATCCGGACGTACCGTACCGGTTATGACAATCGCTTTGCCAAGACCTGGTTGAGTGCGATGGAAGGTTATGGACTGGATACGGAACGAGTGGATCAAAGTCGATTCATTCTCTCTAATCCAATGAAACTATTGGAAGCGGACTTGAAATCACGACTAGTAAATTATAACGATCATCCCATCGATCGCTGGTGTTTAAGCAATACCTCGATCAAGATTGATAACTTGGGACTGGTGATGCCGGTCAAAGTTAATGATATCCGTAATCGACGCATCGATGGTGCAGTGACGATGATCATTCTGTATGCGATGTGGCAACGCTATCGAACGGAGTTTCTGGAAATGTTGAGGTGAAACAATGGGATGGTTTGATTCCGTCAAAGGCATGTTTAATAAACCCAAAGAGGGAATCTCCCAGTTGGCAATGGTCAATGGAAATACCCCCATCTATTCTCAGTTTGGACAAAGTGTCTTTGCCAGTGATGTCGTCCAACAAGCCCTGGGATGTATTGCCCAGGAAATCAGTAAACTGACTCCCAAGCATGTGCGCTTTGATCGAAAAGGGCTACAGACGACTGTGATTGGACCGCTCAATGACTTGTTGGAGTATGGACCCAATGAATGGATGACCACCAAAGATTTTCTTGAGAAAATCACCTGGCAGCTGTTTCTTAACTACAATGTCTTCCTCTTGCCCCTAAAAGAAGAGTCACCCAGTGAAGGTGGAGTCCCTCGGATCCGTGCAATATATCCACTAGAACCCCAACAAGTAAGCTTCGTCATTGATGGCCAAAACGAGTTGTTTGTGGAAATGATTTTTGCCAACATGGAGAAGCTGACCCTACGATATGCTGATTTGATTCATTGGCGGTATCGCTATTCGGTCAATCCATTTATGGGTGGTAACCTCAATGGCCAACCGGATCAATCAGCGTTATTACAAACGGTCGATATCAACCATAAGTTGCTTCAATCCATCGAAAAATCCGTCAACTCCTCCATGCAGATATACGGAGTCATGAAATACAACACGATTTTGGATGAGGATCATATGAAGGCAGAGATTCTGCGCTTTGAGAAGATGCTCTCCGAAAATAAAAACGGGATCATCGGAGCAGACTTGAAATCGGAGTATATCCAAATCAAACCGGATCCCAAAATGGTCGATACCGATACCCTGGCCTTTATAGATTCAAAGATCCTTCGTCATTATGGCGTTCCCTTACCGATACTGACCGGAGACTTTACCCCCGAGCAATATCAAGCCTTCTATGAAAAGACCCTTGAACCACTGATCAACTCCCTCAATCAAGTCTTTACCAAAAGTCTCTTCTCGATGCGAGAACTTCAGTTTGGTAATAAAGTCGTCTTCTATGCCAACAACTTATTGTACATGGCCCTTGATAAACGAGTAGCTGTTGGGGAACTTCTAGGAAATCGCGGAGCTCTGACCAACAACGAATTGCTTGCCCTCTTTGGGTATCCACCCTATGAAGAAGGCAATACCCGATTGATGTCCCTCAACTATGTCGATGTGTCCATCGCAAAACAGGTCCAGATGAGTCTACCGAAAAGCAGTGAGGAGGAAAACGATGACCCACAGCCTACCCCAAAATAACCAACCGATTTGTCGATCGTATCTCTCCGACTTTACCCTCGAGGGGGATAAAGTCACCGGATTGGCTGCAGTCGTTGAGAGTCGAACCAACATCGGGAATCTGTTTATCGAAGTGATCGAGCGAGGAGCCTTCGACTCCACCGATTTGACGGATGTTCTCTTCTTCGTCAATCATGACATGAGCAAGATCCCGCTAGCACGCAGCCGTCGCAACAATGGCAATAGCACGATGCGAC
This sequence comes from Erysipelotrichaceae bacterium, assembly GCA_036677505.1. GTDB lineage: Bacteria > Bacillota_I > Bacilli_A > Erysipelotrichales > Erysipelotrichaceae > UBA2227. Next base: position 72,897 of record JAVBWK010000011.1, read on the forward strand.
TAAGCGTTGATGAGCGAGGATTGAATATGGAAGCCACCTTGGATATTGATTCCAATGCCGAAGCGAAAGCGTTGGTTTCGGCCATCAAGCGCAACGATATTACCGGGATGTCTTTTCTCTTTACTGTCAAAGAAGACAGCTGGGAGAATCTCAATTCGGATCTACCCACGCGTCGGATCAAGAAGATTGGCCGGGTGCGAGAGGTATCCGCAGTCAACTTTCCAGCATACCCACAAACGGAGATTCATGCACGCGACACCGATTCTTTGGAGAAAGAACGGTGGGTATTACAGAATGCCCGTGCCCAAGGAGTGGATACTCAACAACGCTGTGAGATGTGGCGTTTAAGAAATGCCATCTTAGCCAAGAAATGAGGAACCATGAATAAAGAAAAACTGAATGAATTGCTCAAAGCAAAACAGATGAAAATCGATGAACTGGTGGCCCGTTCCAATGGGAGTGAGGCCGTCGAAGAGTTGCGTTCGATCCATCAAGAGATGACGGATGTCAAAAAAGAGTTGGAAGAGTTGCGAAGCTTGCTCAACGACATCGAAGCGGAGGAAGCTCGACAAAAAACCAAGTCAACCGTCTTGGCCAGCTATGGCGTGAAAAAGGAAGAACAGCTTCACACGCGCCAACAAGAATCCCCGGAAGAAGAAAAACGAGCTGAGGAGTTCGTCAAATCCAACAAGCTGTCCATCTCAGTGGATGAAGTCCGCGCGATCACCATTGGATCCGGCAACTTGATTTCACCTAAACCGATTCAAACCAGTATCAATGAGAAGTTCAATGAAGTCTCTTCCATCATTGAACAAGTCAATACGGTATCCGCGGAACGGATGGGGGAATACGAAGTACCTTTTGTGGTGGGATATAGCGAAGGTGGTATCACGACGGAAGGCAATGATTATTCCGATGGTGAACCGGTCTTTGACTATGCATCCATCAAGCCGGTTAAAATCACGATTTATACCGAAGTCTCGGAAGAAGTTACCAAGCTGACTCCGGTTCAATACTTGGCGAAGGTACGTCAAGCAGCGCTCATTGCCCTACGCAAGAAAGTCGCTAAGCTGATCCCATTGGGAAATCCAGCCGCAACCCCAGCCGAAATCACCGGGATCATCAACGCACCGGCCATTACCGATGGCGCGCTGGAAATCACAGCCATCGATGAGTCGACCCTTCGCACCATCGCGATGTCGTATGGGGGTGATGAAAACGTGGTTGGCAATGCGATCCTGTTGCTCAATAAAGCAGACTTGATTGCCTTTGGAGATGTTCGTGGTGCGGATAAAAAGTCCGTGTATGAGATCACTCCGGATGTTTCTAATCCCAATGCCGGGATCATCAAAGAAGGCGGATTATCGGTTCGATACATCATCAATAGTGCCTTAAAAGCGCTATCCGTCGCTACGACCCCTGCCACCACTACCTGTATGATCTATGGAACCCCCAATGCTTATGAGCTGGCGCTCTTTAGCCAGTATGAAATCAAGGTCTCTGAAGATGCCGCATTTAAGAAGGGCATGTTGGCGGTCAAAGGCAGTGTCTTTGTCGGTGGTAATGTTGTCAGCGCCAATGGCTTTGTCTTAATCGAGAAGAAAGCCACCTAAAAAGGAAGTAACTCATGACGGAAGCTGAGCTGCTAATTGAAGTCAAAAAAGGATTGGGTGTGACCGGAACCTATCAAGATAGCACCGTACAAAGACATCTCAACGATGTCAAAGCGTACTGTTTATCGGCTGGAGTAACACCTGAGGTCTTAAACAGTGATGCTTCTGTCGGTTGTTTGATTCGAGGAGTGGCGGATAGTTGGACACAAGAAAGTGGCAAGACGCAATTCAGTTTGATGTTTATGCAACGACTGGTTCAATTGATTGCTCAATCTCATGTGCAGGAGGAATCCAGTGGCTAAACCTAAAGAAATCCATGCCTTAACGACCCCGGTCAAACTCTATAAACGACAACTAGCTTGGGTCAGTGGAGCCCCAGAAAGTGTGTATATCGAAGCGGATGATCCGATCGTCTTCTGTAACTTCAAAACTTTTGGCGGAACAGAATCTGTCGTCAATGGACAGATCCTTAATATCTCTACCGCCACCTTAACGACCTGGTATCGCCAGGACATTCAGTCCCCTGATCGCATCGTCCTATTATCCGATAACAGTGAGTGGGAAATCATCGGGGATCCGGAGAATTATGAAATGAGAAATCAATATATGCAGTTGCGACTGCGCAAACTCAGCGGGGGTGTGTAATGAGCAAAAACTCCCTAAAGCTTGAGTTGACGGGTGTTGAGGAATTGTTGACGGCCATCCAGAAGATGGGGGGCGACATCAATCAAGCCGCTGAAAAAGCGATTCTCGCCAGTGCGCAACCTTTTCATCAGGATCTACAACAAGTCATCCAGAAACACCGACGATCTGGCTTGACAGAGTCTGCGCTAAAATCCCCGGAAAAAGTTCAATGGGAAGGCAATCGCTGCACATTGGAGGTCGGATTCAGTATCAAAGCCGGAGGACTTCCAGCCTTGTTTCTAGAATATGGAACCCCGCGTCAACGGGCTCGACCTTTTATTCGACCCGCCATCCAACGATGCAGAAAAAGTGCGCAAGCAATTCAACAGAGAACCCTTAATGATTTACTGAAGGAGATAAAGAGATGAATGTACGTGATGTGTTGATCCTTTGCTTAGCTCCTCTGGGAGTAGACATTCGAGTTCAAGGTTCCATCAGTGAGAGTGAGCCGATTCCAGAAACGATGATTACTTATGAAATCATCGACTCCATCGATCATGGGTTCTATGATAATCAACCGACACGTCTAACGACTCGGATCCAGCTGATGATTTACTCGACCAAGATGTCGATCATTAAAACCCTTCCGGATACCATCACTCAACTCATCAAAGAGGGTGGATTTGTGCGGGAGAGTCGAGGACATGACCAAGGTTTCTTTGGTCAACATTATGGATGGCTGATGGAAATCCATACCACAGAAAGGATGTTCAACCATGCCCAATAACTACGTCTATGAAGAATATCAGGGGTTTGACTCCCTGTACTTTGCGGAAATCACTCTGGATGATAGCACCGCATATACCGTCGGATCCCCGGAGATTCTAGCCCCGGCTGGGGAAATCACCGTAAAAACGGAGCGCTCCAGTGAAGCGAAATACTATGACAATCAGCCGTATCTGATCGTCACGGCGGAAGGCTTTGATGAAGCCACTTTGACGGTGCCGGTCTTGCCCATTGGTTTGGTCGCCCGACTGTTGGGGAAAACGACCGATACCACCACCGGAGCACTGTTGGATACCGGAGAGACCCAGACGAAATACTTTGCGATTGGTTATCGCTTGCGGTTTACCGATGGGACGTATCGCTATGTGTGGCGACATAAGGGGACCTTCCGATTGGATGAAGAAGGTGCGAAAGCCAAAGATGCTTCGACCGATACCCACAATCATAAACTGATTTTTACCGGGATTACCACCAAGTATCGCTTCACCTTGCCCAACAATCAAAAGCGCTCGAGCAAGCAAATCGTTGTGGATGCAAGGGATGGCAAAGCCAATGTGGATGCCTGGTTTACCCAAGTCGTCACCCCAGATAATCTGACCCTGATCACCCCAACCCCATAGGAGACCGCCATGCAATCCAGCATCAATCTAAAAATCTATGACAATAACAATGAGATCATCGCAGAATTCGATGAGCCTCGCATTCGTTGGGGACTGGTGGAAGATGTTGTCGAACTAAGTGAAACCCTCGAAGGCAAAAGTGAAAAAGAATCCTATATCGCAATGGGAAAGTTCATTCAATGCGTATTCCCAGGGCTGACTCCAGAGTTGTTGCGGTTGGCGGATGTCAATGATATCAAAACATGCTTTGCGCAAATCGTATCCATCGTTCAGACGATTGGTTCCACAAGCGAAAAAAAACAGGATGTGAGGATCCCATAGCGGAAAAAGCCTCGCTCCTGCTTTTTCAAATGATCCAACAGCTGTGCTCGATGTTTCCAGCGTTGGATCCGATTCGACTTCGAGCCACCCAAGCCAGTGAAGTACTTGGATTGATTCGAAAAGTCATCCAATCAAGCCCAACCTCGACGTCAAACAAGCCCACGCGAAAGCGAGTGTATGCGGATCAGGTGCAATGGTTCTAGGAGGTAGTCAATATGGCCAACAATGAAATCATCGGGGGGAAATGGACACTGGATACCACCGACCTCAAAGCCGGGATCAGTGAAGCCAATCGGTTAATCCGGATCGCGGATTCCGAGTTTAAAGCGGCAGCGGCCAGTATGGGTTCCTGGGGCAATCAGGCCGATGGTCTCAGTGCCCGAATCAAATCCCTCTCCACCATTGTGGATGTCCAAGAGCAAAAAGTACAAGCTCTCAAACTTCAACATCAATCTATTATTGCCACCTCAGGCGAGCATTCCAAAGCCGCCCAAACCTTGGAAATCCAGATCAACAAAGAGACTGAAGCCCTCAATAAAAACAAGCTAGAACTGACCCAATCCAAACAAGCCTTCCAAGACATCATTGAGAAAACCGAAGAAACCACCAAGAAGAAAGAAGAATTGCGTAAAAAGACGGAAGAACTAACTTCCTCCATCAATGAGATAGGCAAAAAAGCGCTGGTTGCCTTGACCGCAGCCGCAACCGCTGCTACCGTCGCGATTGCTAAACTGATGAGTGATTCAGGAAAGTTTGCGGATGACTTGATTACCTTATCCAATAAAACCGGCATCTCCGTAACCCAACTTCAAGAGTTGGATTATGCGGCACGATTCGTCGATGTCTCCGTCGAAACGATGACCTCTTCGATGAATAAACTGACCCGGACAATGGGCATAGCCCAACAAGCCACTCAATCCGGTAAAATCAATGAGCAATCGAAAGCCTATGCACGTTTGGGGGTGGAGATCCTCAATGTCGATGGAACCTTACGTAACAACAAAGAGGTGTTCTATGAAGCCATTGATGCTCTGGGGAAAATGACCAATGAAACCGAGCGCGATGCGTTGGCCATGCAACTCTTTGGCAAATCCGCCACCGAACTCAATCCACTGATCAAAGCCGGATCCGCTGAGTTACGTCGGCTGTCCCAAGAAGCTCACCTGGTGGGGGCAATCGTCAGTGAAGAGGGGGTCAGTGCTTTAGGAGCTTTTGATGATAACATGCAAACGCTAAAGGCCTCGACCCAAGGATTGATCAATGAAGCAATGGCGGAGCTGGCACCCATCATCAATGATTTGATTAACCAACTCAAAGAATCGATGCCTGCGATAATTGAGAATATTCAAAACTTCATTCGATTCGTGATCGAAAACGGTCCCAATCTGACCGCGTTAATTGGGGCGATTGCGACCGGGCTATTGGCTTGGAATGTGGTCACGATGTTGCAGGGATTGGTCAGTGCCATCAAAGGATGGAAACTGGCGACAGAAGGCATGACTTTATCGCAGGCCTTGCTTAACATCGTCATGGCGGCCAATCCAATTGGGATCATCATTACCCTGATTGCGGCTTTGGTCGGGGGACTGATCATCTTATGGAACACCAATGAAGATTTCCGAAATGCGGTGAAAAAGATATTCTCTGATATTCTTGCGACCATAAGCAAGGTCGTTTCCGATATTGGTACGTTCTTTACCGTGACCATTCCTCAAACCTTGTCGAAGGTTGGTGACTGGTTTAAAGAGATAGGGACTAACATCGTCAAAGGCGTATGGTCCGGGATCACCGGCATGAGTCAGTGGTTTTCGGATCAAGTGGGTAAATTCTTTAGCGGGATCGTCAATGGCGCAAAGAAACTGTTGGGCATTCAATCGCCCTCGAAAGTCTTTGCGGGGATCGGTGAGAATATGGCTTTGGGGTTGGGAGTTGGTTTTCAACAGGAGTTTGTGGATGTGCAGCGTCAGATCCAACAAGCCATCCCGACATTTTCACCCACACAACCTTCCCATAGGTCTTCAAGTCCATCCGGCAACAATGGAACTTCGCTGGTCATTCATCAGACGATCCAATCACCCAAAGCCCTGAGTGCTTTTGAAGTCTATCGACAAACCCAACAAGCCGGAGCGATGATACAAGCCATCGTTCTGAAGGGGTAATCATGAACCTAACTTACACCAACCTCAATGGACTCAAGACCTGGATCAATGATGAGCAAGCCTATGGATTGATCGCTATCCAAGGGTTACAACCCCCCAAAGCCCTGATTCAATGCGGAAGTCTGCCTCAGATGGATGGTTCAATCTTTCTTCAATCAAAGATCGAACAACGCAACATTGTTCTGACCCTTCAAGTCTTATCGGATGCGGAAGTCAATCGACGACGGCTGTATGACATCTTTAAAATCAAGCAAAAAGGCACGGTGACGATAGCCTTAAAAGAGCAAACCGTGAGCATTGATGCAATTTGCGAAAGTATTGAAATCGTGCCTATGGCCTGGCCCTTGCGTGCCATTATCTCCCTGATTTGTCCGCAACCCTATTTTGAAACGGAAGATTCAGTCGTTTTGGAGATGTCTTCCATTGAAGCGACTTTATCTTTTCCCTTAGCCTTATCTACCACTGGATCCCCCATAGGAACACTTACCCCGGCAACCGCCATCAATGCGGTGAACTTCGGTGATATTCCCTGCGGATTTACGGTTCGATTTCAATGCATTGCCCCGGTAGAAAATCCCAAACTGATTCACATGACCACCGGAGAAACCATTCAGTTGATGCTTACGATGACCCCGGGTCAGATCATCGAAATTCAAACCGATCTGGGTCATAAACGTATTGAAGAGATTCAAGGATCCTCGCAAATCAATCGTTTCAATACCTTAAAGCTAGGTTCAACCTTTTTTCAACTCAAGGAGAAAGACAACATCCTCTTTGCGACCAGTGATTCTGGCAGTGCGTCATTACTGACACAGCTGACCTATCGACCGAAGATTAGCGGGGTATAAACCATGTACTTTCATATCTACAATACCTCCATCGAATTGTTGGGGATCATCGATTCCTTCCAGTCGTGTATCTGGCATCGCTGCTTTACCCAATCCGGGGACTTTGAAATCATCGTTCCGATGACTGACCAACATCAACAACTCTGCCAAGTGCAACATTGGATCACCAAAGAGGAGTCCAAAGAGTTTGGAGTTATCGAGGGCATCGAGTTTCAGCAATCTGAAGAAGGACAGTGGATCAAATGCACCGGCCGTCTGGGATCATCGTTGTTGTCTTCGCGGATTATCTTTGAACGATTAACCGTAAGCAACACGGTGGAGAATGTCATGCGATCTTTGGTCAGTGCCTGTTGTATCGAGCCCCAGGATCCCAAGCGCAGCATCCCTAACTTACAGCTGGGACCCTTGTTGGGATTGACCCCTTCCGTCACGATGCAAGTGACCTATCGAAACCTGAGCCAAACCCTCAACCAGCTCACGATGACCCATCACATTGGTTGGGACATCCATTTAGATCCGATGGAGAAGAAACTCAACTTCATTTGTTATCAACCCGTCGATCGAAGTGGCCATCAAACCGACGTACCGAAAGTCGTCTTCAGTGAGGATTATGAGAATCTGCGAAGCACCCGTTATCAGCGAAACCAACGCTTCACCAGCAATCTAGCGTTGGTGGGTGGTCAGGGAGAAGGGGAAGAGCGAATCTTGGTGCAGGTGGGCGATGAGGAAGGACTCGCGCGAAAAGAAGTCTTTGTGAATGCGAAAGATCAGCGCTGGGAAGAGGAACTCAGCGAGCAAGAGTATATCGATGTATTGATTCAAAAAGGCTGGCAAGCCTTACAACCGGAAATCGAGTGCTTTGAATCGGAAGTGGATGTGCAGGGTGCTTTTCAAGCGAGACGGGACTTCGATTTGGGAGATATCGTATCGATTGAGATGCCCCGTTGGAACAAGCAGCTGCATGTTCAAGTGAGCGAGATTACGGAAGTGATGGATGAACTGGGAGCCCGGGTCATCCCCATCTTTGGTCAATCTTTAGGTGGACTTCAACAAGCCTTTGAATCCGATACCTCCGGCAGTGGATCCTCCGCCACCATCACGTTACCCTCCAATAAAGCCGTCCTGACTGATACCAACGGCCAGCTGACAACAGGAGCAATAACTTCGCAGGAAATCGGGACACTGGCGGGAGTAACTTCCGCTATCCAAACGCAACTCAATGGCAAACAAGCGACGATTACCGGAGCTGCCAGTTCGGTGACTTCCAGCAATCTCACTGCTAACCGTTCGCTGACATCTGATGCCAGTGGCAAGATCACTCAAAGCAGTGTCACCAGTACGGAGTTAACCTATGTCTCTGGCGTAACCTCTGCAATCCAAACCCAGCTCAATGGCAAAGCAGCCAGCAACCATACCCATACCGCTTCACAGATCACCGACTTTCTTAACAAAATCTACCCGGTGGGATCGATATATATGTCGACGGTTTCCACTTCACCCGCCACGTTATTTGGCGGAACCTGGAGTGCGATTCAAAACCGTTTCTTGGTCGCTTCGGGAACTAGTTATGGAGCAGGGACAATGGGTGGAAGTGAAAACCACACTCATACATCTGCACCGCATAAACACGGAGCTGGATTTGAAAGCGGTGGGGATGGCGATTTATGGGCCACCGTGACTGGGGCATCCGGGTATATTTACTTTCGCGAGGATGGCACCGTTCCTTATGCACAAGCGACCTGGACGGCTAGTCATCGGGTATCGGGCACCTATGGATCCGCGACAGCGACGGTCGGTGGTGGAGCAGATGTCCGCGGTTCGACTTCGACCACAACCCCACCTGCCACCGGATCCTCAAGTCATCTTCCTCCGTATTTATCAGTATACATGTGGCAACGCACCGCATAGAAAGGATGTTTATGTTAATTCAACTGATGATGGCCTTGCCCATCGCATTATTGGTCAATATCTTGTTGGGAGTGGCCATTGCCTCCACCAAACTGGAGTTTGATAAACAGAAACTGATGCAAGGATGCATCAAAGGCATCAGCATTTATCTATCGATTGCAGGATTGGTTTTAATTGCGAAAGTGATACCGATCATCGATGTGGAAGGGGTTGGACAACTCGACATTCTCAATGCTCTAACCGTCATTGTTTCGACCGTATTAGGTGTCTATATTGTGGGTGACTTACAAAAGCTGATGGAAGCCTTTAAGTTAAAAACACAACCGGCTCAACTTTCCATTGCGCTGAAAGAACCCCAGGGAACCGGACAGGAGGATTAATCGATGGCCATGCGCAGTGGATTTTTCAATAGTGTCAACAACGATCGATTGTATTCGGCCAATGAGTTTGCGGAATACTTTGCGACCTTTATTGGCAATGGCATCTTTCCAAGTCCAACAACCTCCTTGCAAGTGCAACCGGATACCGGACTGACGATTCGCGTCAAAGCCGGCAAAGCCTGGATTAATGGATACTACTTTGTGGCAGATGCGGATGAATCGATCCTCATCACTGCAGATCCAGTTTTACCTCGTGTCGATCGGTTGGTTTTGCGGCTTCATCTCAGTAACCGGGAAATCACCTTGGTTCATAAACAAGGAACCGCTGCTTCATCGCCTGTTGCCCCAAGTGTAACTCGAGATGCTCAGATGATAGAACTGTCTTTAGCAACGATATCAATCCCGGCAGGAGCGAGTTCCATTACCTCGGGGATGATTTCCGATACGCGCACCAACAGTTCGGAATGTGGCTTTGTGGCGTCAACCATTACCAATATCCCGAACATGACCGCCAATCGCTCGTTGATTACTGACGGCAACGGGGAGCTTGGGGTAAGCAGCGTGACCAGCCAGGAGTTGGGCCATCTCTCCGGAAGTACTTCAAGTATTCAGGCCCAAATCAATGGCAAACAAGCAACGATCACAGGGGCGGCATCGACGATTTCCGGCAATAACTTAACGGTTTCTAGAGCTTTACAATCCGATGTCAGCGGCAAAGTATCAGTTAGTTCCATAACTGCTACAGAGTTAGGGCAACTCAGTGGAATCACCTCATCTATCCAATCGCAGCTCAACAGCAAACAGTCGTCCATCACCGGAGCAGCCTCTTCCATCGTCAGCAATAACCTGACCGACAATCGGGTGGTGGTCTCCGATGCCAACGGAAAGGTTTCGTCCAGCTCACTGACCACGACCGAGCTGGGTCATCTTTCGGGAGTGACTTCCTCGATTCAAACTCAACTCAATAGCAAACTATCCTCGACCGGGCAAGCGGTCGATTCACTCAAGATCAATGGAAAGAAGATTCATGTAGGCATCTCGGCTCCGCTTAATCCAGTGGTGGGGGACCTATGGATCGATACCAACTAGACGATGGCAACCAAAACTTTTGGCATTCAACCGACGGTGAACAATGCTTATTGGGGTGGAGTCCCGTATCATGCCAACATTGGACTTCGCTCCGTGATGCCCGAACGAGGAAAGATCCTATCGTTATCTTTAAAGCTAGCACGCGTCAATGATACGGATGTACCCATTGTCTGGGGAGCCATCTGGAATCGCAGCAATGGTTCTTTGATTGCCCAATCCAACCACACCCATTCACCCAATAACACATTCAATACTCCCGGAACAATGGTCACCTATACCTTCGCCTTTGATCAGCCGCTGATTGAAGCGGGGACCTTGCTTTGGATCGGATATGGAAAACGCTCCAATCAAAGTGGACGGGCACTGCAATATGGAGTAAACACCAGTAGCAGTGGGTATACCATCGACCGTAACGATGACAGTCAAAGTGCACCAGCCACCACTTTCACCACCGACTCCACCTACAGCAATCAAGCCCTGTGGATTGAAGTGACCTACAAAACCGGAGGTCAGATTAAGGTGTGGGATGGCGTAAATATCGTTGAAAAGCCGGTTAAAGTTTGGACCGGTACAGCGTGGAGTGAAAAACCTGTAAAACATTATAAGGATAGCAATTGGGTGGAAAGCCACTAGAAAGGAATCACATGAAAAAGAAACCACAAAGTGAAGAAGAGATTATCGATCTGGATTATTCACTAGAGATTGAATACTTACAAGAACAGGAGGAACTGAGCATTGAGCAAGACGAACCTGGGACTCGTTGAGTATACCAAAAGCAAATTGAATACACCAACCATTTATATGCTGGGCGGATTTGGCAGGGTATTGACCCAAGCGATGATCGATCGCCGCGTTAATGTCCTCAAGTGCGCTCACACCATCACCCACCAGCAAACCATCCAAGCCGGCATTGGAAAAGCATGCTTTGATTGTTGTGGGTTGATTAAGGGGTACTTGTGGGAACAGCGACCGGGAGTCGTCCAGTACAACTTTCCCAAAGGTTCCGATCAGAATGTTCGGATGATGTACAACGATTGTCCCAAGAAGGGAGATCTGAAGGATATGCCGGATCTTCCAGGGATCCTCGTCTTTACTCAGAATTTGGGACATGTGGGTATATATATAGGAAAGGATGACCAGGGCAACCGGCAATACATTGAATCGACTCCTGCTTGGAAGAAATGGGGAGTTACCCAGAGCAACGATACGATCCGTACATGGGCTTATTGGGGAAGTTATAATTACATCGATTATGTGAGTAATGAAACTCCCACTTCGCTCAAACCTGGGGACATCGTTTATGTTCATGGTGTAGGACGATCCAGCAGCTTAGGGTCAGGAAGAACGACCCCAACCTATAAAAACAAACGTATGAAAATCATTAAACACTTACCAAATGCTCCTTACTCCTTTGGATGTTCAACCCTGACTCATGCACCGGAAGGAGAGGTCGGGTCTCGCTATATCACCGCTTATTTCAAACATACATCGTTATTCAAGGAACGGCAATGACCCCCGACACGTCCTTCAGCATATCGGTCATCATAGCGTTGGTCGGTTGCTTTGTGGGTCTGGCCGGTTGGATACGCGGAAGAGATACCCGGATCATCAATGATTCTGAGTGGAAAGGGATGGTCAACGCGAAGCTGGATATGGCCATTGGACTCAGAAAGGATCATGACGAGCTTCAGGACCGACACAACCAGCACTCTGAACGGATTGGAAGGGTAGAAGAGTCGACCAAAGCAGCACATCGTCGAATCGATGCCATTGAAACAAAAATCAAATAAAAGGGCTGCGAGAGTAAATCGCAGCCTTTATACTACATCAAAATCAAATCAATTATCTGTTCTTCAAATTGCTCTAGTACCTGATGAATGCGAATCTCAGCAATTGCTTCACCAAACATTTCGATTACAAATGATAGTTCCATTATCTCACCCCCTACTATTAATTATGCTTCAGTTCCAAAAATCCCTTGTTTTTTCTTCAAATTTTGTGACAGCAGTAACAAATAAATATCATAAATGTCATTTTTAATTGATGAACACAGATTAATCTCTATTATATTATCAACCGTTCATAACCTTGGCGGTAGTATAAAATATTTTGTGTAAACGCATTGTCTATAGATTTCAACTTCTATAGAAAAAGGAAGCTCAAACTTGTACAATGATTGTGCAACCAAACATGAACAAGGAGTGCTTC
>JAVBWK010000012.1:0-42245 GCA_036677505.1 Erysipelotrichaceae bacterium
TTGGTTCGTTTTCGTTATCATTAGCGAGCCCTCTTGATACTTCTATTTTATCATCAGGTTCTTCGTGTTCAAAATACAAAAAAACTGCCGACTTACTTTGTCGACAGTCTGAAAGCAAACCTTAGTTTGCTTTTTCATTACTCAATTCTGATCCAATGTCCATCCATAAACCCATATACTTCCATCGCCAGCGGATCAATCGGCACAGAGGTGTATAACGAGAAACCCAGTTCGATGATATCATCCTCGAAATAAGTATCTTGATAGATGGGAAAGGCATCATACAGTAATCCTTGAGATTTGATCCTGATCGCCGTGATCATTTGTGCTGACTCTTGATCAGAGAACCGCGCATTTAAGTAATTTAGGCCTGACCTTTGTTGTTGTTCGACTGAGAAATCCAGTTCGATGCTACGCGATGGCATGACGGTCTCATCCTTGCCCGACAAAGATACGATCGGTGTTGCCTGTAAGTACCAATTGAGATTGCGCTGAGCAACCTGAAAAATCAGTATCTCCGTGTCGGATGGGATTTTGGTGTAATCTGCCGGAAAACTGCGGAAGTAATTGACCTCATTGAAAGACTCAGATATAAATGGAATCAGCGCATTGGCAAAAGAATCCCTAAACATCACTAACTTCCCGGTCTTATCAGAGTTTCTGGATTGGATGTCCAAATCCTCAAAGCTGCGTATCGCCTTGGTAAAAATGAACTCACCGGGCAACTCAAAATAAAATTGTTGGTCTGTTCTAGGAAATGCCGGATACAGCATTCTATCCAAATCTCCCTGCCAGTCAGTTTTTCCATGCGGTTGTCCCAACAACAGAGGATCTTTACCTATGGTTTCCATCAGTACTTTATAACCGATAACAGCCCCCAGATTATTCCAATGCGAATCTCTTTTGTGGTACAAAATGTCTACCGATTTCTCCTTCTCATTCATCAGTGCCGGATAAACATCAATGTATTCCATGGCAGAGATCGATTCTCTGACTTTATCTAGCGAATCCAAATCACCAATCACTCGATAATTTTCAGGCATAAACTCTCCATATACTTTCGCTTTGTTTGGGATGACCATGAAATAACTCTTTACCGACAACCTGTTTGAAATACTATTTTGAATCCTCAGAACCTCATTAAGGCGCTGAATATCATGATCACTCAACTGGTTGACTTTCAGATAATCATCGAGAGTCTCTTCAAAGAACAAGAAATTTTCTTTACCGACGATGACCTGTTTATTCCCGCTGGATTTGATCAGCCGCTCAAAAATGCCATTATAAACAGAGATCAAGTAGGTTCTGAAAGAAAAATTATCCGTATAAAATTCATCAAACTGTTTCGTATATGACCAGTTGATCAACCCGTTGTCTGTCAATGACGGTAAGGGCGATCGTGCACTTTTATCCAAGTTTGGAGAATCAGCTCCCGCTAAGGTGCCCAACATCGGAAACAGTGCACTTCCCAATATAACGATGCAAAATATGAGTTTCAGATAGTGTTTCATCTTCCCTCCCCCTAAAACCTAAAATAAATAAACGGGTTATATGTGTTTGCGGCCAGACTGGTCAGGCATAGTATCCAAAGTACCAAAGCTATTCCATAGGAAAAACTCTGAGTCAGTTCTGCATTCAACTTCGTACGCCATGATTTTGCTATCGGAGTTGAAGCAATCATACTGATGGCAAACATGATCATGCTCCATGGTGTCCACACGATCATCAATTCTTTGAGTGTTTCAACAGAAGATGGAACAAAAACAAACATCGATTGAATCATCGTAACCGATTGATTGAAATTATCGGACCGAAAAATCACAAATCCGATCATCACAACCAGAATCATATACATCCATCGTATCATTATCGGCCATTTTTCAACCTTGATCACCGTCTGTTCCAGCATTAAGAATATCCCGTGATATAATCCCCAGATAACAAAAGTCCACGAAGCCCCGTGCCATAAGCCTGTCAAAAAGAATACGAGAATACGATTGAGTAAGGCTCTTGTCCTTCCGTTTCGATTGCCTCCCAACGGAATGTACACATACAAGCGAAACCAAGAGGACAAGGAGATGTGCCATCTTCGCCAAAATCCTTGCATCGATGTTGCTATATACGGGTAATTGAAGTTCTCCTTGAAGTGGAAACCAAACATCTCTCCCATTCCGATGGCCATATCAGAATATCCGGAGAAGTCGAAATAGATTTGAAAAAGGTAGGCGGTTGCAGCAATCCATGCAACAGCGGTAGATATATTACTGTTGGGTAATGAGAACAATCGATCCGCAATCACTGCCATGTAGTTTGCCAAAAGGACTTTCTTGGAAAGGCCAAACACGAACCGGCGCAGTCCGTTGGCCGTGTTTGAAAGGGTCACAGTGCGTGATATGATTTGTTCGGAAATATCGTGATACTTGACGATCGGTCCGGCAATCAGTTGAGGGAAAAATGTTATATACAGCAACAGATGAAAATAGTTCTTCTGTACACCGGTCTCATTTCGGTAAACATCGAACACGTAGGACATCGTTTGAAACGTATAAAAGGATATTCCAATGGGCAATGGCAACTGAAGCTGTGAGATTTCAAGACTGAGTAACTGATTGAGAGTGCCGATGAAAAAATCAGCATACTTGAACAAAGTCAAGATCCCGATATTAAAAATGACAGCGATGATCATATATAATTTCCGACGATTCAGATTTGCATCCATTTGAATCGTCAGTCGGTAATTGACCCATCCGTTGGCAATCATTAAAAAAACATAGAGCGGCTCGCCCCATGCATAAAAAAGCAGTGAAAAAACTAATAAAAAGCCATTACTGAATTTCTTCGGTATGACCAGATTGATCAGATAGACCATCGGTAAAAACAAGAAAATGAAGACCGGCGAGCTAAAAACCATACTACCTCCCGAGATCTCTATTCAACTTTATGCAAATAGGATATTGAAGTGATCACATCGTTGATAACGACAAAGGATAAATCAGTCAGTCCTTTGGAATACGTGTATGCACCATAATTTTCCTGATAATCATCTCCGTAAACAGCCAACATATCAGACAGACCAGAACCGATTTTAATGCCTTCTTTGGTCGAGTGACTGCCATCAAGTAAATATACTCCGGTAAATATTTCTTTACCATTGGTCATATAAGTCGTTATCTGATAGCTGCCAAAATCGTACACCGTATCATCACCGTCAAAGGCGCAGGAAGGAGCAGAATACTTATCTGACGGCGACCCTGTCTTGGTCAAAAAATCACCGGCTGCTTCACCCATGACGATATCAAGTCCGCTGACCGTAAAAGCATAGTCATTTTCATTGTTTTCATCAGAACCGCATCCGGCCATCAAAATTAATACAACCAAACACGCGAATAACTTTTTCATATTATCTCCTTATTCATTCTCTCTATATCGGTAAACCACATATGCCGTTGATTCACTGAAAGTACCGCCGGTACTTCCGGAACTTGAAACAAACGTATATCCGCTGATACTGACGCTGGAAGTCGTGTAACGTGCTCCGACGATTCCGCTGAGCACCACATTAGATGTGATCATCGTTCCCTTCTGATCATCGATGTGCGAAACGATCACGGTACCGTAGATGGGAACTTCGGTATGCCAATTATCGTCTTTGATCGTTGATGTCGTCAGAGCCCGATTGATCAGATAACTGTCTGAAACCAGAAATACATTGGAAAACCCAATATCGATGTTTTGCCAGCCATTACCGATATCTACCTGATTCCAAGAGTGTTCCCCATTATATTTAATGCGCTCACGATTAATGATACCGGCACGGACAAACATCGCCTCCATCGCATACATTCGTCCGTAACAGTTGCCGATGCGGTTATTAATCGTCCACAAGGCACGTTCGGTCCATTCTGACTCCCAAGGACCTGCCTGATAGTGAATCGTACGGCCAAAATCATATATTTCTCTTGTGATCTGATATTTTGACATATCCCCATGCAACATTTTCGCAAACAGGCGGTCGATCACCGCATTAAGTTCTGAGTTACCGGTATCCCCTTTGGCTTCAAAAGGAGGATGTGTTTTTACTGTAATCGTGATTTTATGTGTTGCCACATTACCGACTTTATCTTTTGCGGTAAAAGTAATCGGATAAGTACCGATTTTCTTAAAATCGACACTGCCACTGACCGAAACCGAAACACTGCCGTCACGGTTGTCTCTGGCATACACTTGCGACTTAACATTGAAACTCTCACCGACATAAACCGTGCGGTCTTTCAGTCCCGATCCGCTGAATACAGGAGCTTCGGTATCTTTGATTACAACGATCTTGCCAATCAGTTCGGTCACGTTATTCCCGGCATCGGTAAGCAGTATGACCGGTTCAAACGTTCCTTCCTGAGCGGTCAAATCAATATTATCTTTATATGTTACCGTAACTGCCGAGGCATCCGTGATGTCCTTAACAAAACGGCTGGCAGGAATCGTGTCCGTAACAAACGCATTAACTTCCACAAGAGTTGCCGTAGGAGCTACCGTGTCCACGACTTCCAATTGTGAAATAAGGGTCCGCTCGCCTACTCTGATTTCAATGGGATATATTCCGACGGCTAATTTCAATGATTGGATGTTAGTGATAAACTCTTCGTTCGTTTTTTCATCCAACAAAAAATCCTCCAGTACCGGAGTCGGACTGCCCGCTTCAATCGTTACCTTTTCCTTGACTTTAGATATCAAAACGGAAGTCGTTTCAATGATCCGATTGTCACCTAAATCAGATATAAGGATGCTAACTTGCTGGATACCCAATATCGAGGGGTCCGGTGCTTGTAGAAACTCATAATGCAGCTGTGTATTATCGATAGCGGTAGAAACGAAATCTTCCGGTTCGATTTCTTTGCCGATGGGTGATATGATCTGTCGCAATGTGACTCGTGGTTTTTGCGTATCGATGATAATCAGTTTGGATCGATAAGTCATAAACCCAATTTTGACACGGATCGTATAAATCCCCGGAACGGTCAAATCTATGTTTTCTACTTCCTCAGTAAATATCCCCTGATCACTGGTTATGATAAACTGCTCTTCACTCAGTCTTTTAAAATCGCCGGCTTCGATCGTAAGTTCATCAATCAGACGATTCGGAATATAAATTACACTGAAAACAGATAATGCCACAAAAGAAAATCCGATAATGGCTGCCAGCCATAATTTATCTTTGTATTTCTGTTTTAATCTGCGCTTAACTTTTCTTTTCATGGAACGATTTTATCTCCATCATTTTAAACAGCTAATATCTGTCAGGTACAACCGATTGTGGTCTTGTCATGTCATTATTATAACGCGATTTGACAAGATTTGTCACGGCTTTTTGAGATTCACGAAAGTTTCATCTTCAGTGTTCCTCTACTTAGTATGCAAAAACATAAAAAAACCCACGAAATCGTAGGTTTATTTACAACTGGCGGAGGACATGAGATTTGCATTTATGGAATAAATACGAGTAAGTAAGTGATTGCAAAATGTAGAAATGTGTACTATTTAGTGCATATTTTGATATATCTTACAAACTCGTGAAAGTAACATTTTTACATGTTCTGAAAAATTTGGTGAATTTGTGGTGAATCCAAAATGATGTGATGATAAAAAAATAGAACAGCCGTGGCATTGCCACTCCGTTCTTGCAAAAACTTTCGTTTTTGATTTGTGTATATAATATACCACTAATCTACATTTGCGTCAAGACTAACTTGTCCATAAAGGTACTCAGATAGTAATCTCAACATTTCATATGAAGATAGAATCACATCATTTTTACTAAATAGATCTCTGGATTTCAACTTTGCTTGTTCAACTAATTCCTTAAGCTCGGTGTATCTGGTTCTCTTCAAGTTTGGGCTATTAACAAAATTGAGGTGAACGTAAAAAACAACGGTGATTTGATAGATTACCTCATTTGAGAACTTTGATTTGCGCATTTTTTCCCCTATTTTAGCATCTCCAGCAAACTTAGTTACTTTGTAGTTTGGTCTATGTGTATAATTATTCTTGTCAGCATAGAGATTGTTTATCATGCACGCACTATGAGCAGCAGCATTTCTAACTTGCTTAACTTTATTCATAAAGTATTGAAGACCAACTTGTGGTACGTTATATTTTTTATAATAGAAATCTAGAAATGTTATCAATGTCCCAAATGATATCACTTCAATAAATGCCCATATAGGAAAATTTGATATGGCCACAGTATCCCTAGTGATCCCATGTTTTGACAGTAATCCTGAAAAGTAGATTGTGTCAGAGTTTCGAATTATCTCCTCAATAATTTTATTTCTATCACCTTTTTGATTGTTGCTTATGAACTCATTAACTGTATCATAACCGTTTTCATCTGGATTATTCGCAATTTCACTCATTAACATTACTTTGACAAAATGCTCAATATCTAGACACATTCTCATCAAAAAATAACGAAGTTGCATATCAATTCTTGATAAAACCACTAAGTGTTCAAAATCTAGATTGATATAAACAACTTTATTTTCATGATTCAATTGAGTAGGGAAATTTTTTCTATATGATGTTAACTTAAAGTAGTTGTTATTCTTGTTCAAAAAATCTATAGCATCATTTCTTTTGAATCCTGAAAATGTAATCCCCTTATCTTCAAGTATATCAACTAACTGCTCAGCAGTCTTTTTTGGCTTTATTGTCGGATCGCCCATGTGAATCTCCTCTATGTTTATACTCAGTATCCTTTACTAATATCCACCAATTATAACTACATTCATATTCATTATTTAGTGAATGCGATAGAAGAATAAACAACTTTGCTTAAGTTAAGAACTGACTAATGTTTTGATTTAGATAGATTAGAGCGATTATTTGAAACAAGAAGAGGAGAATTCTTGCAGGAAGTTTCAACCAAATTTTTGTTTCTTTGAACTTTATTTTTGTCATTATGATTTTCACTATAGAAAAAGAAGTTTGAATAAAGTGTATAATTATAAAAGAGAATAAAACTAGAAATCTAGAAAATGAAAGATCAGGATTTGAAACCCACAGTACTAGTATCGTAATCGGAAAAAAGAATATGACAACTATTGTGCTTAAGAAAGCATTTAAATAGACCTCTCTAGTATTTTCCATAAATGATCCAACTTTTTGATTCAATAATCCTCTTGATTTCTCCAATTCCTTTATTAGTATAGATTTATTAGCATCTTGATCGTTTTCATTTTGATTAATTATTTCAATATCACTAGGTTTAGAATTCACTAAATTATCTAGCTTTGTGCAAATTTCAGCATCTCCTATCAAAATCTCATTGCATTCTTTCTCTATTGCTTTTTGATTGTCTGAATAGAAAATTGTGTAATAATCAGTGATCATCGAACCTACGATGATAAAAATTAAAAAATTCGATGTAACAACAATAAGCAATATTCTGAATAAATCTTGTTCTACAAAAAACGAGAATTCAAAGAAAAGAATAAAGACGAGGGCTGGAATAATTAAATCAAATATAGTTATAGTGATTATAAGAAATTGCCTATATTTGCCATCATATAAAAGATCAACCACCCTTTTCAAAATGTCCATTTATAAGTCCTCCTTAGATATAAAAATATCAAACAAAATTAGATTTAGCAATAATTAAAAACCCAGCTTTTGCTGGGTAGCCCTAAATATAGTGTGGGGGGATAGGGCTTTCCTAATTATACTAGTTAATCACTCATCTATCAACATTTCTAGAACATAATCTAATATTCCCATCAAATCAGCTTCAGCCATTAAATCTGCAAAGCATTCAAGAACGAAATCCTGCATAAGTATCACCTCCAATACACTATTCGCGACATAGCAATTATTCCCTAAATAATTCAAAAAATTTGCTTCGATTAGTGGTCACGGACTTTGACTTTTGTTTGGGTGTGATCACATCACACTATCACTCTATAATGCAGTTATTCTGCTTCCATCGGATGATAACCAGCAATGACTACACCGGGACACGCGTAACAGTTGCAGTATTTTTGCAATTCATGGCGCGGTTTATTGAAATACGACCTAAAATTTAATATGGGGGCAGTCTTTAACTACACCCCTCTCGAAAAGCTACCCCGTGAATATTTTTGAATTTGATTGGCCGGAAGCTCATGCCCGAATGTCATATCTGTATCTTGGTAGCAACCAATTCATTCCAGCATATTCTCGCATGATGTCACTTCATCAGACACTAATAAAAGCCACCTGAGAAACATTTGACTACACCCGGCTCGCGCATATCCCATTTATTACACGAAACTCCACCCACGGTTCTATATGGGTATGGTCTCTTTTTATTAATAGGGCACCCCTTACCCCTCTATCTTGTCAGTCAATCATGTAAATGTAACTCGCTGCAAATTGGTAAGTATGTTCCCTATCAAACTTGAAACCTAGAGTATTACTAGATGGTCATACTATGATCTTCTTGATAATAAAAAAGACATCCCTTAGGATGTCTCATAGTCGGGTGATTCAATGTTAATGTAGTTGGATCGCTTCAGTATCTCAAAAAATTGATGACACATTGAGATTAAAGCTTATGTTTGAGTACTCCATAACACTCTACTAAGAATTACTTACGAGGATACGCTGACGCTCGTCAGTTGTGCGGCTCTTTGTTCACTAGCTCGCAGGATATTTTTCTCTGCAATGTAATTCTCGGAGTATTTAAACTTTGCTCCAGGCACTATTGATATATCGATATATGGATTTTCATTTGCCATTTTTCGATAATCCTTTTTACTGGCAATTGATTTTCTCTTAAGGGTTTTGAAATGCCATGCTTTCGGAATTTTTAGATCGATATAACAAGCGATATCATCCATCAGTTCATCCGGATTGATTAATTCCTGATCGATCAAATCTTTGTATTTCTCAAGACCGCTCTGACTATCGAAAAAAATGCGTGCCATTTCATCCCGGTTTAATGCATTTATTTCCTCAACAGTCATAACTCTATTATCGACGTAAAGAGCTGGAGAAAAATTGAGATAGTTTACTATGGTTCTTTTCAAGATACGAGCTTCTTCTATTGTTAGGTCATTAAAACGAATCAAATTTTCTACCTCTTTTCAATTTCGTTGTAACTGTGGAATGTTCTAAATCCCTCGGGATTACCTTTGTCGGCAGTTCTGAAATTCGAGAACCCGATAACCGTGCACCCCTTCTTTTCTTCTAAGGTCATCTTATCGATGATTTTCTTTTGTACTTGATCTGCAGTCAATCCGATTCGATATACTTTATCCGGTCGTTTATCACGATAAGCGATAATAACCGTAAAAAGTTCTCCTCTTTTTCCTCGAGCTTCCTTAAATGTTTCTTCCATGTTTTCACCCCCTCTCTGCTTCGCTTCAGTTGATTTCTACACATTGGATCTCATCAATATCATTGAATATTTGCCCTAGATACTTCACCAGGAGTCTCAAATGAGTTGCGTTAACGTTCTTGAAATTGTGTTTTTCAATGTTGCTAATGATTCTAGCGTTTACTCCACTTTTTTCTGAAAGTTGCTTGAAATTTAAACCTCTTTGTTCACGTAGTTCTTTTAGACTGCGCCCTGCTAGTAATTGACTCATAATTATACCTCTTTGGGTTCCATATCAAAAGAAACATCAAAGTAAGTAAATAAACGAAATACATCTGCTACCGTTACTCTTTTAAAGCGCTTGTCCTTAATTCGCTGAATTACATACTTATTTACTCCGGTCTTCTCAGCTAGCTGCTCGTTGGTTAATCCATGATCTTTCATAAGTTGGATTAATGTCGGTTTAACTGTGCTAACAATTTCTGTCATGAGATTTGTTCCTCCTTTATCTCAATTTCAATAAATTTATATTCCCCTACAAACTTCTAAGAACTTTCGGAGAGAGTCTGTCGTATCCATTCAGAGAACCCTATCGGTTCAACTAAGGGACAATGTTCAGACAATTCCTTGATATATGCATCGTATCGCGTTTTCAAATCGTTTTTCTGATCTCTTGTCAGCCGGATTGATAAGCGATGCTCTGCCCGGTTTTCCCTATATCGCAAGGACATCACTCCTTTCTTGAGATTATCATACAATATAAAAAAGCGTTTGTCATCCATTTTGTCACACATTTATGTTATTTGTGTATTTGTGTGTATTAATTTCAATTAATCTAATATAAAAGCACATATTCCGATATTAAATTTGTGCATTTATGTATTTATGTTAGTTGTGTTATTATTTGATTTTGGATTGTTTTGTGATATAATATCTGTGATGAGAACCTCCTAAACCTCTCGATAAACCCCTTAAAGAAAAGTCGCCATGAGACCTCCTGCTCGTTAGCGACTTTTTCTTTATTTCATAATTTTTTGCGCAAGCTTCTTAATAGCCTCCAGGTCTTCATTACTGTGCTTTGAGAGATATTCCTTAACTGCATCATTAATCAATCCATTCATACTTTTGTCTGTTAGCCAGGCAGTAATCTTTATTTGATCGTATATATCCGGATCAAACTCACAATTTACTCTTTTGACTTTACGTTCTTGCTTCTCAGTACTCTGCAATGATTCATTTGAGTGTTCTGATTTCTTGGTTCTCGCCACTTGATGATCCTCCCTTATTTAGCTTTCACTAAGTGAATCAAAATAAACACATAAAATTATGATATGTGCAATCATGTGATTCTAACATCAATATAACCCTAAATAAAGGACATTTCAATACATATCACACAAATATGCAGATTGTGTCATCAATAAACACAAAACGCTCGGAAACGTCATTACAGACCTCTGGAGCGATATTCATCATTTGTGTGGGAATATATTACCTCATGCGGTTTTGCTCGTCTCCGTTTAAATATGAAGCTATTTTCCTGTGATGCATACCCCCGTTCGCAAATCATATATACCCCCCGGGCATCGGACCGAGGGTGGACATCAAAAATATCCGCACTGTCGCGCGAGACCCCCCTACCCGAGAAACTAATTCAAATAGTTGTGAACTATTTTCGTTCTATATGTGACAATATTCGGTTTCGTTCGGTCTCGTTCTGGTTATGATCGGGTGTTTTCTGTGTATGATCGGTGCGATCCCATGAAAATTTATCGCTATATCCGGTATGTTTTGCCTTTAACTCAGTAAAATGTCCCCTATGTGTTTTAACCCTCCCCTATGTCATCCAAAAATGACAAGGCAGATCTATAAATACAATAAAAGAGGGTTGTTAGCCCTCTCTTATAAACAGAAAATTTTATGTTTATGCCCTTACCCGTGAACGCAAGTTTGAAACCAGCTGATCAGCGATTATATGCTTGTGTTCCTTTCGTAGTTCCTCCAGCTGCTCGATTTGTTTTTCAAGCGCTTTGATTTCTGCATCTACCTCATCCCGGAATTGTATGTACTCATTTTGCGATTGTCTGTGCAGTTCCTTAAACTCGTCATCATGGAATAATTTCCCCCGTACAATCGCCTTTACATCCATTGCTAAAACCATATCAAGGTCAGCAATGCGATCCTTTATTACCCGGCGTTTGTTATTGATGGTGTTTGCTGCTACCTCATCAATTACGGTAAAATAATCAACGTTTAAATCTTGTAACTGCTTTAGTAAGGTATCCTTTTCCGTTTTTGCACTGTCTTGCTTTCTTTCCAGTGCTGCTCTATAAGTTTCGATTTCTTCAATGCGTTTGAACCATGCGCTTGCTTTCGCCTGCTTTTTTTCTGTTAATTCTACTTTTGCCATTTTGATTTGTTCCTTTCAAAGTTGTTTGTCTCCTTCATCTATTCTCGACCTCGTTTTTTTGCGCCTGTGCGTCCTTCGGTCGTCTTATTCGGTTTTAATTTGATCGTTAGTAATTGCGGAGTCTGAAGTTCTTTTTGATATCGTCTTCAATCTGTATTAGATATTGATCTCCGCACATTTGTTTGATTCTGGAGCTTACGGCTTCATCTCTAATTTTGTGAAGCAGAAGTTCTGATGTAATGATTGTCGGCTTTCTGCCGTCTACTCTTGCTTGAATGATTTCAAATGCGATATTCATGTCTGAATCAGTTGCGTTCTTTAGAAAATCATCAATATACAAGAGACTCGCGGTTTTTAGTTCGTGCATTGAGATTTGATAGTCTTTTGTATTCATGCCGATTTTAAGTTCTTTTACGATTTCGTGCCATCGTTTATATACTCCGACATGACTGTTTTTCATCAGCTCTTGCAATGTAGCGGTAGCAATGTGCGTCTTTCCGCTACCTACTTGACCGCCAATGAATAACCAACTTTCTCCATCGAATTTATCGACATATTCCCGGCATACCTCAAACATTCGTTGATTCGCTTCATTTGTGATCTTCCAATTCTCAAATTTGTATTGCTGGAAGATTTTACTCAGTCCACTCCGATCAATGTTCAAGTTACTCTCTCGTATCTTTGCACAATCGCATTTCTTCACGAAGGAATAGCCATCTTCATAAATCATATAACTTCCTCTGTTATTACATTGAGGACAGTCATACTCATTGGCCGGGAAAATTCTCGAATTATATCGCTCACAATCTTTAAGCATTGCCTTTTCTAGATCGTAAGGTTCATCCGATGATTTTCCCCCATCGCTTCTCGTCATACTCGACAACTTTTCCTTTACTGGTTGCATTGGCTTTATCCTCTCTTTTCGCAAACGACAGGAGAGTAACATAATGATCAGCATACTCTTTACCTTTGCTTTTCATATACTCTGACAATCGATCAATGAGATATTCAAATCCTTTAGTCTTGATATCCTCTAATTCCTCATCCGTTAACATCACATTTTTATATGTTCCATGAGGATTTTTACTGTTTGGAGAGTTTTTTTGCGCCTCTGTATCGCTCTTACTCTTCTCTTTTTTAACTCTTTCTTTATTCTCTAACTCTGGTGTACAATTCTCGGACTTTTGTTGTAACATTTGTACATTTCCCTTTTCGGTTTCTATTTGATTCCGATATTTGCGGATCCTATCCGCTTCTGTACTTGAGCGTCCGATAAAATTCTGGATGTCTAAGAGATAAATCGCTCCGTTATCGAGGATGTCGATCAACCCTAGCTCTCTAAAAATCTTCATTGCCTTTTCTATGACTCCGACATTGTGTCGTGTGACTTGTGCGAGCATTGTCGCATTGAACGGTATTCTATCGTTGAACATTAACTTCCCCTCATTCTTCAAACTTCGAAGATAGAGTTTAAGTAAAATATTTGAGTACAGATACCCGTCCGGCATGTTTTCCAATACGATCATTTCGTCGGAATCAAAGAAATTCTCCTTCAACTTCAAATAGTAATACTTCTTCTGATCGATGATAATCACCTCTCTCTTTGAGACTTCTATTCAATTCTTCTCGGTGAGCACCAACTTATCACATGGTTCTTCAAACTCCCGGTAACCAATAACTTGATTAACCGATTTGTTACTGACTTCTCTCGAAGTAAATGGATTTTTGTCAATTCTCTTTGCTTCACGAAATATTTTCTGAGCCATGTGTTTGTTTGTGTCTAGTTTCTTTTGAATAATTTCAATAGTCACATAATACTTCATATACACCTCCCGCGAATTTATTCCATATTTTTGCTACTAAACAAGTAATCTTCATCCACACCGAAGAAAGCAGCAATTTTCTTCTTATGCCCAGGATAGAACTCACGTTTTCCGTTGATGCATTCATACAGAGAAGACGGATTTATTCCTGTTTTGATGGCAAGTTGGAGTTTTGACATTCTTTTTTCATAAAGAAGATCTTCTAGCTTTGTATTTCTCATTTTTATCCTCCTTTCTTGAGTTCAACTGTTGACAGTCACCTCTTTCGGGTTTATACTAACATTAAGATGTCTTTATATCAAATCCAATTTGATAACTAGACATATCAAATCCTTATCAATTGATATGGAGAGGCCGGAGGATAAATGAAGATTGAAAATTATTTGACTATTGATGAATTTCTTAAATCTTTTCCATCTGAGAAGGATACATCACAAAAACATAGACTGAATTGGAACGCTGAAATCGAAGAGTTCACCGGGATTACCACAGAGACCAAAGAGTCAAAATCTATTTATAAAGATCCAGAAATCTTTAAAAAGGAAAAAATCTATCTAAAGTTGAGAATCAAAAGTTCATTTCTTATAAAAATCGAACAAACAAGGAAGCGGGAAAACAATTTTGCTTATGGAGACATTAGCAATCAGTTTTTTAGTGTGTTCAAGATAAACTTCGATAACTCCGAAATTAATGTGTCATATAATGAGGATAACCTAAGACGATTCATTTCAGATTTCAGATTTCCTTGTATTTATAGCAACCCGAATAATGATGAGCCTAAACTTAATCATTATGTCATTTACAGTAATGGCGAATTAATTGAATACAATCACTCTACAACTAGTATAGTAAATAGAGAGATTCTCTATCCTCTTGAAAAGGATTTCGAAATTTACATTAGTAGTTTGATTGATTTATATAAAACGCTCGTGATCACTGCATTCATTTACCCTACTTTCTATACCAAAAACACTTTATTGTATGATTTCAAAATGAAAAGATGGAGTCAAATTATCAACTTCGAAACACTTAATGATTTGTTACTATACGACTTTAGTCAATCCTTAAGTAAGCATCACTTAATCACATGTAAATCATGTGGTTCGAAATTCATTCAGAATAGGAAACAAACATACTGTGCTAACTGCAAGCCAAAGTCAAGAATGACAAAAAAAGAATTCATAGAAAAAGGACAAATGAGTGAGAAAGAGAAAATAAGGTTTGACCGAAATGCACTAATAAAGAAATTGAACAGAAAGATTGACAAGTTAGAAAAAAAGAATCAAAAGAAAGATCCCGAAAGACGAAGATTTACAATTAACAATAGACTAATCAAAGAAGGATTTGAACCAATTAGAGAAAAGAGATCAATTAAGTAAGTCAACTATTCGAAAGGCGGTCACTTATGGCAGTAAGAAAAACAAAGTATGGATATTATTCATTCTCTGTGTACATCACCGACAATTTCGGTAATCGAAAAAGGATTCAAAAGCAGAGTCCGGAGTGGACATCACGAAGTAAAGCGACTGCAGCTGAAGCGGAGTTCTTGAGAAGTGCATCAGCAAAGAATCCGATTGAGTTTTCCGAACTTGCAACTCAGTACATCGATTACAAGAAGATGACTGTCAAACACTCCTCTTGGTATGACATCCAAGCGGTTTATGATCGTCATATAGCTCCTACATTCGCAAAAATGAAGATGAGCAAGATTACACCCGCTCATATCATTACGTGGCAGAAATCACTCTTGGATGCTTCCTATCGCGGTAACTTCTATTCAAATGCTCAATTATCAAAAATTCAGAAGTATCTCAAAGCCATGTTCTCTTGGGCATATCAACACGACATGATTGAAAAGGATCCGACGAAAGCAATGAGAACAGTTAAGAGAGAAGAAATCAAAAAGGATGAGCAAGTCTTGATCAGTCCAGATGAGTTCAAACAGTTTATTGAAGTAGTTGACCACCCAGTCTATAAAACCCTCTACAATGTCCTCTATTACTGCGGTCTGAGGCTTGGTGAAGCAATGGCTTTGACATTCCGAGATGTCGACATAAAGAATACTTCAGTAAAAATTACGAAAACATATAACTTCAAGTTCAGAGAAATCACTTCACCTAAAACTAAGAATTCAACCAGAATTGTAGAAATGCCGGATATTGTGGTATCACACATCAGAGAGTTATATAAACACTATGAGGGTAAATATGAGTATGATCTAGATTGCCCGGTGTTTGGTGTCATGAGTTATCGCACTATGACAAGACGACTAGATGAATGGATTGAGTTATCTGAAGTAAAAAGATTCGGTCATCACGATTTAAGACATTCTTGTGTATCTTTACTTGCAAATGCCGGATTTAATGACTTCCAAGCTGCAAAAAGAATGGGTCATGATGTCAGAATGTTTAATGAAGTGTACGGACATTTGTTCCCTAACTCTCAAAAAGAGATGGCTAGAGCACTAGATAAAGTTGCTCAAAACTCAATTAAATAATGCCATAATAGAAATTAATCCTTATAAAGACCATTCTTCTCGATTTTTACTTCTGATATAATAATGCTAATTGAAACAAGGGGAAAAGCATGAACCAAGAACATCAGCTAATACTTCAGGAACTGATCAGCTGTGATAAGGATTTTGTTAGTAAAATAGATCCTTACATGAAATCTGAAGCGTATCAATATTATGCTTTTGTAGTTTTTTCTCAATTTGCCTTAGGTAATGAAGAAATGAAAATCGATAAGTTTCTGGATGATTTTCTCGACATAAACCAATACAGAATCAACCCCAAGAAAGACTCAAAGGATTTCTTCGATCAACTTCATTTTGATTTCAGAAGAATGCTTAAAGACCTCGATAGTAATCTAGAGGATTTTGATAATTATACTTCAAAGGTTTCAAAAATATATAGTGATTTGAAGTACAAAGTAAGGAAATCGAGCGGATTATTCAGCAAGCCGATTACAATGACTGATGTTGAGTCATTTCTAGCCATTCTGGATCAATTGAGCGCAGTCAGATCAATTATTAATAATTATCTGGCTATAACATGCTTGGTAAGAAAAACGTTTTATTTCTTTCCAAGCGAAACTATCATTCAAATACTAAATTCATATGAGATCGATACTAGTAATTTCCCAAATGTTATAAATACCATGAAGCACGCAAATACGTTCTACGATTTTTTGTTCTTCACTGGTCCAAAAGATACTAAATAAACCGAAATCAGCGCAAGAATTACTCGTCATACAGAGTAAAATGCATCAAAAGTTCATAAATTTGGTGAATTATTGGTGAATTTCAGAATATAATAATTAAAAAACCCACTAAATAGTGGGTTATTTAATAAATGGCGGAGGACATGAGATTCGAACTCACGGAAGCTTGCACTTCGCCACCTTTCCAAGATGGTGCCTTAAACCGCTCGGCCAATCCTCCAGCGCAAGTACTATTATAACAAAATTCTGCGATTTGTCTACCATGTTATGCGGATGCAATCAAATCAACAATCCCCAATATATTTATCGGAATTTTTCACTTTTAACATTGACTATTGAATCAATCTTAGTTAAAATAATAAAGCAATGCCCGAGTGGTGAAATTGGTAGACGCAGTGGACTCAAAATCCACCGATAGTGATATCGTGACGGTTCGAGTCCGTCCTCGGGCACCATTGTTATTTCAACAAAAACCTCTGAAATCATATAGATTCAGAGGTTTCTTATTTCAATGATTAAGTCAACAGCAGAATCAATATCGTCACCCACAAAATCGTAATTACGATCGAATTACTGATGAGTCCGATTTTGATCATTTTTCGCAACGCTTCCGCAGAATATGGCGGAATACTGTCAAGATCTAATTTTCTGTATTCATCAATCATTTCATCCACATGATCATGCTGGCTGTAATTGCCCGGACTGTCAGACAAATAGTGTTGAGCATATGGGAAATATAACACTTCGTCAACTTCTTCTTTGAATAATCCCGGATACCAGGTATTGACAATCGAGTTGATTTTACTTACGTCCACCCGGCAGGCATTTTCTACTTCCTTAGGATCAAATTTCATCGCAAAGGCGTCCGGAGAGTTTTTGGAGATTTCCCGGCCATACCCCACGGATAAGTTCCCTTCCAGCCAGAAATCTCTTTCTACTGGTTTGTAATCAGCACCTTTACTGTCAAGATCAAAAATCAAAGCCCTGTTTTTTTCTTGATTGACAATATCTACGATTATATTTCCGTCATAATCCGTCGTAAATATAGCTTGTTTGGTCGTGCTGTCAATGACTCCTTTGAGAGCATCATGGCTCAATGTATTGGTGTCATAATCAACAATGATCCAACTGATTAATCCTGTTCTCATACTTCGTGCGATGATATTAACTTCCAATCGGGTACCGGCAAACGCGGATGTTTTCACGTTAAATGCAGCAAACGCAATATAATACTTAGCTTCCCCATCATGGAATACTCTCGTCTTCTCCAGTTCAAATCCATCAGGAATCAGCCTTCGGGCCCAATCCAAATCGACTAGCTCATAGAACAGAAAAGTACTGTAAGGATCGACCACAAACCCTAAATACGGATTATCCTTGCTGGAATTCTCCATAGCCTTTTTCTGAAACTTTCCGGGCACATACTTAAGAAGAGGCCCTATCAGTCTCAATGTGGCAATATCCTCGGTTTTGATCATCTCTTCTACTTTTTTAATGAACTTATACTTGCTCATGCGCGTTCCCCTTTTGACAGATTATAACTCTTGAAATTTGCTCTGGATAACTTATCTTAACGTGATTTACCTGCATTGTAATCCTCATTTGAACAAAGTATAGATTGTACATAAAGAAAATTCAATTATCATGATTAACAAAAAACCGCCTTATGCGCAGGCAAGTCTTAGTTGCATCAGCTTTCTGTACTCCAACTTTGCGGAACGATAAGTGCAATAATCGTAAACAGCTCAAGCCGTCCTAGAAGCATGACTAAAGCCAGAACAACTTTGCTAAACTGAGAGAATCCGGCATAATTGCTCGTCGGCCCGACCAGTTCCAGACCCGGACCGATATTATTGAGAGTGGCTGCAACAGAAGATAATGCGGTAATCATATCGACATTATCCAATGATATCAGCAAAGTCCCGATCAGAAAAATAATCAGATGCAAAGAAATAAAGCTGTTTACCCTAGCGACAACTTCATTCGGAACGACTTTTCTGCCTAATTTGACCGGAATAAACGCATTGGGATGGAAAATTTTAGAAATTTCTCTTCGAATAAGCTTGAATGATATCAATAAGCGAACTACTTTGATCCCACCGGCTGTAGAACCGGCGCTTCCGCCGACAAACATAAGAATAAGCAAAACAAACTTGCTGAAGGCTGGCCATGTCTGGAAATCCACAGTTGCATATCCGGTCGTGGTAATGATGGATGCGACCTGAAAAATCGAATCACGGATGGAAACACCAATATTATCATGTCCATAGTGCATAAAGATTAAATTGATGCACACAAGGACGATGGCTGTGCCAATGATACTCAAATACGTTTTTAACTCACTGTCCGACAAAACATCCTTGATTTTTCCCTTTGCCAAAAGCACATATAAGGTAAAATTCACTCCCGCAAAAATCATAAACAGACTTATGACCATCTGTACATAGGTACTGAAACCCGTAACGCTGTCATTGTATGGCGCAAAACCACCGGTACCCACTGTCCCAAACGTAAACAGTGCAGAATCAAACAGACTGACTCCACCGAACATAAGGAATATAATCTGAATCAACGTTAGAATGATATAAGTGAGATACAAAGTACGCGCGGTACTTCGTATATGAGGATCCAGTTTTCCATGCGTCGGTCCTGGAGACTCTGCTTTAAACATCTGGAAATTACCGATACCATAGGCTGGCAGCAACGCCAATGTGAACACCAAAATCCCCATACCGCCGATCCAGTGTGTAAATGACCGCCAAAAAAGAATGCTTCGATCTATGATTTCCACATCTGGCATAATGGAGGCTCCGGTTGTCGTAAAGCCAGAAACCGTTTCAAAAACAGCATCGATATATGTTGGGACCGAACCCGAAAGATAAAAAGGCAATGCACCTAGCAGTGAAACTGCGATCCAACTCAAAGCGACAATCGAAAGACCGCTTTTAATATTGATGTTCTTGATTTCTTGTTTGAAAATAACTCTGGACAATCCGACACCAATAATCAAAATAAGCAGAAAGGCAATGACAAACGATGGCAGTGCCTGTTCACGATTAAAAAAAGCAATCATCAATGCCGGCAACATCAGAAAAGCATCGATGATCAAAATCTGACCGACAAGTTTACCAACGGTTCCGTATTTCACTGAATCTTCCTTCCTTTTTCTGAATAAATATGTTCTTGAATTTCGCTACTTTTGAAGAATGACAGAAAACGATGATCCGGTCACCTTCATGGATGATGCTTTGACCATTTGCTATACTGACTTGACCTTCGTGAATAATTGCTCCGATCAACACTCCCTTAGGCAGATTGGCTTTTGCCAATGGCTGATCGATGAATGGCATATCTTTGGTAACAATCAGTTCTGTTACTTCCCCTTCTCCGCCCAACAACAGCGAAATTGATTCGATCCGGCTACCGCGCACAAACTTTAGGATGCTACTTACAGATATATTCAAAGGATTGATGGCAGCATCAATCGACAGACTGTTAATGATTTTCGCATAATTGTCACGGCTGACTTTGGCAATACATTTATCGACGCCATATTGTTTGGCAATCAAAGCAACCAACAGGTTGACTTCATCAATTCCGGTTACCGCAACAAATGCCTGTGCATTTTCAAGTTCTTCCTGCTCAAGCAGATTTATACTGGAACCATCTCCCTGAATAATCAGGACATGATCCATTATCTCAGTCAGTATCTGAATACGTGAGCGATCCTGCTCAATGAGCTTGACATGAACTTTTGCTTTTGACAGTTTTTGAGCCAAATACATCCCAATGTTTCCGCCACCAACAATAATGACATTATCAATGCGCTTTTGTGTACCGTTGAGTTTATATTTACTGGCAAAGTTATCGATCGTTGACATCGAACCCAGCAAATAAATCGTATCATTGGCTTCAAGAATCGTATCACCGCCAGGTATGAGCAATTCGCTTTCTCTGGCTATGGAAGTAATCAGCAAACCGGACAGATCCTCGAGTTCCATGATTTTCTTACCGACAAACTTCCTACTGTTTCTGATGTTAAAGTCCACAATACGGACTTTCCCGCTTGCAAACTCACCGACATAATAAGTGATATCTCTTAACAGATATTTCGCGATGATATCTGCCGTCGACAAATCCGGATTGATGATTAAATCAATGCCAGTGACTTCTTTCAAATATGAGAGCTGCTCGGCATACTCCGATCCGCGGATTCTGGCGACAGTTTTCTTTGCACCTAGTTTCTTAGCAAAATCGCACACGACGATATTGGTTTCATCACTATCTGTCGTAGCTACGACCAGATCAAACGTATCGGCTTCGATTCTTTTTAAAAACGAAATGTCAACACCGTTACCTTCTAAAGTTAATACATCCAGCTGTTCATTGATCGTTTCTACTTTTTTAGGGTTGATGTCTACCAGTGACACGTCAAACTGTTCAGCATCCATGACTTTCGCAAGTCGGATACCAAGTTTTCCTGCACCGACAATCAATACTTTCATAAATTCCTCCGATAAAAGTTTTTATTGTCTAATTATACAACATACGGTCATCAAACTCAAAACTGAGAGTGAATCTTGGTTTCGAAACATTTAAAACCTTCTTCACATCCTGTTTCATATAACATTTAACTTTGAGCACTGTATCTTATTGATCAATCAGATTCAAGAGGTGCATTGATTTATATAGCCAGTCGCATGCAGATTCATCTTACAAATAAGCGATAGTCGCTGCTCCTTGATTTTTGTACAATCATATTGCTTGAATGAACTTCGGTTGTATCGTAGATTGGTATCAAGGAGAATTCTAATGACAAACATCAAGGACAGAGCTCAAGGAGCATTCATTGGCGCACTCATCGGTGAGGCACTGGGTGTCGGACCTCACTGGTATTACGATTTAGACGAATTACATCAAACCTATGGGGTCTGGATCGATGACTACACCGCCCCTCGATCCGGCAGATATCATGACGGTTTAAAACCGGGAGAACTTTCTCAGCAAGGCTGGATCATCCAGAAAACCGCCGAATATCTCGTGATGAATCAGGGATATGATCAGCATACTTTTACGGACATGATTGACAAAGAGATCCTGCCGCAGCTCGACGGTACACCGATAGGCGGTAAAGGCGGATATACCAGTCAGGTCATGCGCCATCTTTATCAAAAACGAGTCATTGAGAAAGTTGACTGGCCGTATGTGGCGGGCAACAGCGACACGACAGAATCGCTGGAACGTAACATTCCGATGGCCATCTATTATGCTTACGATTTAACGCAGCTCAGCCATACGGTTGCTTCGGATGTCGCATTGACCCAGGCCGACGACATTGTCGGTTCATTGTCACTCGCTTTTAATCTGGTATTGGCCATGCTCATCCGCGGACATCGGCTGGATGAAAATCTCAGCGGAAAACTGATGAAAAAAGTATACAACAAGGAAATCCCCTTCCATGCCGTAACTTCAGGTAATCTGCAAGCACCGAAAAAAGGTGAGCATGCCCCGTCCAATGCCGGATTGTTTGCTTCCCCCGATGCCCTGTTATCACCGTCTTATATGGCCACGGCCGCAAAAGATCCGAATGTCATCATCGAGCCTGCTTGGAAAGCATCCATTGTCTACGGAATGCCTTGCGCAATCTATCATATGCTTCCCGCCGCCTATTATTTGGCCGCACGTTTTGATCAGGATTTTGAATCCGGAGTGTTACACGCGATCAATGGCGGCGGACAAAATCAGGTACGGGCCATGCTGACCGGGGCTTTGATCGGTGCTCAGATCGGATTATCCAATATCCCTCAACGTCTGATCGATGGACTTGCTGATCATCAGAATCTGATCCGACTAGCCGAGAAACTGACCGAACACCTTGAACTGTAACTGCCAAACCTCATTTCAATTCGAAAATGACTGAAACACCATGGGATCGGTCAGTGAGGCTGCCTGCTGATCGATAATGAATATGCAGTTTGGATGCAAGTGCAAAAATGATGCCGGCCACATCGGATCGATCATCGGGCTCTCCAGTGTTTTCTTGATCAGAGCCGCTTTATTTATGCCGCTGGCCACCACCAGAAATAAGCGGCTTTTCATGATCTCTTCCATTCCGATGGAAACGGCTTGCTTTGGCACAGCACTTATATCACCGTTAAAAAAACGCGCATTGCTGGCAATGGTCGCCACATCCAGATTGACAACATGTGTTTTCGCATATAATGTGCCGGAAGGTTCGTTAAAAGCAATATGACCGTTGGCTCCGATTCCGGTGATCGCCAGATCCAATCCCCCAAAGGATGCTATTTGACTGCTGTAATCCATGCACATCTGATTAAGATCTTGAGCCATTCCATCGGGATAATGTACGTTCTCCGGTTTGACATCGACATACTTAAGAAAATGCTTTTGCATAAAATAGGCGTAGCTGTTTTCATTTTGAGGTTGTATACCTACGTATTCATCCATGTCAAAAGTAATCATATCTTTATACGATGTCTCATTATTTTTAAACATTTCGACCAGTTTTTCATACATGCCGATCGGTGATCCGCCGGCAGGCAGACAGAAGACCAGGTTTGGCTTATCCTTGATACATTGTGCGACGATTTGCGCCGTTCTGAGACTGACACCCTCGTAATCCTGTTCGATGAATATTTTCATTTTGACCTCCGATGATTGCTTATTTGCTTATATTATCCCACAAAAAAGAATAAACGGACATCCGATCGGATGTCCGTTTAATTATTTTAACTGACTTAATGCAACGGCCAACTGGGCACCGACTTTCGCATTATTGTAAACCAGCTGAATGTTGGATTCCAGACTTTCCCCGCCTGTCAGTTCCTTGACTTTTGCCAAAAGAAACGGCGTACTTTCTTTTCCCTTGACACCGGCAGCAAACTGCTGTCTGACCGCCTCTTTGATCGCATCATCGATCATTTTCGGATCCATTTCATAGGCCTTGGGAATCGGATTGGCCACGATCACTCCGCCGGCCAGATTTAAGTCCCACTTGGCTTTGATCGCAACCGCAAGTTCTTCGGGGTTATCAACCCGATAATCAACGCTGAATCCGCTTTTGCTTGTATAGAAAGCGGGCAGCTCATCCGTCTGATAACCGATGACCGGTACACCGTGAGTTTCCAGATATTCCAAGGTCAGTCCGATATCCAATATTGATTTTGCTCCGGCGCAAATGACCGCAACATTGGTTTGGGCCAACTCAATCAAATCGGCAGAGATATCAAATGAAGTTTCTGCCCCGCGATGAACACCGCCGATACCGCCGGTCGCAAATACGCGGATTCTAGCCAGATCTGCCAAGATCATCGTCGATGCGACGGTCGTTGCTCCGTTGAGACCTTTGGCGATGATAAAGGGAATATCCCTTCTTGAAGCCTTGACAACATCCTTCGCCTGACCCAAGGTTTCAATCTCTGAAGGACTTAATCCCACCTTTAACCGACCGTTAAGAATAGCAATCGTTGCCGGAACGGCTCCGTGATCACGAATGATTTTTTCCACTTTCAGAGCGGTTTCTACATTTTTCGGATATGGCATCCCATGTGAGATGATGGTCGATTCTAAGGCAACCACCGGGTGGTGAGCCGCAATCGCCGATTGGACTTCTTCACTGATATCTAAGTATTTTTCAAACATGTTGTATCTCCTTTGCTTTATCTAGCAGTGTCTGTTCGTTAAGATTTGGATTAATCGTATCTTGGTGGGATATAGCCAAGACGGATGCGGCCATGGCTATCGTTGATGTCATCTTCATATCATACCCCTTTAAATAGGCGTAGACCAGTCCGGCCATAAAGGCATCACCGGCTCCGGTCGTATTCACCGGCTCAACGGGTATGGTCGCAAACTGAAAGTGCTTTTTACCGTCTCTGACAGCCACACCTTCTGAACCGAGACTGATAAACACGCGCTGACACGCCAACCCTTCGGACAGAGTCGCAAGTTTTAAGGATGAATCTTCGTGATACCCCAATAAAATCGCAGCTTCCAAATGATTGGGTTTGAGCGTATGAATCGATGAGAGATATGGTTTAAGCTTGACCGCCTTGGTCTGCGAGACCGGATCGACAAAGAATATCGTTTTAGGAAACGTTGTAAACAGATATTCAAGGACCTCTTCGGATACATTGGTATCAACCACGCACAGTTGTGCATGTTCGATCAGTGCCCTTCTTGACTTGATATCCTCGACTTTCAGACGATCGATGCAGTCCATGTGATTGATCGCAATGGCTAAGTCTTTCGACTCATCAAGAATGCTCAGATACGTCGAAGTCGGTACATTGGGCAAGACCAGACTGTCCTGCATGTGCAATCCGATCGATTGTGCATGTTTGATGATTTTCTGACCATACAAATCATCCCCGACCACAGTGATCAGACGGGTCAAAATACCAAGCCTTGCACAGTTTTCGGCGATGTTTCTGCCAACACCGCCCAGCGACACTTTTACTTCGCCGATATTCGAGTCTTTATAGTGTAATCTGTTCTTTGGAATACCCTGAATATCGATGTTCGCTCCGCCGATCACCACAACATACGGCTCTTGCTGAACGATATACCCCTTACCCAAGATATACCCCTTTTTGAGCATGTTGGTGATATGGACCGCTACAGACGAGCGTGTAATATTCAAGCGATCCGCAAGGTCTTGCTGGGAAATGGTCGGTTCTGATTTCAGTATCTCCAGGATTTCTTTTTCTCTCTGTGTCATGTTTCACCTTTACTTTTGCTTATATTGTAATCTATTGCTTATTATATTCCTGAATTTCATAATGTCAAGCAAATCAGTCTAATTTCTTTCATTAATCAAAAAATCATGAGTTAATCATGATTTCATGTCATATGATGTTGATTTCCCAATTCTGATACTATCTTCTCTCGAATCTGATTTAAGTGATATTTCCCCAATAAAAGACAGGAGCTAATGGCACCTATCAAAGCAAACACCATGTCCATCTGTGTATCCCATATATCCCCTTGCATATCCAGGATGAAAGACTGAGATCTTCCGGAGATGATCGAAGCCGAAAACTCTATCAGTTCCCATGTGGCCGAGAAACTTAGTACCAATGCAAATAATACTAAGTTTGTCAGTTTCTTAGGGTTTAATATACCTTTTCTTAGCAGATACTCACGAAAAATCAGATAAGGGACAAATCCCTGGGCGAAATGGGTCAATCGGTCGAAGTGATTCCTCGTCCATCCGAACACCTCACTTAGATATTCAAAGAATGGGACATACGTAAAAGTGTACTTTGCTCCCCAAAGTAACAGACAAGCCCAAAGAAACCCCAAAAAGTATACCAAAGTCGAGAAAGCAAATTTCTTATAGGTAAATGTGAAGAACATGGATACGATCACGACCGGCGCACTTAAAAGCACCCATCCGAATGTGGATCTGTGATCAATATATGACCAAATGAATACGAGAATACCGATGATTAAAAACAATAAATGCAGTTTCTGTTCTGAAATTTTCATATCGATATCCTTTCTCAAACCTTTCGGTCTCTGATTAAAAAATGACCTCAAACAAGTGCTTGAGGTCCGGGGTTATCAAAATAATGACGGTTACTTGAAATAAAGTGACAGTGCGTTCATTTTCGTACTCCAGAGCTTCGCATATTTCCTTATTTCAGCCATGTTGGCACTGACTTGCTCCTTGGAGTAAAAAGAACGGTAATTTTTCAACAGATTGATCCTGCGATTCGCAAGATAGTCGAGATAAACGACCCGCTGCTCATCGGATACACTTGCATTCAGAAATACTTCTTTCAGCTGATCAAAAATATACAGACTGTCATGATGACGGACAGACAGATTATAGGGATCCTGAGTGATCGATCCGTGACGGACGAAAATATTGGCAAAATCAACATCAATGAACTGAACTCTTTGTGCCTTCAGAAATACCTGAGGGGACCAAAGAATATCCTCATAGACGATGCCTTCTTTAAACCACAGTTCATTTTCAAGCAAGAAACTGCGCTTGTACAGTTTGTTCCATACACCGTTGTTATAGGATTTGCTTCGGATCGTTTCTTCGAGATACTGAGGTCCGGTCAGCACCTTATCGATCAGATGAAGCGGTTTATTCGTCGGAATCGCAATTTTACCGGTAATGCTGATGCGATATCCGGCACCGTAAGCAATATCCAAGTTATTATATACCGCTTTACTGACCAGTCGTTCAATTCCGTAAGGTGCGATCGTATCATCGCTGTCGACAAACAAAACATACTCACCGCTTGCCAGTTTCATTGCGGCATTCCGGGTTGCGGCCACGCCGATATTATTCTGATGAACAGCTTTGATCCGTGCATCTTTCTGAGCCCAGTCATCCAAGATAACGGCGCTACCATCCGTACTGCCATCATTGATCGCAATGATTTCAAAATCTTTGTAAGTCTGATGAATGATACTTTCAAAACAACGCTCTAAAAAACGTTCCACATTATAAATCGGTACAATGACACTGACAAGATGCTCCATATGTTTCTCCTATTCAATCTATGTGTTTATTGTACCAAATCACACCATCATTCTCAACACAAACCGAGCCGTGTCGATGAATTGAAACATAAGTTTGTTCTCGAGTTTTATCCAGTTTTTTCTTCAAAGATATAATAATAACACTTCTTGATTGCAACTGAATCTGATGATTTCAGAAGTAGCAAAGCTAAGCTCAATTACACTCGTTTTTAACAAGTTAATGTTTGACTGTCAAATATTGTCATGATACTATTTAGGTACAGGAATACATGGAAGCGTTGATGATAAACGGGTAATTGGACGCTTTTCGTTTATCGTAGCTAGTAGCGTAACCGGCCACATTTATTGGGTCGGTTTTTTTGTTGTTGTATAGAAAGGAGGATAACCAAGCAACAGATCCGCTCAAAATATCTTGCTTGTAGTGGGGATACAAAAACAAGGAGGATAGAATATGACTAATTATCGCACAAAGAAATGGTTTGATTTCTTTATGATCCTGACCGTCTTTTTTACCATGTTCGTCATGTCGACCATGGCGTCGGTAGAACGGCCAAACTCAACGACTTGGAATGGGATTCAGGGTGTTGATTCGTTAAAATGCAGCCTTGTCGGTCAGGAAGAAAGAACGGAAGACGGTTGGATCCACTGGATTTTCAATCAGGCGGACAGTGTAACCGAACCGCTACTGGTTTTGGGCGGATCCGGGACCGGTGAGTATCTGCCAAGCAAACTTTCAGGACCAACCTATCATTTCTTCACACCGTATTTCGATCATGAAACGCTGACAGCAACCGTTTGGTATGACGGTACGCATGATGGAGAGTTTGTTATCTCTGATTACTGCCCGGGCATCCCAAAAGAAGAGCTGACCGTAAGCAAGACCGTTGAAACCAGCTATAACCGCACCCACGACTGGTCAATCGCTAAAACTGTTGACAAAGATGTCTTCCGTTTGTTTGTCGATGGCAGCGGCGATGGAAAAGCTACATGGACCGTCAATGTTACCTATTTGGGATATGCGGATGCCGATTATAATGTCAAAGGCACCATCACCATCGAGAACACCGGTGATCTGGATGCCGTCATTACGAGTGTTGACGATGTTTTAGGCGGAACGCCGATCATGGTTGACTGCGGCGTAACATTCCCGTATACCTTAGTTGAAGAGGCTGTCTTAA
Organism: Erysipelotrichaceae bacterium; assembly: GCA_036677505.1. GTDB lineage: Bacteria > Bacillota_I > Bacilli_A > Erysipelotrichales > Erysipelotrichaceae > UBA2227. Next base: position 28,504 of record JAVBWK010000012.1, read on the forward strand.
CTTGTACCTATGATGAAAATGGGAAATTCATGGGGAACAATGTGGTCACAGTCATTACCGAAAGAGATGAGTACTCTGATACCAAGGCCATCATATGGGGCACGCCGGACAAGGAATATCAGGCTTCCGTCGTAGTCAAAGATCTCAGCGATCTGTTTGGTGAAGTAACGCTCGCAACACTTTATGCTTCGGATTATACCAAAGATGATGTGATCCCGTTTACTTATGACAAAGAATTTACTTGGGTTTCTTACGGACAGGATGCATGCGGCATTCACATGTACGAAAACACCGCGACCGTTTATGGGGATGATCATATCATTCTTGATTATGACACCGCCGATGTGACGGTATATGTTCAGTGTCTGTTATATGAAACCGCATTTGCCAAAGGCACTAACTCACGCTGCTTCCTGCAAGACGGTTTCTCGCGTTGGGGTTGGACGAATAAGTTAGCCCTGCCAGGAACATACACCATGCCGGTATATGCCGGTGCCGGTCAATGTATAGGCGGTACCTATGTAGGTGATGTTACTGTATCCTATATCGGTACAACCATTCTGGTCAACTTTGATCTCGATCCGATGTTTGTCAAGGAAACCCATGTTTATGCCGGAAAAGCGAAATATCCTGTTGTAAAAGTAGGAAAGAAATCAGTGCCTACGGTTGCTCCGGGTCAATACTATATTGAACCGAATTTAAATGGTGAAATCTGGGTAATCTTCCATGCTGTCGTAGGTATTCCGGATCCTGATTTCGGAAAATAGTAAGTCATTTAAATAAATTTGAATCGAAAAGGTCTCACCACTGAATGAGACCTTTTCTTTTGTTATCAGTTTTTCCTGCGTTTATACAATTAGTAAAGCCAAGTAGAACTCATGGCACTGAGCATCGCATATGCAGCGAAAGCGAATAGGACACCAAACACCAAATCATCCCCGCTGCCAGACACGGATATCCAGCGGGCAAATACTGATCGCACATACAAGGAAAGAGTCATTGTCAGTAATGCAATCCAGAATCCTCTGCCCCACTTTCCAAACTCGGGATTATTCTTTATGAAGAAGCAGAATACAACGACAACTGTTATCACCAACCCGTGAATGATCCAAGAACCGCTCATGATCCACCTCGATATTCTTTGAGTAATTTCATTTTTTATCACAAAAGAAAGGCAGGGATGCTGCAATAACATCCCTACCCTAAATCATTCGGCTGTTTCGGTGTCCGGCTTGATTGGTTCAACCTTTTTTTTCTGAATCAGGTTCTGAATGAACGATTGGATATTGATACCCATACCCTCGGTCAGACCATCAGAAATCTGCGTGGTCGCCTTGACGATATCACCGATCAGTTTGGCATTCTGAGAATCCCCATACATCGTGATTTTATCGATATTGGACAGCGGACTGGCCACATTCAGAGCGATTTCCGGTAATTTATTGAAATACATTTCCAAAATCGCCGCTTCGCCATACTTCTTCATCGCTTCAGCTTTCGCATCAATACCCTCAGCCTCAGCCAGGGCTTTGACACGGATCGCCTCAGCTTCAGCACGCCCAAGTTCCAATATCCCTTCTGCTTCCTTCTGCTTCTCAATCAGGCGCGCCTGCGCTTCCTGTTGACGTCGATACAGATTTGCATCGGCCTCCAACATCAAACGGAACTTCTCGGCTTCTGCCTGCTTTTCAATCTCTGCCTGCAAGACCATTTGACGGACGATGACGGCTTTCTCCGTTTTTACCAGATTCGCCTCAGCCGTTTTCTCTTCGATAACCGCACGACGCTGTTCTTTTTGAATTTCATACGCCGCATCCGCTTCCGCTTGCTTGGTATCCTGTTCGATTTTAAACTCAGCCACACGGACTGCAAGTTCCTTTTGCTTCAATGCAATCTCAGTTTCAGCTTTGACGTTGGCATCATTGGCCATTTTCTTGGCATCCGCCGTAGCGATTGCCACATCGCGATCCGCTTGAGCCTTGGCGATTTGCGCTTTCTTACGAATTTGCGACACATTATCGATCCCTAAGTCCACGATGATATTATTTTCATCAATGACGGACTGCACATTGAACGAAATGATTTCTAATCCCATTTTCCTTAAGTCAGGCACTGCATTTTCCTGAACCTTCTCAACAAATGTCTTACGGTCCTGGACGATCGCTTCAAAAGGCATGCTTCCGATGATTTCACGGGTATTGCCTTCCAAAACATCCTTAATCTGATTGGTAATGTAGTCTGAACTGCGATTCAAGAAGTTTTGGGCCGCAAACTCGATCATTCCCGGATCCGAGCTGATCTTAACTTTGACCGCACCATCGATTTTGACGTTGATATAGTCATTGGTCGGCACAAACGAGTCCGTCTTGACATCGACTGAAATCATCTCTAAACCCAGTCGGTCCGTACGTTGCAGAAACGGGATTTTGATTCCGGCTTTACCGACGATCACCTTTCGTTTGCCCAAACCTGAAATGATGATTGCCTTATCCGGCGGTGATTTTACATACCATACCGGAATCGTAACAATAGGAATCACAGCAACTAAAATAATCCATCCATACTCCAATAAAAAATCGATCATATGTTCCTCCCAACAGTGAAATGAAAACATCCGGTCTGTACCCAGTATTCAGTAGGACGTTTTGTCACTCTTTGTCCATTGTAACACTGACCCTGCCCGGATACTATCCCAAAATCAAAAATCCAAATAAAAACCTCTGTTTCCAGAGGTTCGACATCACTCTTTGCTATATTGCGGATTGGCGATCAGCAATGCTTCAACTTCTTCTTTGCTTGGCAAGGCTTCCTGTGCCCCGATTTTCGTCGTTGTCAGAGCACCGGTCGCATTGGCTGCACGCAATGCCTGTTTCAATTCAACACCTAAGGCCAATTGAGCGGCCAAGGCACCGCTGAATGAGTCTCCGGCTGCTGTCGTATCTATGGCATCCACCTTAAAGCTCTCAACCCTGAACTCATCCGTATCCGTCTTAACGTAACAGCCCTTGGAACCCAAAGTTATAATGACATTTTTGACACCCAATGCCCGCAATGCATTGGCCCCTCGCTGCGTTTCAAATGAGTTGGTCAGTCTGAGCAGTTCCGTTTCATTTGGGGTGATATACGTGACCTTACTTAATAAATCAGCATCCAACTTTTGGGCGGGCGCCGGATTGAGCAAAATCGGGACTCCGGCATCAAAGGCAATCTGGGCGACTTTTTTGACCGTAGCCATCGGTATTTCCAATTGCATCATGACTAAATCAGCACTGATGATCACATCTTTATACTTATCAACGACTTCTTCAGTCAGCTGATGATTGGCTCCCGGAAATACAACGATCGTATTCTTTCCTTGATCTGCCACATTGATCAGCGCATTTCCGGTCGGTGTATCACAGAACTCGATACAGCTGACATCGATCCCCTTGTTTTGCATTTTCTCATACAGGGCGTGACCGGCCGGATCATCTCCTAGCATACCGATCATCTTTACGTGCTTCGAAAATGCAGCTGCGGCCATCGCCTGATTGGCCCCTTTTCCGCCACCGGACATCTTAAATCCCTTTGCTAATAATGTTTCGCCCGGCAAAGGCAAGTCCTTTACCAAAGCGGTATAATCCATGTTGATACTGCCGACAACAACGATCTTTCCCATAGTGACTCCTTTTTGATTTATTATAACATGAACAAAAACCTGTCGAATTCTTTTTTTGAAAATGTCGAAAATTCACCTGTTGACGTTATCATTCACTAAGTTCCGCAAAATGTACGATAAGGTTGAGACATTTGATCATTTGGCTTATCCATATGCAGCTGTTCTTCACTGTATGCAAACGGCTGTCTCAACATATCAAGCAAATGCTCAAAATATGACATATCCTGATTTTCAACCGCTTGCTTCAATGCTTCTTCTACTAAGTGATTGCGAGGGATCATCGCCGGATTAACAGTTTTCATCAGTTCAACCGACTGCTCGATCGTCTGTATCTGATGAGTGCGACGCAACTTATACTTCACGGTCCAATCCGAGAAATTCGGATCAGCTTCCAACCCGGAAATATCCGTGGTCAGTCGAACAAATGTTTTAGTGAAATCTGATTTAGCTTTTTGCATTACAGATAACAACTCATCAATCAGAGACTCATCCGCATCTTCTGCATTAAATAAACCAAGCTTTTTGCGCATTCCGCTTACCCACTCTTTTCTAAACAATGGCAAAAATGTTTCCACAGCATTCTGAGCCAAAGATTGGGCATAAAAAGGATCATCTGCCAGAATCGGCAATAACGTTTCAGCAAACCGAGCCAAATTCCAGGCAGCGATGCCCGGCTGATTGACATAAGCATAGCGGCCGCCATAATCAATGGAACTGAATACGGTTTTCGGATCATACACATCCATAAAAGCACACGGTCCGTAATCGATCGTTTCTCCGCAAATTGACATATTATCCGTATTCATGACACCGTGAATAAATCCGACCAGCTGCCATTGCGCAATCAGCTTCGCCTGTCTGCGGATGACTTCGTTCAAGAGTTCAAGATACGGCTGATTCACATCGATGTCGGGAAAATGACGTGCAAGAGTATAATCCGCCAAAGCCTTTAACACCGATTTCCCTCCTTCGGCGATCGCAAACTGAAACGTTCCGACCCGGATATGACTGGAAGCGATTCTCGTCAATATCGCCCCTTCCAAATCGGTTTCCCGTCGGACTTTCCGGTTGGTTTTCACTACCGCTAGACTGCGGGTTGTCGGAATATTTAACCCCGCCATTGCTTCGCTGATCAGATACTCCCTTAACATCGGACCAAGGGTTGCCATGCCGTCTCCTCCTCGTGAGTAAGGGGTCGGTCCCGAACCTTTCAGAACAATATCAACTCTTTTCTGATCCGGTGTTATGTGTTCGGTCAAAAGCAATGCGCGGCCATCTCCCAGAAACGTAAACCGGCCAAACTGATGACCTGCATAGGCTTGGGCCAATGCAGCTGTACCGGGAATTTCAATGTTGCCTGAGAATATGCCCGAAATTTCTTGATCGGATAATTGTGAGAAATCCAATCCCAATCGATCAGATAGAGCCGTGTTAAAAAGAACCAATGATGATCGGAAAGTTTCTTTTAGCTTTAAGCACATATACATGACGGATGGCAAAGCCAGATAGCTGGCCTCAGGCTTTAGTCCGATTGTTTCGAACTTGATTTTGTGATTTGACATCATATACCTCGATATTAAAAATCATACCACAAACCACCAAAAGCTTATTTCACTTTGACCGAACAATAATATATTATATTTTATGCAATTTAATTGTAATTAACTTTGAGCTGGTGTATAATTTGCTTACAAAAGGAGATATTCTCAAATGAAAAATACTTACGCAAAATTAAAACGCTTTAACCTCATCATGGGCGGATTCCACTTGGTCCAAGGATTGGCCATGTTGTTTCTTGCTACGACCGTCATTCAGAAAATCAGCGAGTTTCAACCCACAATCATTCAATTCTATCAGACCTTCAACTTTGAAACCATGTCGTTGGAAGTTGTCAGCCGCGAACTGTTCGACTTGCCATTTGGTATCCTGGTCGCCTCTTTCTTATTAATCTCAGCGGCAGCCCACGGCCTGATCGCTCTTAATGCCAAAAAATATGAAGAAGACCTGAAAAAAGGCATCAATCAGTTCCGCTGGTTCGAGTATGCCTTAAGCTCTTCGATCATGATCGTGCTGATCGCTACCCTGTTTGGTATTTATGATATCGTATCTTTGATTTTGATTTTCATCGTCAACGCATCCATGAACCTGTTTGGTTTGGATATGGAACTGCTTAACGGGGGAACCGAAAAGAAAAAAGTCAACTGGGGACCGTTTATCTGGGGAAGTCTGGCCGGGATCGCTCCGTGGATCGCCATCTTTATGTACATGTTTGGAACCGGCAACTTCGATTTGGTTCCGTGGTTTGTCTGGGCGATCGTCGGTACGTATTTCGTAGCCTTCAATACCTTCCCGATCAATATGATCCTTCAGTACAAAGGTGTCGGGAAATGGAAAGATTATCTCTATGGCGAACGCACGTACATCGTGCTCAGTTTAGCCGCTAAGTCAATTCTTGCGTGGCTCGTATTGTTTGGTGCAATGCAGCCATAATCGGACAATACGTCCGTTGATATAGATAAGCCGGTGTCGAAAGACATCGGCTTTTATGTTACAATAAATTTGACCTTGGGGGTACTTATGAAGAAAAAAATAAACATCGCATTGATAGCCCATGACAATCGCAAAGACGACTTGGTTCAATGGGTAAAGAAGCACATTAAAGAGCTTTCAAGGCATGATTTGTGCGGTACCGGAACGACATCAAAGCGGATTTCAGAGGCCACCGGCTTGAATGTCAAAGGCTATATGTCCGGACCTTTGGGCGGTGACCAGCAAATCGGTGCTGCCATTGCTCAAAAAGAAATCGACATGCTTATATTCTTTTGGGATCCGCTGACCTCACAACCGCACGATCCCGATGTAAAAGCCTTGCTTCGCATTGCCGTACTTTACGACATTCCTACCGCAAGCAATCCGTCGACCGCAGATTTGATGTTAAAGGCTTTATCGGCCTAGAAAACCGGGGTGGACCATGTTCTTTCGTAAAAAAATTGTCGGGATTGCTCTAAGCGGCGGCGGTTCTCGTGGAATCGCTCATTTAGGCGTTTTAAAAGCTCTGGAAGAATTAGGTGTTGATATTCAAGTCGTATCTGGAACCAGTGCCGGATCGATTGCGGCTGCCCTGTATGCATCCGGCTTAAGCACCGAAGAGATTTATAAGCACTTAAAAAATAAAAAATTCATCGACTTTGCCAAAATCATCCTGCCGACGGACGGACTGATGAATCTGGATAATCTGCGTAAAAATCTCAATGAGATATTAAAGAAGAAAAATTTTGACGAAATGCAAAAGAAGCTGTATATCGCCCTGACCAACTTATACTCCGGCGAAATCGAGTATATGAGTACCGGCAATGTCATTGATGCGGTCATCGCCTCATCTTCGATTCCGATATTATTCTCACCCGTAGAAATCAATGGTCAGAAATATACGGATGGCGGAGTTATCGATAACCTGCCCATCAAACCGCTGCTGAAGCACTGTGATGTCATCATCGCCGTCGATGTGATGGCTCCCGAAACCATATCAAAAATCGATAATCTTCATGATATCGCGATCCGCACCTTTCAGTTAAGCATCAGTTCTCTGAGCAAAGACATGAAGAAGCAATGTGATATGCTGATAGAGCCCCACGGACTGTCAGAATTCAACATTCTCGATGTCAGCCATTTCGAACAGATATACAAAATCGGATACTACGCCGTCATGAGCCATCCGAAACTTCCAAGATTACTAAAGAAAGTAAAGAAATAGTGCGATTGCACTATTTCTTGATTTTGATGACTTTTCGGATTTTTCCTTTGACTGCAGTTTTCTGAAGCTGATCCAACACTTGCTGCCCTTTGTTATTGAGAATCTCAACATCACTGAACAGATCTCCGATATGGATGACACCGATATCTTCGACGTTGATCCCTTCAATCGAGCAAATCGCTCCGACGATATCGGTCGGACGGATTTTCGACTGCTTCCCTGCCCGAATCTGCAATGCCATGATTTCCTGATTGAGCTGCTCGCCTTTGATCTTCTTTACAACCCGCTTTTCTTTGATCTGACGGACACTCTCCGCATGATTACTCTGTAAGGTTTCTTTATCGGGTAACACATACGATTCCATTCTGATACCCGTGAACTCTTCGATGTTTCGCAAAAAACGGCCTTGATTGGAAGTGACCAAAGTAATCGCCTTTCCCTTTTGATCAAAGCGTCCGGTACGGCCGATCCGATGCACATAAATCTGTGATTCCAGCGGAATGTCATAATTGATGATCAGGGATACCTGATCGATATCCAATCCCCTCGCAGCCACATCGGTCGCTACCAAGAAACGGAATTTTCCTTTTTTGAAAGACTGAATGATCTCTGTCCGGTCGTTTTGTTCCATCCCGCCGTGAAGCCGCTGAATCGGAAATTTCAATTCTGCAAACGCATCAACCACTTCATCGACCGTGACCTTCAGATTACAGAAAATCATACAGCTCTCCGGCTGTTCGGTCATCAGGATTTCCCGGGTCAACCGAAGTTTTGCCGGTTCGACACAAGAAATCTTATATTGTTGAATGCGATGAAGTACATTGCTCTTCTCTTCAATTTTGATTATTTTGGGATTTCTGACCGCTTTTGCGATCAAATCCTCGATCTGATCGGGAATCGTTGCTGAAAGAAGTACCGTCTGACGACGGGTCGGAAGTTTGCTGAGGATCTGTTTCATCTCTGCCAGAAAACCGAGTTTGAACATCTCATCAGCCTCATCGATGATCAGATACCGGATTTCAGAAACATCCAGAGTTCCCCGTTGGATATGATCAAGTACGCGTCCCGGTGTACCGACGACGACATGCGTTTTCTGTTTAAGCTCTTTCACTTGCACTTCATAAGGAAATTTGCCAAAAAGAACAGACACCTTGACGCGTTTAAAACGTCCGATATGAAACACATCTTCCTTGATCTGAAGAGCCAGTTCACGGGTCGGCGCTAAGATCAGGGCCTGCGGACGATTGGGCTCGAACTCGATATTCTCGCAAATGGGGATGGCAAATGCGGCGGTTTTCCCGCTACCCGTCTGAGACTGTATGACGATATCCGTTCCTTCCATCATCGATTCAATCAGCATGGACTGAACTTCCGTCGGCTGATGATAGCCAAGCAGTTCGATCGAACGAAGCAACGGCTCACTCAATCCGAAATTGTTAAACGTTTGATTCATAAGTTTCACGGTCTTTCTGAGGTACTCACGTATTATATCACATCGTGTCAATAGCGGTTTTCACATGACACACACTTTGCCTATATCATGTGATATGATAGTTATCAGAGAACTCCGTTTCTGAAAGTGAGACATGATGAATAACGATATCTTAACGCAAGTAAAAACGAATCTTCAAAACAAATCCATACCGATCAAAAAGATTGAGCAAGAATGGAGCAAGCTTAAGTATGTGATTCTTGAGAAAAGCCCTCAGCTTTATAACGAAATCCGAGGGCTGTTGACCGTCAAAGTCGGATACTCAAGAGATGAGTTTCTGCGACTGATCGAACTTGCCTTAGCTCTTGAGGAGAATACTGGATATGCCGTCAATGCCCTTCAGCACGTTTGGGGGTATTTTAAGAAAGTGGCCACAGACGATGAAAAAGCGGAGTTTGAAAAAAAACTCCGGGATTATACATCCGGGAGTGAAACTTTAGCCGATATCAAAGCTTATCTATATCAGTTAGCCATCAAGTACGATCGGGTTTATCTTCTGAAATCGTACTATTTTCAATCGAAATAAGCACTTCATTGCGCTTGAGAAACCCGGGGATAAAGGGCGGATTATATCGGGCCAGCCAGATGACCGGACCTGACGTCAACCCGTTTTCATGCATCCAATCCAGCAATTCCTTCTTTTTGTTCTCAAAGGTCGTCGGACATACCGTTCCGGAGAAACGCAGCGATGCAAACATCATATTCTGCTTTCTGACCATCGTAAGTCGCGGACTGTTGGGTTTGGGCAGTTGATCAAAAGGGATTGATGAAGGCATAACAAAGGCCATGGTCATCGAATCATCTTTGACTTCATTGATGACCGGCGTCGTCATCGCAATTTTGCGTGATTGATTATTATAGCCGCTGATATAATCAAAGGCTTCATTAAACCCGCTGTAGCCACGATAATCATTCTCCAGACTCTGTGCCAGAGCTATTTCATCATACATCCGGACTTCAAAGTCCTTATCTTTTTTTAACATGCGATATTTTGCGCTTTCAATAGCCATGATAGCCTCCTTGAATTAAAAAGGGCATCCGCAGATGCCCTTGGTCAGATTACGATTGTTTTGCTATGCGTTTTTTCGAGCTGACAACTGCTAAACCTAAGCCAGCCATCAATGCGATCAATGCAAAGCCAAGAGCGTTATTGTCGCTGGTATCCGGCAATCCGTTACCATCGTCTTGAGGTACATAGGTGAAGTTTGTAGGAACGATGACTTTGTTGATGACATGAACGACACCATTGCCGGCTTCGATATCGACAGCGATGATTTCAGCATCTTCAATAAACCAAGAACCTTCAGTGAACGTAACTTCTTGTCCGTTCAATGTTGCAGCCATTAAGCCATCGGTCAGATCGCCACTCATGACTTTGCCTGAGATAACGTGGAACAGCAATACTTTTGCCAAATCCGGTTGAGCCAATAATTCTTCAGCGGTAATGCCTAAGGTTTCCAACAAATCTTCGAAAGCAGCGTTGGTCGGAGCGAATACGGTGAACGGGCCATCACCTAACAAGGCATCAACCAATTCAGCTTTTTGCAAAGCAGCGACCAGGATCGAGAAATCCGGATTGTTCAATGCAATGTCAACTACGGTCGGGTATAAAACGAAGTCGGAGGGAATCAACACTTTGTCAATGACATGAACGACGCCATTGCCAGCCTCTAAGTCAGCAAGGATTACGTTGGAATCATTGATCATGACGCCGCCATCCAAATCAACGGTAATTTCTTCGCCATTCAATGTCGGAGCCATCATACCATCGGTCAGATCGCCACTCATAACTTTACCGGAAACAACATGGTAAGTAAGGATTTCAGCAAGTTGCGGGTGATTCAATAAGTATTCTGCGCTAACGCCTAATTCGGTTAACAGAGCTGTGAAAGCAGCATCCGTCGGAGCAAATACGGTGAACGGTCCGTCACCTTGAAGTGCACTGACCAACTCAGCTTTTTGCAGAGCAGCGACCAAAACGGAGAATCCGTCATTGTTGACAGCGATATCTACAACGGTCGGGTATAATTCGAAATCGGAAGGAATCAAAACTTTGTCGATGACATGGATAACGCCATTGGAAGCTTCGATATCTGCGGTGGTTACGTTGGCATCATTGACTTTCACGCCACCATCGAGATCGATCGTTACCGTTTCGCCATTGACTGTAGCAGGTGTCATACCATCAGTTAAGTCTGTGCTCATGACTTTACCGGCTACGACATGGTAAGTAAGGATTTCAGCAAGCTGAGGATGTCCGAGCAGATAGGATGCGCTTACACCCAAATCAGCAAGCAATGCGGCAAATGCTGCATCGGTCGGAGCAAATACGGTGAATGGATCTTCCCCTTGGAGTGTTTCAACTAATTCAGCTTCTTGCAGGGCTGCAACAAGGATGGTGAAATCCGGACTTCCGGAAGCGATATCTACAATGTCTTCCTCTACTGCAAATACGTTAATACCTGCAAACAGGAATAAGGCGAGAATCAAACTGATAATCTTCTTCATAAATCCTCCTTTGTCACCTCTGTGACTTTGTTGGACTAAATATATCACACCTTTATATCGTTTACAATAGTATTGCATACAATTTATTTATAAATTTAAACAATTTTGGGCTTTTTTCACAAAAAAACCGCCTTTCGGCAGTTATATGTCTGAAAATTCGTCTTTAAGGATGCCATAAAGGATCAAATCATGGAAATTTCCGTCATGACCGAGAAACTTTTGTCGTTTGACTCCCTCTTCTTTCATCCCGCATTTGACCATGACCCTGCCCGATGCCGGATTTTCGATCAGATGCGTTGCTTCGATCCGATGAAAATCACCTTCAACGAACAAATAATGCAGCATCGCCTGCAAAGCTTCACTCGCAATTCCCTGATTCCAATAAGTTGCTGATAAGCAGTACCCAAAAGTTCCGCAACGGTTTCTCTCATCCACATTCACCAGATCAATTGTTCCAATTACCTTACCTACGGATTTAAGTTCGATGACCCATCGATACACAAAAGGTTCATCCAAATCCTTAAGCCACATCGCAATAATGCGCTTGGTATCCTCAACACTGCCATGAGGCATCCAGGTCAGATACTTGGTGACCACAGGATCGCTCGCCCACTGTTCAAACATGTCCTGCGCATCTTCCATCCGGATTTTTCTTAATATCAACCGATGCGTATTGATTCCTTTGGTTCCGATATGTTTCATCCGTTACTCCCCTTTTCATCGCTCAACGTGTCCATAATAATCAGATATATCCCCCACAGCATCAGCAGTAAGGCCATGTAGAAATTGAACTGCGGAATATCTTTAAAAATCCAAACAGACAAACCGGCACCCAAAAACGGAGCCAGAGCATAGAACGCACTGGTCTTCGCCGCGCCAAGACTTCGCTGAGCATAGATGTAAAACATAATACTCATCCCATAGGTCACAAATCCCAGCAGCATTGAAAGTAAAATCAGCGAACTATCCCAAGTACCCTGATTCAAGAGCACTGCGAGTAAAATCGAACTAGATCCGGAGAATATCCCTTTGATCGCCGTAATTCTGATCGGTGAATTATCAGAGAGTTCCCTGGTAAAGTTATTTTCCAATCCCCACACCAGCGTAGCCCCTAATATCAAAAGAGATCCGACCGAAAAATTTAAACTTGACTGGAGGTTCTCTACGGACAGGATGATACTGGCAGCAGTTATGGTTATGATGGCCCATCGCAGCCGCTTACTGATTTTCTCTTTAAAGATAAAGAAAGCGAATATTGATGTAGCCACAATTTCAAAATTGTTCAGCAATGCCGCATTTTCAGCCACACTCAGCCTCAACCCGGTTAACAGCAGGATTGGGGCTAAAATATCCAAACTTATCATGCCGATGACGTATGGGATTTGCGCAGGAGCAAACTTTTTACGGTCATGAGTGAACTGGCATATGATCAGCATTCCGATGCCGGCACCCAAATACAGCAATCCGGCCAAAAACACCGGCTCTAAAACCGCCAGCGTCATTTTCAGAAATGGAGTGCTTAATGCATAAAGCAGAGCAGCCAAAGCTGCGGATGCCAAGGGAAGATATTTTTTCATATCATTATTATACCTCAAATAACTTATGTTCAAAAAAAATGTGTACATCTTTGATTCTGCTCACCATCATACAGTTTTCAACAACTTGTAAAAATCCGGTTGAGGTGCTACACTGACTACAAACTTTCAGGAGGTCATCATGGGTATCAAGGAAGTAAAATCCTACTTCGAATCTGTAGGTATATCAGACAAGGTCATTGAATTCGAAGTTTCCAGTGCAACCGTCGCATTAGCAGCTCAAGCTCTAGACACCGAAGCGAAACGCATTGCCAAAACCCTGGCGTTTGAATACAATGACTCAGCCCTGCTGATCGTGACCGCCGGTGACAGCAGAATCGATAATGCAAAGTTCAAAGCTCAGTTTCAAATGAAGGCAAAGATGCTCTCAACAGAAAAGTCTGCTGAAATCATCGGTCATCCGGTCGGCGGTATATGTCCGTTTGCGCTCAAGCAACCTCTGACCGTCGCACTCGACATTTCACTTAAGCGATTCCATACGGTTTACCCGGCTTGCGGAAGCGCAAACTCAGCCATTGAACTCACCCCTGCAGAACTGGGAAAATATGCACAGACGGACCTGTGGGTCGATGTATGTAAAGATTGGATATGAAAGGTCACCTCAGTGACCTTTTTTCTCCAGGTTCTAAAATAAATGTTGGGGTGGAAAAATAAAAAAGGGACATAGAAAACAAATTCCTATACAATGAATCTGTCAAAACCACATTGAAAGGAAATGTCCCTATGTCCAACTCT
>JAVBWK010000013.1:0-86011 GCA_036677505.1 Erysipelotrichaceae bacterium
AAATGCGCGAGCTCTTGGGAGGAAAGGGTGCTAACTTGGCCGATATGACCAATTTAGGCATGCCGGTTCCCCATGGGTTTGTGGTTACAACGGAAGCTTGTACCCGTTACTATGATGACAAAGAACAAATTGCACCGGAAATCGTAGATGAAATTTTTGCTTACCTGTCTAAGCTCGAGGAGATTTCGGGTAAGAAATTCGGCGACCCGGCCAACCCGCTGTTGGTTTCGGTCCGTTCCGGTTCCCGCGCTTCGATGCCCGGGATGATGGATACGATTTTGAATCTTGGTTTAAATGATGTGGTGGTCGAAGGATTTGCGGCATTGACCAACAATCCGCGTTTTGCGTATGATTCTTATCGCCGGTTCATCCAAATGTTCTCGGATGTCGTCATGGATCTTCCGAAACACAATTTCGAACATATCATCGATGAGATGAAGCATGAAAAAGGTGTCAAGCTCGATACCGAGTTTACGGCCGATGACTTAAAAGAGATGGTCGTGCGTTTCAAAGCGTATTTCCGCGAACATAAAGGGTTTGATTTCCCCAATGATCCGCGGGCTCAGCTGATTGAATCGGTTACCGCCGTGTTCCGTTCTTGGAACAATCCGCGTGCGATCTACTATCGCCGGATGAATGACATTCCTTCCAACTGGGGAACGGCTGTCAATGTTCAGATGATGGTCTTCGGTAACATGGGCGATGATTGCGGTACCGGGGTTGCCTTTACCCGTAACCCGTCGACCGGTGAAAACAAACTGTATGGCGAATTCTTGATGAATGCACAGGGGGAAGATGTCGTTGCCGGTATCCGTACTCCCAAGACCATCGATGAACTGAAAGACATCATGCCGCATGCATATGATCAATTCGTTGAAATCTGTAACCGTCTGGAACATCATTATAAAGACATGCAGGATATGGAGTTTACAATTGAGCGCGGCGAGCTGTTTATGCTTCAGACGCGTAACGGTAAGCGTACCGCTGCTGCCGCTTTGAAAATCGCGGTGGATTTGGTGGCGGAAGGTCTGATTACCAAAGAGCAGGCTGTCCTTCAGGTCGATCCGAAGCAGTTGGATGCTTTGTTGCATCCGACCTTTGATCCGGCTGCTCTGAAAGCTGCCACTCCGGTCGGTTCGGCGTTGCCGGCATCTCCGGGCGCTGCTACCGGTAAGGTCGTCTTTACGGCGGAAGATGCCGTTGAATGGACCAACCGCGGTCAGAAGGTCATTTTGGTCCGTTTGGAAACTTCTCCGGAAGATATCGAAGGGATGCACGTTTCACAGGGTATCCTGACGGCGCGCGGCGGTATGACATCGCATGCGGCAGTCGTGGCCCGCGGAATGGGGACTTGCTGTGTTTCCGGATGCGGAGATATTAAATTTACAAGCAAAAAATCGTTTACGTTGGGCGGCAGAACGTTCAATGAAGGCGATGATATTTCATTGGATGGTTCAACCGGTTTGATTTACGGTGAAGCCATCAGAACCGTTCCGGCTTCAATTACCGGTGACTTTGGTACGCTGATGGGTTGGGCAGATGAGTTCCGTACCCTGAAAGTCCGTACCAATGCCGATACGCCGAAGGATGCCCGTCAGGCTGTCTTGTTTGGTGCAGAAGGTATCGGTCTGGTCCGTACCGAACATATGTTCTTCGAGGGCGACCGTATCAAAGCGATGCGCGAGATGATCGTTTCGAAAACCGAAGAGCAACGCCGTAAGGCATTAGCTAAACTGTTGCCGATGCAGCGTGAAGACTTTGAAGGTATTTATGAAGCGATGGAGGGCCGTCCGGTCACGATCCGTTATTTGGATCCGCCATTGCATGAGTTTTTGCCGACAGCTGAAGCTGATATCGTGGCTTTGGCCGAAGAAATGAAACTCGAAGTCGCTGAACTTAAAAATATTATTTCTTCCTTGCATGAGTTCAATCCGATGATGGGTCATCGTGGCTGCCGTTTGGCTGTTTCTTATCCGGAAATCGCTGAAATGCAAACCCAAGCCGTTATCGAAGCTGCCATCAACGTTAGCAAGAGACATCCGGAGTGGACACTGCTGCCGGAAATCATGATTCCGTTGGTCGGTGAACTGCGTGAGTTGAAGTTTGTCAAGGACATCGTCGTTCGCGTAGCGGACGATCTGATCGCCAAGAGCGGTACAAATCTGAAGTATTTGGTCGGTACGATGATCGAGATTCCGCGGGCTGCCTTGCTGGCGGATGAAATCGCAACGGAAGCCGAATTCTTCTCCTTCGGTACCAATGACTTGTCACAGATGACCTTTGGTTTCTCACGTGATGATGCCGGTAACTTCCTGTCGCATTACTATGCGAAGAAGATTTACGAGCAGGATCCCTTTGCCCGTCTGGATCAGCATGGGGTCGGTAAATTGGTGTCGATGGCTACCAAACTTGGTAAAGGCGCCCGTCCGAATTTGAAGGTCGGTGTCTGCGGTGAGCATGGCGGCGATCCAAGTTCGATCAACTTCTTCCACAATGCCGGTTTATCTTATGTCTCGTGTTCTCCGTTCCGTGTACCGATTGCCCGTTTGGCCGCGGCTCACGCAGCGCTGAAAGCGAAAAAATAGTGCTTACCAACTGTACCTTCGGGTACAGTTTTTTATTTTGCTTGATTAGTTGGGTTCGGTTGACTATGATTGAGATGGAGGACTTGCTATGAAACTGACTGTGGGAACGTATACGAAGAGGGAAAGCCGGGGGATTTACACCTTGGAATTGCATGATAAGCTTTGGCATCTTAATCTGATTCATCAGATCAGTAACCCTACCTATCTTTCGCGAATGAGAGATACCTTGTTTACGGTGGTCAAAGAAGGGGATCAGGGCGGGATTGCGGCCTTTCAGGCATCGGAATCAGTCGATCAGTTCTTGGAAGATGGAGCCGCGCCGTGCTATGTGTCCGTTATCAAAGAGCGCAATGTCGTGATGAGCGCAAATTATCATAAGGGATGTGTCGATGTGTTTGCCTTCGATGGAAAACTGCATCATCTTCAGAAGATTGATTATGTATCTGGGTCGAAGGCGCATTACATCGAGTATAATGCCCGCTACAATCTGGTGTTTGTCTGTGATTTGGGTCTGGATGCGATTTATGCTTATACGATTGGTAAAGATAATAAACTGTCTTTCTTGCATCACTACCGCTGTGAGAAAGGTTCTGGCCCGCGTCATTTGGCGGTACATCCGACCGAACCGTTTGTGTATGTGCTGACTGAACTGAGCAGTGAACTGTTGGTGTTGAGACTGGACAGTAACGGATTTGAACTGATGAGCAAAAAAAGCCTGCTTCCTGAGGGTGAGGATCAGAAAAAGTGGGGAGCGGCGATCCGTATTACCCGTGACGGGAATTTCATCTATGCGTCCAATCGCGGTCATGATTCGATCAGTGTGTTTGAAATCCTGGAGTACGGGCGCTATGTCAAGATGGTTCAGAATGTTTCGTCCGAAGGTGTTCAGCCCAGGGATTTTGCGCTGAGTGAGGATGAGGAGTTTGTGGTTGTGGCGAATATGGATTCGGATTCTCTGACTTTGTTTGGCCGTGATAAGCAGAGCGGATGGCTCACTTTGATGCAAAAGGATTTCAAAGTTCCGGAACCTTGCTGCGTAATGTTTGATTGATGTAAAGTACTATCGAAAGATAGTATTTTTTTTGTTGATTTACATCGAAATTATGATATCGTAGAAATAGTATCAGTTATAAGAAAATCAAATTCAAAAAATGAAATTGGCTATGTAATCGCTTATTGGATCCGTAAAACTATAAAGGGGGAATATCGTGATTCAAATCAGCAACATGAGTTTAAGTGTAGGAAAAGCGGTAGTATTTAGGGATGTAAACCTTGCGTTACAAAAGGGGGAAATTATAGGATTGGTCGGACCGAAAAGCTCTGAGAAGTCCACATTTCTTAAGTTGCTTGGTGGCTTTGTGGGCGGCTATTCGGGAGAGATAACCATTAATGGTTTGAAAATCGGGAATTCGACGAAGTCCATCGTCAGTTTTTTGCCTAAGGTGAATTTCCTTGATCGTTGGATGTCGACGATCAGTGTATATAATCTATACAGGAACACATTTTCAGATTTTAACGAAGACTGCTTTCTTGAACTTTTATCTAAGTTTGATGTTGACCCTAAAAAACCCATAAAAAAAATGACCGTTGCGATGAAGAATAGTTTTCAGTTTGCTTTGATTATGAGTCGGCAAGCTAAAGTATATCTTTTGGATGAACCATTGAGCAGCATTGATTTAAACCATCGAAATGTATTGGTAGGATTGATCAAAGAAAAATCTGCATCAGGTGCATTAGTCATCATTTCAAGTGAATCATTGGATGAGTTTCGTCCAATATTGGATTCGTTGATATTTGTCAAAGAGGGGAAAGTAATCCAAATGGAGGATGTACAATCCATTTTGATTAATGAAGATAAGACTGTATCGCAGCTGACCAATGAGGTATTCTTATGTTGATCCAATTAATGAAGTTCAATATAGCAACTACTTATCGGTGGATCACAAAGACGTATCTGGCGACTTTCGTTGTTTTAATTCTCTTCTTAACAACGATGTTTTTCGATCAGTCAGTGTTGTATGATGTACTTATGATTTTGTTTTTCGGGTGTATGATACTAATTTTCATTGTTTTGATCATTATAACTTATAAGCTTTTCATCAACCGATTGGTTTTAAATGGGGGATATCTGACATTGTCGCTTCCTGTGTCAGGCATTCAGATTTTCTTTGCTCAGTTGCTGGTAGGAGCATTCTGGATTTTGACTACGATATATTTTATTAATGCAATAATGGCCATTACGACCACATTTATATTTGTATTTTTAAGTGGTTCTTGGTCCGCATTTCCGATGGATGGTTCTGTTGCACAACAACTGTCATTACTTTTTAAAGATTCAGGATTACTTATCAAGGTTGTTATCTGGGTATTAGCAGATATTCCTAATTTGTATTTAAATAGTTGTTATTTATTGGCATCGATACTGTTTTCTGCGATTTTTGTCAACTCGAATATTATTAATCGGTTTAGGGTCATTTTTGGGATATTGACCTTCTTTACTATAAATTTGCTTTTTTATCCGATTGCTGAAATTTTGTTGGTTGACCCTGTAGAAACCAGCGGAATTGATTTAAAAGAGGTATTTACAATTGAAATTAGTACTGAGGTTGAAATGCCGTTTTTGGAAGATTTAAAGAACTTTGAAGTAGAGATTAATTGGTTAAAATATGGAGGTGTGCTACTGTTTTATATTCCTGTTATTGGTGGATTAGGATATCTTTCCGGTCGTTTACTAGAGCGTCGATTTGAGTTAAAGTAGTGAAATTTTAGAGATCTGACAAATCTCTTTTTTTTAACAATTTTTGTTGACATTTGAAAATACTATTGTATTATTGTATTAAGTACTTAGTACAGTAATACAGAAAGGAGTACGCATGGATATCTTTGAATCAACCAAGCCGATTTATCTTCAAATCATGGATCTGATCAAAAAAGAAATCGCGATTGGTAAACTACCGCCCGGAAGCCAGATGGCCAGTGTCAGGGAGTTGGCGATGAAATATCAAGTCAATCCCAATACCGTTCAGCGCGCGCTGAGTGAGCTTGAGCGTGAAGGTTTGGTCAGAAGCGATCGGACGATCGGACGGTTTGTCAGTGAACAGTCCGATACGGTGGTTTTGTTAAAGGACCAACTGCTGGATGAAGTGATCGGTGAGTTTATTAAAAAGATTAAAGAATTGTCCATTGAACCGGATGATGTGTGTCCGTTGATTAAAAAGTATTTATTAAGGGAGGAAAAGGAATGATGATTGAAATCAAGCATGTAAGTAAGAACTATGATAAGACCCAGGCACTGATCAATGTCAGTCTGGATTTACCGACGGGACGGATCATTGGGCTGTTAGGTCCCAACGGTTCAGGGAAAACGACGCTGATCAAAATTTTAAACGGATTATTGCGGGACTTTCAGGGAGAGATACTGATCGACGGTCAGCCCATCGGAGCTCACAGTAAGTCACTGATCAGTTATCTGCCGGATGTAAACTATTTCGCAAATTGGATGAACGGAGAGATGGCCGTACGACTGTTTAAGGATATGTATGCGGATTTTGATGAGCCGCGCTTCCGTGAACTGATGGGCAAGCTGAAACTGGATACCAAACAGTCGATGAAGAAGATGTCGAAGGGGATGAAAGAACGGTTTCAACTGGCCTTGACCATGAGCCGTCGGGCAAAGATTTATATCTTGGATGAGCCGATCGGCGGGGTCGATCCGGCCGCGAGAGAACTGATCCTCAACACGATTCTGGATAATTATGCTCCGGAATCACTGGTATTGATTTCCACCCATCTGATTGCGGATATTGAGAATATTTTTGATACCGTGATCTTCCTGAAAGAAGGGGAAGTCGTGTTATTTGATGATGTGGAGAAAGTTAGGGAGAAAGAAGGCAAGTCGATCGACGAGCTGTTTAGGGAGGTATTCAGATGTTAAGAAAATTAGTTAAACACGACATATTGTCGACCTACCGCGATTTCACGGGGTATTATATGGGCATGTTCGCATTAGCGATTTTAGCTGCGACTGCTATCACTAATGATTCAAGTGGTTATTTGATTGGATTTTCTGCAATACTGCTCACCATGCTTTCCATCACAACAGCCGTAATGACCTTTGTAACCATCATCCGCCTGTTTAGTCGATGAATGTTTACTTCTGAAGGTTATCTGACAATGACTTTGCCGGTAACTAACACTCAGACAGTGATAGCTAAATTATTGACGGGAGCATTCTGGTCGATAATGACGATGTTGATGTTTATAATTGCCGGTGCGATATTAATTGCAAGTGAGTTCATGTTTGCAGATGTAATGATCTATGGGTATACTTTGTCGCAGATATGGTCAATGTTTCTCGATACCGGATTTATGCGTATTATATTTTCCGGAATTCTGACGGGTATTCCCATGGGAATCTTAGAAATGTTCTACTCATTGCTGATTCTGTTGTTTGTTATCGTGTTTATTAATACCAGTTTTGTTAAAAAGTATAAAACAGGCATCGGTGTCGTGATCTTTCTTGCCATCAACGTGATTCTTAACACTTTTAGAACTAACATCATTGGCAGGCCTGTGTCTTTAAATGAAATTAGGGTTGAAATCTTACCTGGTATGAATGCTGTGAATGAATTACTTGCAGCACTTAGCGGATTTGAATATGAAGTCAACTGGTTGCAGTATGGCGGTATGGCATTGTTCTACGTAGTCGTTATGGCAGGCTTGGGTTATCTTACCGTCTGGCTGTTAAATAAAAAACTGGAGTTAGAGTAGTCTTAAATCCGGAAATCCTGTAAAATAAAGTTAATCGTTCTGTTGTTTGAGAAAGTAAGAAAAAATGTGGGAAATCAATGGATGAACTCCTCAGGAGGTTTCAAATGTTATGGAAATTAGTTAAATTTGACATCCGATCTACGTCTCGAGATTTTGCAGTATTATATATGGGAATGTTTGCTTTAGCAGTCTTAGCCGGAACCATACCAAATGAGTTGATTGGGTTTTCTTTAGCTATGTCTATCGCGTTTTCCATCACATTGGCTATAGTGACCGTAACTTCCATCATCCGACTGTTTAGCAGAAGATTGTTTTCAACGGAAGGTTACCTCACATTGACATTGCCGGCAACGAGCACCCAGCAAGTTATTGCCATGATATTGACGGGAGCTTTCTGGTCGATTATGACGATAGCGATGTTTATGATTGCATTTTTGTCAATGTTTGGGATTGCCCTTGTGATCGAGATGTGGGGTCAGTTCTCTTTTTCACCCATCGACTGGCAATCTTTATCGCAACTATGGGAAGCGATTCTCGCTTCCGAGCTTACAAAAGATTTGGGTTTTTGGATTTTGACAGGTGTTCCTATGGGAATCTTGCAAATGTTCTGCTCATTATTGATTCTGTTGTTTGTTATTGTATTTGTGAATACCAGCTTTGTAAAAAAGAGCAAGACATTGATTGGCATCGTTGTTTATCTCGCTATCAATAATATTTTAAGTGAGTTCAGCAGAAACTACATTACCGGACCGCGCAGGGATATCAGTTTTCAGATTTCAACAGATGTAAATGGTGTTACCCAGTTAATACCTGTGGGTATCGGGTTGGAAAATGAGTTCAGCTGGTTTCAGTACGGAGGAATGGTTATCTTCTATATCGTTGTCTTGGCAGGCTTGGGTTATCTTACCGTATGGCTGCTAAATAAGAAACTGGAACTGGAGTAGCTTCGGCTGCTCTTTTTTGTGATTTGTTCATCAAGCTCTTAAAATGAAAGCGCTTTTATGGTAAAATCACAGTGAACCATAAAGGAGAATGAATCATCATGATAGTGGGTAGTGTTAAGGAAATCAAGAAGCATGAGTATCGGGTCGGACTGACCCCACCGCATGTACACAGTTACGTTGCGGCCGGACATACCGTGCTGATTCAGTCATTGGCAGGTGAGGGAAGCGGTTATTCCGATGCGGAGTACGCGGCTGCCGGTGCAACGGTTTTATCTTCAGCTGCAGAAGTCTGGGAAAAAGCCGAAATGATCGTTAAGGTCAAAGAACCGTTGAAAGCTGAATATGATTTGATGCGTGAAGGGCAAATCCTGTATACGTATCTGCATTTGGCAGCGGATAAGGATTTGACCGATGCCCTGATGGCAAAAAAAGTCAAAGGGGTCGCTTATGAAACGATTACCGATAAATACGGCGGATTACCGCTGTTAAAGCCGATGAGTGAAGTGGCCGGACGTTTAAGCGTTCAGGAAGGGGCCAAGTATCTGGAAAAACCTTTCGGCGGACGCGGGGTGCTGTTGGCTGGGGTCCCGGGAGTTCCTAAGGGGAAAGTCGTCATTATCGGCGGGGGAACCGTGGGTACCAATGCGGCGAAAATTGCAATCGGCATGGGAGCTGATGTGGCGATTCTGGATAAAAATATCCGTCGTCTTGAAGAGTTGGATAATTTGTTTGGATCATCCATACAAACGTTGTACAGTACCGATGCGATCGTTGAATCACAGCTGGAAAGTGCCGACTTGGTTATCGGTGCCGTGCTGATTCCCGGCGCATCTGCCCCAAAAGTTATCAAAAGAGATATGCTGAAGCGCATGCGCAAAGGTTCTGTGATCGTGGATGTCGCGGTCGATCAGGGCGGGTGCTGCGAAACGACGCATGCGACCTATCATGACGAGCCGACGTATATCGTGGATGATGTCGTTCATTACTGTGTTGCCAATATGCCGGGGGCTACCCCGCGTACCTCGACTCAGGCGCTGACCAATGCGACGTTGAGCTACGGTCTGATGCTGGCGAAATACGGATTGGAAAAAGCATGTGCGATGGATGAGCATCTGGCACGCGGTGTCAATACGTATGACGGATATATCACGTGCGCGGAAGTTGCTCAGGCGTTTGGTTATAAAAGTGTTGAACTGATCAAAGTGATCAGATAAGGAAGGTGAAATGATGTTGGCATTCACACCGCCGACCAGTGGGACCATCATCATGGTTTCCATGGCCGCCTCTGCTTTGGCTTTGGTGTTGCTGGGAATCAAGAGAAATAAGAAAGGCAAATGACAAAAAAGGGCATGATAAGTGCCCTTTGCCTTTGAATGAAATCGGTGTATAATAAAAACCATGAGTGGAGGCAGATCATGTTTCATATTGCCGATGTAAAAAAATTCCGATTCTGTCCGCGTTTCTTCTGGTTGCATAACAACGGTCAGCCATTGCCCAGAATCCAGTTTGTGCGCATGGAAGAAAAGATGACAGAACTTGCGAAAGAGAAACTGAAAATCGACTCTTTTTTTATGGGTACTCGCGGAGATGGTAATGAAGTCTTTCAGCAGGGTTTTTTGTTTGAGGACTGGGGTATCAATGTCCGCATGGAAGCCAAGCATCTGCGCATCAAAGTCCCGCTGATGCATAAGACCGATGACGGATATGACATTTATTTTACCTATCTGGGCGGTAAACCGCGCGGCGATGATGTCCGCTATTACTCCGATCAGATTTGGGTCATGATGGAATTGGGCATTTTAGTCAGAGATATTTACGTGATTCATTTGAATCCGGAATATGTCCGTGACGACCTGTTGGATATCGATCAGTGTCTGAGTATAGCATCTCATTTTTATACTAATAAAGGTTTACCTTCTCATCTGATTACCGATCAGGTGTTCGAGCATGTTCAGGGATTATCTTCAACACTTGAAGAAATGGTCAGTGTGCATCAGGACACGATTCCTGAGGCTGTCAAACTGCCGAGATGCTATCGCCGGCAAAAGTGCGGATATTATCATCAGTGCTTTCCGGATGAACAATCCGAAGACCCGGACAGCATCTGGACACTGGTCAACAGTGCCAACAAATCTCAGATGGTCAAAAACGGCATTTTGAAACTCGATCAGATTGAAGGCGATATGATCGAAGGCGACCGTGTTCAATACGCTCAAATCATGGCTGCAAAAAATCAGGGCCTGTTTTTTGACCGGTTGGCATTGACCAACTGGCTGTCCAAAGTGGTGTCTCCTGTGTCATTTTTAGATTTCGAATGGGATTTATATGCGATTCCGCCATATCCGGGAATGCGTCCGATGGAAGTTCTGCCGTTTCAGTATTCCTTGCATATGCTTACCGACGAAGGATTGAAGCACAAGCAGTTTTTGGGTGTCGGTGACTGTCGATTGGATTTTATCGAAAGTCTGTTGGGAGATATTCCTGAGGAAGGTACAGTATTTGCCTATAATGCGGATGGAGCTGAGAAACTGCGTCTGCATGAGCTGGCCAGGCAGTTTCCTGAATATAAAGAGCGGCTGCATTCACTTGCTGACCGGCTGATCGATTTGGCACAGCCGCTGTTTATGGGACTTTATTACGACGTCCGCTTGGGCGGGGCATTCACACTGAAGAAAGTCATTGAGATTATCAATCCTCAATTTGCGTACGGAAATCTGATGATACAGCACGGTCTGAGTGCTGTGGAATTATGGCGCAAAGCCGATATCAGTGTTACGCTGAGCGAGCAGTTAAGAGAAGATTTGTTTGCGTATTGCAAACGGGATACCGAAGCGATGGTCGAATTGTTTCTATATTTACGAAAATTGGTGAAATAAGTGTGTATTTCACCATTTTTATTTTCTATTTGATAAAATATAGGTAAGAGGTGATGGGTATGCCCAATGTGATTACCCACGGACTGTGTGCCAATGAAACGTTGAAACGATTACCGGTTTCAACGGTCAAGGACGCGATTGCGAAGTTTCCGCAAGCGTATCTGTTTGGCAGCAACGGTCCGGATTTTTTATTTTACTATAACGCCTGGCCTTGGATGGATCAGAAAGAGAACCATCGTATCGGTGAGTTTGGTGAAATGATGCATCGATCGAAAATCAATGAATTTACCGATGCGATGGTTAACAAAGCGATGACTCTGACCGGTCAGGCGAAAGACATATTCACATCGTTTATTGCCGGTTATCTGACGCACTGGTCACTGGATACGATCGCTCATCCCTTTGTCTTCTACCGCTCGGGAAAAATTGCCGGTAAGACTAAGTATTGGCATTTCCGCTTTGAATCGATGCTTGATACGCTGATGGTCAAGGAAGTATTTAAGGATGATCTGTCGAAATATCCGACCAAAAACTTTATGAAGTTATCATCCGTGGAGAAAAAAGTCATAGCTTCAGGTGTCAGTGAAACCTTTACGAATACGTATAAGGAAGAGATGAAAGTTGAAGAAGCCATCCGCTGTATGAATCATGCCTATGGTGTCTTGCATATTCTGTTTGATCCGAATACCCGCTGGTTTCAATGGGTTCAGAAGTTTGAAGCGAAAAAGGGGTATCTTTGGAAGTTTTCCAGTCATATGGTCATCGGTAAGCCGGATGGAGAGTTTGATGTATTAAACAGAAATCATTCGGTATGGAAAAATCCGACCGATCCGGATTCAGCGTATACCGACAGTTTCATGGATTTGTTTGACAAAGCCATCGAACGTGCACTTCAAGCAATCGGACAGTTTGAACTGATGCTAAATAAAAAAACTGTCTCGATGGCAGATGTCATGCAAGACAGACAGTTCAATACCGGGACCAATGACGGCAAAAAGATGGTCGTATATGATTCGATTTATGAAAAAAGCGGGGATTTTTCCCGCTAATATAAGTATAGCAGTTAATATGTGCTTAGAAAAGACTGATTTTTCGCAAAGAAACGTCATATAATTAAAAAAAGGAGGATGATGTTATGCGAGTATTCATTCACGGCAAAAACTTAACGATTACAGAGGCCATGTATCAACGGGTGGACAAGAAACTCTCATTTCTTGAGAAGTATTTCAACATTGACGAAGATACAACAGCAAATGTGGTCGTGCGGGTGTTCCCGACAGGGTTGAAACTGGAAATCACGATTTTGACCAAAGTCGGTTACCTTCGCGCAGAGGTCGTACATGATGACTTCTATGCAGCTGTGGATCTGGCGATGGACAAACTTGAAGATCAGATTCGCCGACAAAAGACCCGATTATCGCGACGTCACAGAGAGAAGTTAGCCTTAGCATTCTTAAAACAGAATGAACCGGCCGCAGAGCCTGCGGTAAAGGAAAAGGAAATCCCGGTTCGCACCAAGACCATCGCTGCCCAACGGATGGACTTGGATGAAGCGATCATGCGCATGGAAATGTTGGGGCACTCGTTCTTTATTTACACAGACAATGAATCCGATGCCATTGCGGTCGTTTACAAACGTAATGACGGCGGTTACGGACTGTTGGAGACCGAGCCGGCAGAGTAATATCGAGGGAGAAGAAATTCTCCCTTTTGATTGGGAAAAATAAGTTGACATCCGAACTTTTATGTTATAATAATGGCAATGTGGAGGCGATGATATGAGTTTCAAAGAAAAACTTAAAAATTTCATTAACCCGGTAGAAGAAGACGAAGTTCTCGAACTTTCGCCAGAGGAAGCCCGCATCAGCGAATACGAAAAACCGAAGAACAAAAATATATCCAAGATCCCAACGGATACCAAAATGGTATTGTTTGAACCTCGCTCTTTCGATGAAGCGGAAGAAGTGGCACGTCATTTAAAAGGGAAGAAAGCTGCCGTTATCAATCTTCACCGGCTGCCAAGAGAGTATTCCCAGCGTTCGATCGATTTTCTGACGGGCGTCGTGTTTGCTTTGGATGGCACGATTCAAAAGATTGGTCACAATGTCATTTTGTGTACCCCTGCCGATATCGGGGTGAGCGGTGAAATCCGCTTTGACACAGAGGACGAATAAAGTAACGAAATGAGGGATTGTACGTGAGTGAAGCTTCAGCGAATCGGTTCAGAGTACTCAAACAAGGCTATGACCGTTTTGAGGTTGACCGAACGATCGAACAAATGACCCTGGAACTGGAAGATCTCAAAAGCCGGCTGGATCTGTATATGAAACAGTCGGAGTCTTCGACCCAACAGCTCAATCTGATCAAGCAGCGTTATCAGACGCTGATCGGAGAGCTTAACATCCGTGAGAAAGCGGCGGATGAGATTGCTAGACTGGCTTTGAAAGAAGCCAACCGGATCATTGATACCGCTCAAAACAATGCGGACTCGATCGTGCGTGAGGCACTGTCGACCGCCCGGCTCATTTTGGTGGAGATTGCAAGGATTTCGCAGGATGCCAATGAAGTGAAGTCAGAATTAAAGGAAAAACTGGAGGCACTGAGTCGTTCGATTGACGATTTGGAAATCCCGGTGGTTCCGAAGATGGAATTTTTAAAAGACAAAGAACAAGACTTGCCGTTATAGCGCACTTCAGAGACCCGGCGGATGGTGCGAGCCGGGGTGTTAAATAATCGGATATCACTTGGGAGTCGTATTTCCGACAGGTAGGAAATAACGTTGGCGGCGTTAACGCATCAAGGGCACGGAGCGATCCGTGAACTAAGGTGGTACCGCGTATTTACGTCCTTAGCCGGACGTTTTTTTATTGAAAGGAACAGGATTATGGAATATAAGAGCACATTACTGATGCCCAACACCGAATTTGAGATGAGGGGCAATCTAAACAAAAAAGAACCGGATTTTCAGTCACGGTGGGAGCAGTCAGATCTTTATGATCAGATGCTCAAGAAACGAGCGGGAGCTCCCCGTTTCGTTTTGCATGACGGACCTCCCTATGCCAACGGACGTATCCACATCGGACATGCACTCAACAAAATCTTAAAAGATGTTGTGGTTCGCAGTCATTTTATGGCTGGTTTTCAGACTCCCTTTACCCCCGGGTGGGATACTCACGGGTTACCGATCGAGACGGCCATCCAAAAAGAAGGTGTCAATCGCAAAACGATGAGCGTTGCGGAGTTTCGAAAAAAATGTGAAGCATACGCGCTCAATCAGGTCAGTATCCAAATGGCGGACATGAAAGCGTTGGGAACGGTTGCGGATTACAAGAAGCCGTACATTACGTTAAACAAGAGTTATGAGGCTCATCAGATCCGCGTTTTTGCGAAAATGGCGATGGACGGCTTGATTTATAAAGGGCTCAAACCGGTTTACTGGTCCCCGTCTTCGGAAAGCGCACTGGCGGAAGCGGAAATCGAGTATCATGACAAGAAATCGCCGTCGATTTATGTCGCTTTTGAGGTCATCGACGGAAAAGGCGTCTTACAGACCGGTGATAAACTGGTTATCTGGACCACGACTCCCTGGACCATTCCGGCGAATCTGGCGATCTCGGTTCATCCGGATTTTGAGTATGCGCTGGTTGAGACAGAAAAGGGTCGATTGTTGGTTTTAAAAGAATTTGTAGATGGTCTGATGAAGGAGTTCAAGCTGGAGCATTATTCGATTGTAACCGTTTTCGAAGGGAAACAGTTGGAGTTTGTTCTTACACAGCATCCTTTATATCCGGAAAAGACCTCGGTCGTGCTGGTTGGCGATCATGTCAGCAACGATGCCGGTACCGGTTGTGTTCATACCGCTCCGGGTCACGGGGTCGATGACTTTATCATCGGCAGCAAGTACGGGTTAGAAGCTTACTGTCCGGTGGATGAGCAGGGGAAAATGACGGAATCGGCCGGAGACTGGTTAGAGGGTGTTTTCGTGGAGGATGCCAACAAACTGGTCGTTGAACGCTTGAATCAAAACGGTGCCTTGTTGGGATTCGGTTGGATCACCCACTCCTATCCTCATGACTGGCGTACCAAAAAACCAGTCATTTTCCGGGCGACGACCCAATGGTTTGCATCTATCGAAAAAATCCGCAATCAATTGCTCAGTGAAATCGATCAGGTGAACTGGGTGACCGGCTGGGGCAAGCTGCGTATGCATAACATGATCAAGGACCGTGGGGACTGGTGTATTTCCCGTCAGCGTGCCTGGGGAGTGCCGATTCCGATTTTCTATGCGCAGGACGGTACGCCTATCATGGAGCAGGAAGTATTCGATCATGTGGCCGCATTATTTGAGGAATTTGGCTCGCATGTGTGGTTTGAAAGGGAAGCAAAGGATTTACTGCCTTTGGGCTATACCCATCTTCATTCACCGGATGGCGAATTTAGGAAAGAGACCGACATCATGGATGTCTGGTTTGATTCCGGATCGTCGCACACCGGGGCGATGCAGGCCTATGGCCAAGGGTATCCGGCCGATGTCTATCTGGAAGGTTCCGATCAGTATCGCGGCTGGTTCAACAGTTCGCTGATCATCGGAACTGCGTATCACGGTCAGTCTCCGTATAAGGCCGTTGTCTCCCACGGATTCGTGTTGGATGGCAAAGGTGAGAAAATGAGCAAATCGGCGGGCAATGTCGTCGATCCCAACAAAGTAACTTCAACTTTGGGTGCAGACATCCTGCGTTTATGGACGATGTCGATCGACTATCAGGCGGATGTGCGCATTTCTGATGATATCTTAAAGCAGGTGACCGAGAACTATCGTAAGATCCGCAACACGTTCCGTTTTATGCTCGGAAACATTCATCCGCAGGATTTTACGGAAGCCGATCTGGTGGATTTCCGTCAGCTGACTTCGGTAGATTTGTATGTGTTGGATCAGGTCAGTCAGACGTTGGCTGTGGGACGTAAGAGTTATGCTGAGTTTGATTATGTGACCTTTGTATCAAAGGCTGTGACTTTACTTACCAATACGCTATCCGCATATTATCTGGACTTTACCAAGGATATCCTGTATATCGAAAAGAAAGATTCTTTACGCCGCCGTCAGGTTCAGACCGTGATTTATCTGGCTCTGGACGGATTGGTGCGTATGTTTGCGCCGATGCTGGTGCACACGGCTGAAGAAGTTTGGGACTTTCTGCATCCGGGTGAAGAAAGTGTGCATTTACAAACCTTTGCTCCGCAGTGGGAACTGCCTTTCGGTGAACAAGACCGTTTGGATTGGGAAGTGCTGATGGAGTTGCGTGAAGATGTGTTCAAGGCCTTGGAAGAAGCCCGGGCTGCCAAGACGATCGGTAAATCGCTGGAAGCAAAAGTCGTGCTTGATTTGTCGGATGATCAGAAAGCATTGGTCGAAAAGCACATCGGATTTGACCGGTTGGCGCAGTGGCTGATTGTCTCGAATGTCTCATATGACCAAGTGAATACACGTTATCAACTGTGCGGTGTCGAGGTCGTTTTGGCTCAGGGACACACCTGTCCGCGTTGCTGGAATGTGACCGAATCAGGCGCAGAGGATCATTTGTGTGACCGTTGTGCAACTGTTTTAAACGTTTAATCATGTGCGCGAAAGCGCACTTTTTTATGGTAAAATGTTGGGGAGGTGGCTTATGGAAATCATCACATCATTACAGAATGCTAAAGTAAAGCAGTGGGTCCGATATCAGATGAAGAAATACCGGGATCAGGATCAGGTGTTTTTGGCTCAGGGAGAACATCTGGTCAAAGAGGCGCAGATGGCCGGGATACTGAAGGAAGTCATGGTGTGCGGTCCGGTCGGGTTTGATGTGCTTGTGCCGAAGACGGAAGTGACGGATGAAATATTGAGAAAGATATCTTCGACTCAATCCGGTGTCAGTATCATTGGTATATGTCATTATATCAAACCCATGAAACCTGCGTATGACCGCTGGCTGCTGTGTGATGATGTTCAGGACCCCGGAAATCTCGGGACGATCATCCGTACGGCACTGTCATTCGGATTTGATGCGGTCGCACTGTCCTTCGGTTGCGCGGATATATACAATGACAAGACCTTACGGTCTTCTCAGGGAGCGGTATTTCATTTGCCGGTAATCAGAAAATCTCTGGATCAGGTTATCCTGGAGCTGAAAGAGCAGGGCATGGTCATTGTGGCCAGCACTCTTAGCGAGGCTGTGCCGTTATCACACATCGAGCGAAATATCCGGCCGGCGGTGATTGTCGGTAATGAAGGTCAGGGAGTAAGTGCTTCACTTTTGCGACAGGCTGATGTCAAAACCAAGATTGAGATGAATGGGTTTGAATCCTTAAATGTAGCCGTTGCGACAGGGATTTTTTGCTATACCTGGCGTAAGTAACACGCATAAATGTTATCTGAAATTGTTTTCAAAATATTGATGATATAAATTTCAATTATGCCGTTTTTTAATCCTGAATGCCTTGACATGAGGTGAGTTACTATCTAAAATTGAGGTAGTGAATGCCATTTTTTGGCAGTGAAGGGGGATTATCCATGAAGAAAATCATGAGTTTATTGTTATCTGTTTTTTTGATTTTTTTAATGATGTTGCCGGTGTTTGCGGCTACTGATGTCAATGCATTTGAAAGAAGCATCCTGGACAAGCTAGAAGAAGGTGTCACAGTCGGTGAAGATTCCTATGGCTTGGAAGCTGATGTTCTCGCTTTGGGCGAAACATTCTTTATGAGAGATGAAATAGATTTTACCGAAGCTGATGCCAATATCATTTTGGCAGCCATTGATGACATTTTTGCGATCGTCGTTGCGGCTGAGGCAACGTCTTGGGCTGATCTGACCCCATCTGATAAACTTGCGATTGTCGCTCTGGCAGAAGCAGCTGTAGCTTCCGTAGAATCAGCTGATTTGACTTATACCTATGATTTCTCGACACATACCGCCAGAATTCTGGGACCCGGTTCGGTCGTCTTGGCTTCGGCATCGGTTGATGAAACCGTCATAAAGAAGACCGGATTTGATTTATCCGGCTTGGTTTCTCTGACCGGTTTGATTTCTGTGATCACGGTTGGCGGACTGTTTGTCAGTAATAGAAAAGAAAATTATTCCGCTGCATAATCATGCATCAAATCTTACGTAAGAAAGTAATGGCATTTTTAGCAATGCCATTACTTTTTGCTCTTTTGGGCTATTTGGTATTGTATGTTTCACTTAAACCGGCGGCGGATTTTTCGATGTCATTGATTACATCAATGATTTCAGATGAGTTTCCGGATTTTTCGGGTGAAGAGAATCCGCTCTATGAAGATAAAAATCTGATTGATCGAAACACCGTGGAGTTAAGTGAGGTCGTTATCCCTTATATCGGTCAGCATTTCGCTCAAATGACGTTTCCGGATATAGACTTTTCGGTCAAAGTGTATTTTGGAGACAATGACAGAATTCTAAGACGCGGAGCCGGGATGTATGCCGGAAGCCAGCTTCCCGGATTTAAACGTACGACATTGATCGCCGGTCACAGTTGGACCGTGCTCAATGCTGTTCAGTATGCGAAAATCGATGATACGATCGAAATCAAAACAAACTATGGTTTATATGTATACCAGATATTTGATATCGTTTTGGCTCCAAGTGATTTCGATTCATATGTGGATTTGAAACAGCAAGAAGAAGATACGTTGGTCGTGTATACGTGCTATCCATTTGAGCGGTTGGTCGGCCGTTTGTCGACACGTTATTTTATCTATGCCCGCCGTATCAGCGGTCCGGATATCATCGGAGGGCAGTGACATGAAGCGTTCCATCAGAGTAAAACCTTTATTTTCCTATCTCGTCATGTTTGTCACTGTTCTGACACTTACACTGACGGTACTACTGGTTGCAGCTTCACTCTCAATCGTCAGTAAGGATCGGTTTACGCAGAGTCTGACCGATGTACAGGCAGTCGCGCGCATAGCTGAAGTATTCAAATCGGAAGTAACTGAGATCGGATGGCTGTACGGTGTTGAGGCAGAGGTGTTTGATACTCTCGATATTGAAGGATTTGTCGAACCAATCGTGTTTACAGAATATCCGACAGCCGTGAGTGACATCATCAACCTGTCAGCAACCAAACTGACAGAACGGTTGGAAGCACTCCTTGATGACTTCTTACTCAGTCAGGGACTGACTCTGACAAATGAAGTGCAAGAGGGCATTGACGAATTGATCAGAGAAGCTGAACAATCGTTTCGTAAGTTAGCAGTTTTTCCGTTGCATCAAAATTACTTCAATTTGATTCAAAGTTTTGACAAAGCATTTCTCTCCGTGCTTCTGATAGCATTATTGGTTTTAAGCGTTCAGCTGGTGATCTTATACCGGCTTGACCATCGCAAATACAGGAGGAATCTTGCCTATGTATTTTTATCCGGCGGGTGGATGCTTACCTTGATTCCCGGGTGGATGCTGTATAGCAGATTCTATAGTCAGATCATGATTTATCCGGACTACTTCCGAGATTTTCTTGTCCGTCAGATCGAAGTCACTTTGCAGATGATCTTAACCGGCGGTCTTTTAATGGTCGGCTGTTCACTGATCGCTTTTGCTTTCTATATGCGCAAATCATCTCAACAGTTGTAATTTACCCGGATGTCCTTTATAATTAGCGTGTAAATCGTTGAACAGACATAGTATCAAATGCGGTTGCGGACAGCGAGAGTCGGTCGGTGTAAAGGACTTGCGTAACGGTTTGAGAATTCATCTGGAAGAGGAGTTAATCGCTCCCGTTTTCCGCGTTAAGGATTACAAGGTGCACGCTATGCGTGAATCAGGATGGTACCGCGGTCAAACGTTCCTGTCAGGGACGTTTTTTTATTTAGAAAAGAGGGAATGTATGAAAGAAATCACTCAAGTCAAAGAGGCAGGGTTGTCTGCCATCGCACAAAGCACAGATTTGGCGCAGCTGACCAGCGTGCGCAATGAGTATTTAAGCAAAAAAGGGTTGGTGGCATCACTGATGAGCGCAATGAAGGACCTTGACTCTTCACAGCGACCGGCTTTCGGGGCTTTAATCAATGACTGCAAGGAAGCGTTGGAATCGGCACTGAAACAGAAGCAGGAATATCTGCAGGAAGTTGCGTTGCATGAAAAAATGGCCAAAGACTGGATCGATATCACGTTGCCGGCGACGGATTTTCCGGTGGGCAATCTGCACCCTTTAACTTTGGTCCAACAGGAAATCGAAGATATTTTCCGCTCGATGGGCTATCAGGTCGTCGAAGGTCCGGAAGTTGAACTGGATCTGTATAACTTTGAGCGTGCCAATATTCCGGCGGATCATCCGGCCCGGGATATGCAGGATACCTTCTATGTAGATTCGCAGTGGCTGTTGCGCACGCATACCACCGCCATCCAGACGCGCACGTTAGAGAAATCGGCGAAATCACTGCCGATCAAAGTCGTCTGTCCGGGAAAAGTCTATCGTCGCGATGACGATGACGCCACCCACAGCCATCAGTTTACGCAAATCGAAGGACTGGTCGTCGGTGAGAATATCACGTTGGCCGATTTAAAGGGAACCTTACAGCTTTTGGCTAAATCCATGTTCGGTGAAGGCCGGATCATCCGTTTCCGTCCGAGTTATTTCCAGTTTACCGAGCCAAGCGTGGAAGTGGATGTGTCCTGTCATATATGTAATGGAAAAGGCTGTAACGTATGTAAAGGTTCCGGCTGGATCGAGATTCTCGGTGCCGGGATGGTTCATCCGCATGTTCTTGAGATGGCCGGTATCGACGGTCATAAGTATACCGGGTTTGCTTTTGGCTTAGGGGTTGAGCGTGTTGCGATGCTGAAATATGGCATCGATGATATCCGTCACTGCTATACCAATGATGCCCGTTTCTTAAGCTTGTTCAAGCGTTTCGAGTAGGAGGGATATTATGAAAGTAAGTAAAAAATGGCTGAACGATTATGTTAACGTACAGGATATATCATCACAAGAGTTGGCTGACCGTCTGACGATTGCCGGTTTGGAAGTCGAAGGCATCGAACGGTTAGCCGTTAAAACCGATTTGGTCATCGGTGAAGTGCTGACATGTCAGAGACACCCGGATTCCGATCATCTGAGCATCACGACGGTCAATCTGAAAGACAGAGTCGAACAGATCGTCTGTGGAGCTCCCAATGTGGCGGCCGGACAAAAAGTCATTGTCGCTCAAGTTGGAGCTGTTTTACCGCATCTGACCATCAAAAAAGCCGTGGTCCGCGGGGTTGAGTCCAACGGTATGATCTGCTCGCTCAATGAACTGGGTGTCAATGAGAAATTCTTAAGTCCGACCTCCGGTGATGGCATCGAAGTTTTGGGAACTGATGCCATCGTCGGTGAAGATCCGCTGGTCTATCTGGGATTGGATGATGAAATCCTGGATGTCAAGCAGACGCCCAACCGTGCCGATTTCAATGCGATGTGGAACGTTGCGAAGGAAGTCGGAGCGATTTTCAATAAAGAGGTTGTCTGGCCAAAGTGTCCTTGTGCGGATTCCATCGGAAAACCTTCGGATTTACGGGTGGGATCAACCACACCGGGCTGTTCTCATTTTATCGGAAAAGTGATCAACCGGCTCACTGTCAAAGAGTCGCCGCGCTGGCTGAAAGAACGTCTGATGGCCGGCGGGGTAAAGCCGATCAATAATGTGGTCGATATCTCCAATTTTGTCATGATGGAAACCGGCCAGCCGTTGCACTTTTATGACTTGGCAAAGATGTCGGTCAAAGAAATCACCGTGATGGACGGCCGTGCCGGTAAACTGGTGGCTTTGGATGAAAATGAGTATGATCTTTTGGATAGCGATTTGGTCATCACTTCGGACAATAAGGTCATTGGCATTGCCGGAGTCATGGGCGGGGATGATTCGAAAATCGATGAATCGACCACCGGGATCATCATTGAAGTTGCCAGTTTTTCGCCGGTATCCATTCGTAATACATCGCGCCGCCTGGATTTGATTACGGAAGCGGCTTCACGCTTTACCAAAGGCATCGAGCCCTTAGCCCCCTTTAAAGCCATTGATCGGGCGATTCAGTTGCTGATTGAACTTGCGGATGCAAGTGATATCGAAGAAACCGTTACCTATGGAGATGTTGGTTATCAGGAGAGGAAAGTAGAGGTAACGCTGAGTCATGTCAATTCGCTGTTAGGTACTTCACTTACG
Source organism: Erysipelotrichaceae bacterium (assembly GCA_036677505.1). GTDB lineage: Bacteria > Bacillota_I > Bacilli_A > Erysipelotrichales > Erysipelotrichaceae > UBA2227. The sequence continues at coordinate 22,375 of JAVBWK010000013.1, forward strand.
ATGGATGAAGTCGTCGATGCGTTGGACCGTTTGTACTTAAATCCGGTCGTTGACGGGGATGTGATTACGACGACGATTCCTTCCTATCGGATGGATCTGGTGATTGCTCAGGATCTGATCGAAGAAGTCATCCGTATTGTCGGTTATCACCGTATTGAAGCGACGTTGCCGCTGATGCCTCAGACGATCGGGTTGCTCAATGATCAGCAGATCAAGCGTCGCAGCATCCAGAAACTGCTGACCTCTTTGGGTTTGCAGGAAATCGTTTCTTATACGCTGGTGAAAGAGTCACTGCTTCATGGAGTGATGGCGATGGCCGACCCGATCGCATTGGCTTCTCCGTTATCGGAAGAGAGAAAATATGTCCGAAACAATCTTTCGTTGAGCGTTTTGGACGTCGTTGCCTATAATCAGGCGCATAAAAATGAAAATTTCAATGTATTTGAGCTGTCTCAGGTTTACGGTAAAGCCGGGACCCAATGGCGCTTGTGTGTAGCACTTAGCGGTGAGCTATTAGGAAATCCGTGGTCAAAACAGTCGGTCAGGGCGGATTTCTTCGCTCTGAAAGGATTGCTTGAAGCAGTCTTTGCCCAATTGGGATATGAGGGAAGCCGTGTGCGTCTGAGTCGAAATGATAAGGATCATACCAACTTCCATCCGTATCGCAGCGGTGTGTTCAGTATCGGTAAGGATGTGTTGGCCGTTTTCGGTGATGTTCATCCGACGCTGGCGAAGAATGCAGGGGTTAAAAATGTTGTTTTGGCGGAAGTATTCTTGGATGTGCTGTTGATACAGTCACCGGCCAAAATCAGGTTTGTTCCGACCAATAAATATCCAAAAGTCATCCGGGATGTGGCGTTGGTGGCGGATGTGAAACAGGAAGTCGAATCTCTGATTGCCATCATCAATCGCACCGGAAAACCATTGGTTCAGTCGGTGGAAGTGTTTGATGTGTTTTCTTCCGATGAGCTTGGATCGGATAAAAAGTCCGTCGCTCTTTCGATTTGTTATCAGGCCAAGGACCATACACTGACTGAGCAGGAGGTAACCGGAATGCACACGGATATACTACAGCAGCTGGCGAAGGCTGGGGCGGTATTGCGGTGAAGGGCTGGGCTTTGGTGACCGGAGCTTCATCCGGGATCGGACGGCAGTTGGCCATGGATTTGGCCAAAGCCGGATATGGCAGTATTCTATTGGCCCGCCGTGAACAGCAGCTGATCGAACTACAGAAAGAAATTTCTGATCGTTACAAGATTCACTGTCTTACGTTGCCATTGGACTTGGCGGCGGATGACAGTATCGATCAAATCATCAGTTTTATCCGATTACATGATGTTGAGATTTCGGTGTTGATCAACAATGCCGGATTCGGTGATCACTCGCCTTTTGAAGATGCCGATATCAAGAAGCTGACCGCGATGATCAACCTCAACTGTACCAAGCTGGTCGAGCTGACGCATGCGATGGTTCCCTTGATGCCTAAGGGCTCCTATATCATGAATGTGGCTTCACTGGCCGGATTTATACCAGGTCCGCTGATGACGGTGTATTATGCGACTAAAGCGTTTGTGCTTTCGTTTTCTCAGGCCATTCATACGGAACTTTTGCCGTTTCAGATTTCTTCGAGTGCATTGTGTCCCGGTCCGGTCCATACCGAGTTTGGTAAAGTGGCTTCGACCGGCGAGGTGGCAGCGTTTGATACGATCAGCGCTCAAAATGTTGAAGAAGTATCAGCGTTGGCACTCAAGCAGATGTTTAAGCGTAAGCAGATCATCCTGACGCATCCGACGCATAATTTCGTGGTGTTTTTACTGAGATTTGTGCCGCGCAGTATCGTCGGTCCGATCGTTTATAAAGCACAGGGAAAGCGATTGGCGAAGAAAAAATCGGATGATTCCTCAGCAGCGAAACAAGGCTGAGTCACATTGTAAGCGGTAAATCATCGTGGTATAATATTTGAGTCAAAAAAGGAAGGTTGTGTACTATGGGAAGAGCGTTTGAAGTTCGTAAGGCAGCGATGGCGAAAACTTCGGCTGCCAAAACGAAGGTGTATTCGCGTTTCGGGAAAGAGATTTATGTTGCGGCGAAAGCCGGTATCCCCGATCCGGAAATGAATGTCAGTCTGCGGCGGATCATTGAAAAGGCCAGGGCTAACCAGGTTCCGGCCGATATCATCAAGCGGGCGATCGAGAAGGCCAAGGGCGGAGGTGCTGAGCAGTACACCGAAGTCCGTTATGAAGGCTTTGGTCCGGGAGCATCGACGGTGGTAATCGACTGTCTGACCGATAATGTCAATCGTACCTACAGCGAGATCCGTAACTGTTTCAATAAATCAAAATCAAAAATCGGGGTTCAGGGCAGCGTTTTGCATACATATGATGCCTTAGGTATCCTTTCGTTTGTGTATGAAGATGAGGAGAAAATGTTGGAAGCGCTGATCGAGCATGAGGTCGATGTGAAGGATCTTGAGCTGGAAGACGGTCAGATGACAGTGTATGTCGAGCCGACGGATTTATACAAAGCGAAGGATGCGGTGGAATCCGTTATCCCGGAATGTGAGTTCAGTACCCTGGAAAACACTTTGTTACCGCAGGAATATGTGACGTTGAGTTCGGATGAAGAAAAACAGCTGTTTGAACGGCTGACGGGCATGATCGATGAGATCGATGATGTTCAAAACGTGTATCATAACGTCCAGTCTGAGGAATAAAAAATAGCGCAGTGCGCTATGGAAGAAGAATGACGGGACCCTGACTTTCGCGAGAAAGGATGCGGTCCTTTTCTTTTTTGTCAAAAACCGAGGCATAGATTTGGGTGGCTTTGTGTTCCATCCGCCGATAGGGCAGAGGGATTTGGTTAAAGCGGGAGGCAACTTTGATTTCTTTCTCTTTGTACATCTGCAATGCATTGAGTCCCTGTGAGTTAAATCCCAGCACGCGCAAGGTATCGATCGGAGGCAATTCTTTCACTTGCTTTTTGGTATGATGCAACAGCAGGTGGACCATCGTACGCTGAATACGGGCTTTACTGTAACGGCGGTTGACGCAGGCATCAATGAAGCCATCGGCATCATCATGAATCATGGCTTGTCTGATCATATGTGACTCGATGCCCTCGCTGACCAGAAATACTTCCTGTAAGTATGCTTTCGGCAGTGTCAAAAGGATATGTCTGAGCAATGGGTAGTACAACTGCCAGTCCGGATATACCATCTGATGTTCAAGGGTTTGCATCGGTGTCATATTGGCGATCTCTTTGTGTTCTTTGAGAGCTTTTCGGATGGCCGTGGCACTGGCAATCGAACTGTCGGTGTCGATGCTGTGATAACTGTTGGTGCGCTGGATGGTATGGGGTGTTATTTGAAAATGTTTCGCGGCCCGGCAATAACCGATACCCAGAATATCATTGGGATCATACTCACCGGATAACAGTCCGATGGCTTTGGGATAGCTCAGTCCGCTGCGCATGCTTTCTTTCAGACCGTCGATATTTATGTTTAAATCGGCGATTTCCTTGATGGTCTGCAGATCGTTGGATTCACTGCCAAAGACGATATCGCTCGCCTGGGCCAAAGCCAGTATCTCGACCGATTTATAAGCAAAGGTCTGAGCACTTTGGGTGGCATAGGCAATGGGCAGTTCGATGACAAGATCGACACCGTGACGCAGGGCGGTTTCGGTGCGCGTCCATTTATCGGTGATGGCCGGTTCGCCGCGCTGAACGAAATGTCCGGACATGACCGCAACTAAAACATCCGGCTGGGTCAGTTTCCGGGTTTGTTCGATATGATATTGATGTCCGTTGTGGAACGGATTATACTCGGTTACGATTCCGGTAATTTTCATGGTATCACCGCGTGTATTTTATCATATTTTCTTTGACTATTCACAAATTGTTTCTTATGATGAAAGAAAAGCGAGGTCATTTTATGGAAATCATAACGACTCAGTCGGAGTTTGACGGTCAGATCATCACATCATCATTATATCTTCCGCCTCATCCCAAAGCGCTGATCATTATTTTTCACGGTCTGATGGAACATCGTCACCGTTATGGAGAGTTTGCACAGAAACTGTCGGATGCGGGGTATGCAGTGTTATCACCCGATCACCGCGGTCATGGGGACAGTCCTTTTGACGGGAAAGTGTATGGTTATTTTGCGGATCACAATGGCTGGCTTATCAATGTCGAAGACTTACAAAGAATCATATATCAGGCGAAAATCAAGACGGGCATGCTCGATATCGTCTTGTTTGGGCACAGCATGGGTTCACTGTTTGCGCGCAGTTATCTGAAGCGGTATGAAAATGAATTGCGCGGAGTGTACCTATCGGGCTCATCGGCATATTCCCCAATGGTTCATGTGGGCCGTTTTTTGGCAGGCATACTTGCTCCGCTGCGCGGGAAGAAGCCGTGTCCGTTGTTGTTTCATATGATATTTGATGCCTTCAACAAGCCGTTTGCTCCCAATCGAACGCCTTTTGACTGGCTGAGCGTGGATAAGGACAATGTCGACCGTTACATTGCGGATCCCCGGTGCGGTTTCGTATCGACGGCCAGGGGATATAAGGACCTGTTTGACGGTCTGATCGATGTCTATCGATCCAAGGACTGGTCGGTCATGCGACCGGATTTGCCAATCCGTTTTGTGACCGGGGAGTTTGATGTGCCGGCCGGATTGGAAAAGGGGGTCAGCCATGCGGTGGAAACGTTGAGAAAAGAAGGATATCGTCAGGTGTCTTCAACGATCTATCCGGGGGTCCGTCATGAACTGCTTCAGGAGCAAAACAAAGAGCAAGTCATTCAGGATTTCTTGCTCTGGTTGGAAGTTATTCTTAAATAATCAGCCATATCAGCATTTGTAAGATGATCCAGGCGCCGGTCAGCGGCCATTTCCATTTGGGGATGATCTGGGTACTTAAGATAAAGAGGATGGCGACGATCAGACTTGTGATCCAGTCGCGCTTGTCAAGCTGAAAAAACAGGGATATTGACGATAAGATAAGGAGTGTCGCGATCGTCAGATAAGGAACGCTCTCTTTGATGAGACGTTTTTTATGTTGTGTTTCTGAAATGGATTTGTCAGTCACCCGGATCAGTGTGAATCCATAGTTCTGAGCGGTCTTATCAAAATACTCTTCAATCTCCTGAGGATCCAGGTATATATGTTTGGTCTTTCCGGTCACCGTCTGATAACTGACGAACTGTTGAAATCCTTCGATGGCCGGCGAGGCATCTCTTTCCTTTTTGCTTTGGTCTTCGGTAAATTCGCTGACTTTATGATAATAACGGATCTCTTTCTTTTTATCATCCACCGCAATTCTCAAGGTCAGCCGGACTTTAGCCGGTTCTTCATCGCTGTTTTGGCAGTCAAAAAACATATCTGAATGGATATCGGATTTGTGATGATACGTGCAGATGAAGTTCATTTTGATCAGCTGGTCGGTCAGCTCTTTGATGATGGCATTTTTGGACATGATACACCTCTGCGATTGATTTCAGTATACCATTTGTTGATAAAAGTTGCATGTCAATGTGATGAAACATATCATTTTATGAACATTTTCTGAACGATTGTAAGCGAACTTGTCGGTTTTTGATTTATTCAGAATAAAAAGACATTATGCGTGTTCATTTCTGTGGATTTAGGTTGTCGAAATGTTAAAATTCCGTTAAAATATGGTTATGAAATCGTTTACAGCGATTCTAAGGAGGAAACATGAATAGATTGCTTAAAGTGATGTTGACAGCCGTTTTATTGACATCCATTTTGATCGGTTGTACACCGGCTCCGAAAGTCGGCGGTGGTCAGCTGGTTGTTTATTCGCCGAACTCAGACGGTGAAATCGAAGGTTTATTGTACTACTTTGGTGACAAGTATGATGTTGAAATCCAACTTCAATCCATGGGTACCGGTGAAGTTTTGTCTAAGTTGCAGGCTGAAAAAGAAAATCCGCAGGCAGACGTTATGTTTGGCGGTATGAACTTGGGCGTTTGGACAAACAATAAAGATTTGTTCCAGGCTTACACTGCAAAAGATGATGACAAATTGCCGGAAGGCTATCAAAACAAGACCGGTTTCTTCACCAACTACTTACTGTCGGGAAGCAACTTGTTGGTCAACACAGATTTAGAAGCTCAATTGGGAATTACGATTACAAGTTATGCTGATTTATTGAATCCGTTGTTAAAAGGGAAGATCGCGATGGGCGATGCTACCAAATCTTCAAGTGCATTTGCTCAGTTGACCAACATACTGTTAGTCAAAGGCGGTTATGACAGTGCTGAAGCTTGGGATTTCGTTAAGCAGCTGATGGTTCAGATGGACGGAATCATGATCGGTTCATCTTCGGCCATTTACAAAGGCGTTGCACAAGGTGAATATGTCGTCGGTTTGACGTATGAAGATCCTTCGGTTGCCTTGCTGACTGATGGTGCCAAGAATGTACGCGTCGTTTATCCGACAGAAGGTGCTGTCTGGTTGCCCTCCGCATCCGCAATCGTTGCCGGTGCGAAGAACCTTGACAATGCCAAATTGTTCTTGGATTGGTTGATTTCTGAAGAAGGTCAGACCAAGGTGGCCAGCCTGACCAACCGACCGGTCAATACCAGTATTCCCAACACCAACCAATACATGAAGCCGTTTTCTGAAATCAAGTTGGTATTTGAAGATATCGAATACGTTGCTAACAACAAAGTCGCATATCAAAAGAAATTTGCGGATCTGTGGGCTGAAGTCAATCAATAGTTTTTAAAAAAAGGGAGAATGAGATATGAGTGTGAACATCAAAATCCGTAATGCTGTCAAACGCTACGGTAATAATACGATTATCTCGGATCTGTCGCTGGATATTAAGGAGGGTGAGTTCTTCACCCTCCTTGGTCCATCGGGATGCGGGAAAACAACGCTTTTAAGAATGATAGCCGGATTTAACAGTATCGAAGGCGGCGATTTTTATTTTAGCGAGAAGCGTATCAATGACCTAGACCCGGCAAAGCGAAATATCGGTATGGTTTTCCAAAACTATGCGATTTTTCCGCACCTTACGGTTAAGAAGAATGTTGCTTTCGGTTTGACCAACCGTAAGATTTCAAAAGAGCAGATGGAAATCGAAACGCAGAAGTTCTTGGAGTTGATGCAGATCGCTCAGTTTAAGGACCGGATGCCGGAAAAACTTTCCGGCGGTCAGCAACAAAGGGTTGCGTTGGCCCGTGCTTTGGTCATTCAGCCCGATGTGTTGCTTATGGATGAGCCGTTGAGTAATCTGGATGCCAAGCTGCGTGTCGAAATGCGTACAGCTATCAAGAATATTCAGCACAATGTCGGAATTACGACCGTTTATGTTACTCATGATCAGGAAGAAGCGATGGCGGTCAGCGATCGGATTGCAATCATGAAGGATGGTTTTATCCAGCATATCGGTACACCGAAAGATATTTATCAGCGACCGGCCAATCTGTTTGTTTCATCGTTTATCGGCAGGACCAATCTGCTGGATGCGCAGTTGGCGGTTGAAGAGGGTAAAGCCTTTATTGTGTTTGACAGCGGGTTCAAAGTAGCTTTGAACAATGTCAAAGAAGAGTATAAGAAAAACGGTAAAGTCAAAGTTTCGATCCGTCCGGAAGAGTTCATTATTCTTGATGACAGCTCGAAAGGAATCAAAGCCGTAATCGAGGACAGTATATTTCTGGGTCTCAATACTCATTATCAGGTCCGGTTTGAAAACGGAGGCCATGCGGAAATCGTTCAGGAATCACGCATTGACAGTATCACGCCGCCGGGAACCGAGATTTATCTGACCGTGAAAGCTGAGAAAATCAATGTATTTACAGAAGATGGCTTGCATAACTGTCTGACGGGTGTACGAAACGATTACGAACAATATGTGGGTAAATAGTATGAAGCAGAAAAAAGTATTAGACATCTGGACTTTAATCTCGTACTCCGTCCTGATTTTATATGCTCTGTTCTTACTTTATCCGTTATTTATGATTTTGAGAAGTTCAGTTACCGATGAAGCCGGTACACTTACCTTTACCTGGTTTCAGCAGTTCTTTTCTCAGTCATATTACTTTTCCACCCTGACCAACAGTTTCAATGTCACGATTTGGGCGACGATTCTGACGTTGCTGATCGGTTATCCGTTGGCCTATTTCTACAACATGTTTCATATTCGCGGTAAAACATTCTTGCAGATCATCATCATTCTGAGTTCGATGTCTGCGCCGTTTATCGGTGCGTATGCCTGGATTCAGCTGTTGGGTCGCAGCGGGATGATCACTGTGTTTATCCGCGATCTGACCGGAATCACGATTCCCAATATTTACGGATTTAACGGAATATTGCTCGTTCTTACATTACAGCTTTTCCCGTTGGTTTTCCTTTATATTTCCGGAGCTTTGAAAAAAATCGACAATTCACTGATCGAAGCTTCGGCCAACATGGGTGTCAGCGGCATTCAGCGGTTTTTCAAGGTCATCGTCCCGTTGACGATGCCGACGATTTTCGCTGCCGGATTGTTGGTGTTTATGAGAGCATTTGCGGATTTCGGTACGCCGTTGCTCATTGGTGAAGGTTATCGGGTGTTCCCGGTTGAAATCTATAATCAGTTTATGGGTGAAACGGGACGTAACTTTAACTTTGCAGCTACGATCAGCGTGGTTGCCATCATCATCACCGCTACGATTTTCCTGATTCAGAAATATATTGCTAGTCATTTTACTTTCACCATGAATTCCTTGAACACCATCGAACGTAAAAAGGCGAAAGGGTTGTTTAATGTATTTATTCATGTGTATTCTTACCTTGTTGTATTCTTATCCTTTTTACCGCAGATCCTGATTGTGTATCAGTCATTCCAGAATACGTCCGGAAAGCTGTTTGCACCCGGATATTCGCTGAACAGTTATCGGGTTGCGTTGTCGAGAGTCCGAAATGCTGTGCCTAACACGTTCTATATCGGCGGTCTGGCTTTGATAGCGACCATCGTTTTGGCTGTTTTCATCGCTTATCTGGTCGTACGTCGTAAAAATACGGTTAATACTTTTATTGACACTTTGTCGATGATTCCGTTTATCATTCCGGGAGCTGTCGTCGGTATCGGTCTGGTCATGGCCTTCAACCGTCAGCCGGTCGTGCTGACCGGTACGGTTACGATCATGGTCATTGCTTTGGTCATTCGGCGTATTCCGTATACGATCCGTTCTTCGGTCGCAATCTTACAGCAGATCCCGATCACGATCGAAGAAGCGTCGATCAGTCTGGGTTCTTCGAAGTTGAAGACCTTTGCGCTGATCACTATCCCGATGATGGGAAGCGGGATCATTGCCGGGGCTATCTTAAGCTGGGTCACCATTATCACCGAATTGGCTACGGCCATCATTCTGTACAACACGCGGACCATCACGCTGACGCTGGCGATTTACTCCTTCGTTTCGCGCGGTAACTATGGGTATGCGGCTGCTTTGGCAACTGTGCTGACCGCACTGACGATCGTTTCATTGTTTATCTACATGAAGATTACCAAGTCCAACGAAATTACGATGTAGTCAAGCCGCGCAAGCGGCTTTTCTTATTGACAGTCCTCGGGATTTTTCGGATAATTGAGAAAACGGGGGATAAAGTATGTCAAAAATGACAATATATTTACGAAGATTTGGCTTGATTGGATGTTTTTTCGTGTTTTTAAGCGGATGCACTTCTGCACCGACAGTTACCTTTGAACAAATGGCTAAATGGCAGGATGGGATTTTCATCAGTGAGTTTGGCGGGTTTTCGGTTGAAACTCCCGATGGCTGGTCTTCTTTGGATGATAATGAAATAGCTGCGCAGGTGGAAGGCATGGAAAATGTCATTTACGGTACTCCAAGTGTAGATGACAAACAGTTTCAGACATCCGATGGTCTGTATCCGCTGATATTGGTAACTGAAGTTGACAGCGATTCGGAAACACCGGTGTTTGCCTCAGCATTTGTGATTTTCGAGCGGATGGGAGCGGTAGCTCAAATGACCGTCAATACGGAAGACAAATATTTGGAAATACTGAAGCAGGGATATCTGGAAGAGGATGCGCATGGCATCCGCTATCGCTTCGGTGATGTATATTCAAAGACTATCGGCGGAATTGACTATCGCTGTCTGCCGATAACGATCGAAGCTTATCAGGTAGAGCAGCTTTTTGCGGTACGGCTTAAAGATAATTTCGCGATCGGCCTCATTTTTACGGTAACAGACGAAAATCCGGAATTGCTTGAGGAAGCGTTCTCAGCTTTCTCTGTTTTTCCCTGATTTGAACTATTCTGGGAATATGCACTTTTAGTTGACTTTACTTGCGAATTTACATATAATTATCACGTTAACGAATAGGGTGATTTTGTGAAGTGGTCGAAAACCGAACTGTATCAACATGCCGATGAAGTATTGCCTTTTGAAGAGCGGATTCAGTTTGGTATCGGTGCTTTTCAACACAGTGACCGCTTGCGAGATGTAAGAGATGTTGTTGTCAAAGGTGAAGGCCGTTATGACAGTAACTGTAACCGGTTCGTCGTGAATTTTTCCATTCAAGGAACCATGGTCGTTCCGTGTGCGGTAACATTACAAGATGTGATCGTACCGTTGGATACGACCGCAACCGAGGTGTTCTCATTTGAAAAAACTGAAGATGAGAATGAAGATGTCGAGGTTGTCAAAGGTGATGTGATCGAGCTTTTCGAGCTTGTGTATCAGCTGATCCTGATGGAAGCCCCGCTGAAGGTCGTTAAACCGGACTTAAAAGAGTATCCCAAAGGTAACGGCTGGGAAGTCATCAGGGAAGAAGATTATGCAGCTGCGAAGAAGTCAGAGATTGATCCACGGTTAGCAAAACTCAAAGATTATAACCCGCAATGAACAGGAGGTGTTGAAACATGGCAGTTCAACAAAGAAGAAATTCGAAGACCCGTAAGGCAAAACGCAGAACGCACTACAAATTACCGCAAGTAACTTTGGTCAAGTGTCCGTCATGCGGAGAATTCAAACAACCGCATCGCGTATGCGAATGTGGCCATTATGAAGGTCGTAAGAGCGCTTAAGCGCTTTTTTCTTTATCACGGCATGTGATATAATGAGCGAAAAGGGATGTGGTGAAGGTGGATTTTAAGGTAAATGAGGATGCCGGCCGTTTTGACGATTATGTCCGATCGCATCCAAACGGATCGATGTATCAGTCGTCCGGCTGGTCTTTGGTCAAACGCGAATGGCAATCACTGCGTCTGGTCGGTGAAGCACAGGGGAAGATCGTCTGCTCCGCGCTGATTCTGATTCGCAGGTTTCCGCTGGGTCAGAAGCTGTTTTATATCCCTCGCGGACCGTTGTGGTCGGATGATGCCGTTGCGAAAGATTTCATCGGCTATATAAAGAGCACTGCCAAAAAGCAGGGTGCTTTTTGCGTGAAGTTTGATCCTCTGATCATTTTCAGACAATACGATAACGAGAATCTGATTATTGAAGATTCCATGGAACAGATCGATCAGATGTTATGTTTGGATCAGGACATCGTTCATAAAGGGTTTGAGCAATCACTCAATGCCTATGCGCAGCCTCGATATAATGCCTATGTATTTGCAGGTGAGCAAATGGAGGATCGGTTCAGTTCTTCAACCAAGCGCAATATCAAGACGGCAATCAAGAAAAATGTACATATCGGGCGTTTCTCGAGGGAAAAACTGGATTCTTTTGCGAATCTCATGAGTCTTACCGAGCAGCGTAAAAATGTGTCTTTGCGTAACTTTGAGTATTTCTCACGGTTTTTCGATGCGTTTGGATTGCAAACATCACTTTTTATGGCAGGATTGAATATCAGAGATCAGTTGTTCGAGTGTGAATCCATGATTCAGTCGTTAGAACATGCACTGGCGAATACTGAGTTTGAGTCCAATCTGGTCAAACAGCAGCGCGTGCAACGGGATTCACTCGTGCGCGAGCAAAAGTTTCTGAAGCTCATGAGTAATAAGTATGGGGACCATGTCGATATCGGCGGTTTACTGATACTGATTCACGATTCGGTGTGTGAGTTTCTGTATTCTGGAATGAATGCCGAATTTTCAAAATACTACCCGGCATATCTGATGCGTTTGCGAGCAATGGAATATGCCAGAGATCAGGGATGCACGGTAATGAATTTTGGCGGTATTCCGGGAACGACGGATGATGGGCTTTGGGAATTTAAACGCTCCTTCGGGGCTGTGGTCACAGAATATATCGGAGAGTTTGATTTGGTGGTGCGGCCTATGGTTTATCGACTGTTTGACCGGGGACTGCCTTATGCCCGTAAAATGATGCATAAGATTAAGAAAATTAAAAAATAACCCTGCCTTTGATTATATCTGTATGCCTTTTATGAGTCGTAATTGTCTTATGAAACAGAACTTGCTTCTGTTTTTTTCTGGTCAAACAGTGATATAATTCAGACATAGGATTTACGGGGGTGACTATGCGACTAAAAATAAAGTTTCTGATAGGAATCATCATCCTTTACAGTTCGATCATCTCTGTGCACGCAGCAAGCATCTCAACTGCGATTGCGGGTGGAGATACCGTGGAAGTCGGCGGTGAAATCACACTGACGTTTTCCTTTGTGACGGATGAACCGATCCGTCAGTTGGATGCGAAGCTGAGTTTCGATAGTGACTTATTGGAAATTGTCGGTGACCATCTTTCGTTAAACGGACTGAATGTCACATTGAGTGACAGCGGGGATATCACGGTCACTTCCGCCGCTGCCATGGACGGTTCGGTGTCATTTATGCAAGTGACGTTGAGGGCAAAGGAAGCTTTTGCGATCGGCAACTCTGCTTCGATTACGCTGAGTGAGATCTCGGTCATTCTGGAACAGTCGGAGAACATCATCAGCGGATCTTCATCCGGAAAAACGATTACAGCTGAAGCGAAGAAATCAGATAATAATTATCTCAAGAATCTTTATACCAATGCCGGTTCGATTGATTTCGATCGGGATAACTTTCAGTATTCGCTGACGGTCGATCATTCGGTTGATCGCATTCGGATCGTGGCGATAAAGGAAGATCCCGATGCAACTGTTAAGGAAGATGCGATGTATGATTTGAGAGTGTATAAGAATATCATCAATATTGTCGTAACGGCTCAAAACGGATCTAAACGGACGTATACCATCAATGTCATACGCAAAGACAGTTTAGGAAATACGAGCAATCTGCCATCGAACACAGAACTTAAATCACTGGCTGTTGAAGGCTATCCGTTGGCGTTTTCGCCTTCGGTTTTACAATATCGTCTGACCGTCGGTAATATCGTCGATAATGTTTTGATCACTGCTTTGGCAGCCGATGATCGAAGCAGCGTTATCATTGATAACGTAAGTCTGTTACAGTTGGGTGAGAACCGGATTCAGGTAACGGTCGTGGCACCCAACGGACAGTCACGTATCTATACGATATTTGTTGTTCGCTCGTTGGATGCTCCGCAGGTGACATTGTCCGAGTTGAAAGATATCGTTTTTCTGACGACGGCAACGACGATTCCGGTAATTCTTCAGGATGATTATATACTTACCGCGGAAATGTTGGATAAAGTCCGGAAAGCTTCAAAAATACTGGATATTCAGAAATCGGATGATCAGGGACGGTTGCTGTACCGCTGGACGATCGATGGGCGGTCGCTTACGGCAAAGAATGATTTGGACCTTCGCTTACGTTTGAACTACAGTCAGATGAGAAATCTGGATGATCTCTTTGGTGAATCGAGATACTGGAATGTGTACTTAGTGCATCAGGGTGAGATCCCGGTCGGTACCATCGTCAAAGTTTATATCGGCGGGATATTTCCGGATCTGTCGACACTGAACCTGTATCATGCGAGTCTTGAGACGGAAGCACTGCAACTCAATTCTCAGTCGGTTCGGATGGATGGCGGATATGTGGAGTTTGAGGTGTTATCGGGGGGTGAGTACATATTGTCGGATGCTTTTATCCGGCAAGACCATCCGCTGGATATGGTACTGATCGGTTCTTTGATTGTGATATTTATGTTGATCGTTGCTTTGTCTGCCTTGCTTTTCTCCAGAAGACCATCAAAAATGTACAAGCAGGTATGATGTGTCTGCTTCAGAGTTATTCTCTTTGAATTTTGCATTTCAATATGAAGGGTTTACAATATTTACTGTTATGGTAGAATAGTAAGGTTAAATGGAGGCTTTTGATCTATGAAGCGCAAGCATGTTAATATTGTCGGATTGATTTCATCCGTGCTGTTTCTGATAGCACTGTTATATAATCAGTTTATTCCCGGATTATTCCGTTGGTCTGCATTAATATTGGGAGTGTTGTTTTTATTTGTTTTGATTGCCAGAAGATTGCCTAAAATAATCATTGTCATTATGTCAATATTGATGTTTATGACATCAGTTTTTTTGGTTTATACACAATATTCAGCTGAACGTATATTGGATTACTTTGAGAGTGAATTGAATGTCGTTTCCTTTATTGTACTTAAGAGCAGTCCGATTGAATCGCTGAGTGATGCCGAGGGGAAGTTTTTCGGTACCTTAAGCGTTATGGATAAAGAGATGGTCGATCACATCGTCACCGAAGTGAAATCTGATTTTGGTTATAATCTGAACTTGCTGACCTATACGGGAAATCAGGATGCTATGGATGCGCTGGACAGCGGCAATATTGAAGTGTTAGTTTTGGATGATTCGATTTGGGAGTTTATGGCGGAAGAGAATCCTGACTTTATGAAAAGTGTGCGTGTTGTTCATACAATTTCAAAGGAAATTCTGAAAGATGACATAACCAAGGAGGTTGAGGTTGATAAGGACAGCTTCGTTATTTTGATTAGCGGAATTGATACTTTTGGTTCAATTAATCGTCGTTCCAGAAGTGATGTTAATATGCTTTTGGTTGTCAATCCGGTTAAAGGACAGGTATTGATGGTTTCTTTGCCAAGAGACTTGTATGTTCCGTTGGCTTGTAAGAACGACGCGTATGATAAACTGACCCATTCGGGTATTTATGGTATCAATTGTACTGTTCAAACCATCGAGAAGTTCTTGGATATTGATATCAACTATTACGTACGCCTGAATTTCACTTCGTTTATAAATATCGTGGATGCAATGAGCGGAGTAAGAATCTATAATGAGATGGCATTTGTATCTCATGATGGCATAACTTTTGAAAAGGGCAATCTGGATTTGGATGGAACCCAGGCTTATCATTATGTTCGCGAAAGGAAGGCATTTGAAGGCGGTGACGGCCAAAGAATTCAAAATCAGCAGAAAGTACTGACTGCAATGATTAAAAAAATGCTTTCTCCCGTCATGCTGACGAAGATAGAGCGTATAATTGGGATTGTTTCGAAAAATATCGATACAAATATCTCGTCAACAGAAATTTCAAAACTTATCAAATTGCAAATTGAGAAGGGGATTGATTGGGAATTTGCCTCTGCATATATAACAGGCACAGATGCATTGCGTCAGACGTACAGTGTAAAAAACACGAATCTGTATGTTGTGATTCCTGATTTTGACTCACTTCGAGCAGTTCAAAATTCGATTAGTGATACAATGGCGAAGTAATTACGATTTAACGACGTTGGGAGGGTTTCAGATGAGCAAAACAGAGGTTACAATCATTACACCTGCATATAATTCAAGTCGGTTCATCAGGGACTGTATTGATTCTGTTTTGGGTCAATCGTTTCAAGACTGGGAAATGATTATTGTTAATGATGCTTCATCCGATGATACACGTTTGATCGTGCAGGAGTATCAGGATAAAGATCCAAGGATTCATTGTATAGATATTCCGGTGAATGGTGGTATTGCCAACGCAAGAAATGTAGGATTGATTCATGCGAAGGGCCGATATATAACTTTTTTGGATAGTGATGATTGTTGGTTACCGCATAAACTTCAGCAACAGATAAATTTTATCAGAGAAAAAAAAGCGGCGTTTATCTTTTCTTCCTATCGGTTTATGGATGCTCAAGGCAATCTTCTGAATCAGTTCATTCGGGCACCTTGGCAACTTACATTTAAGGATTTGGTTAGAGCTAATTACATCGGTTGTCTGACCGTTATGCTTGATTCAGAAAAAATCGATCCGATATATTTCCCTAAAATCCGTCATGAGGATTTTGCCTGCTGGCTTTCCATTTTACAGAGAGGTGTGACTGCTTATGGCATGGATGAGGTTTTGGCTGAGTATCGCAGAAGCGCACAGTCAGTCAGCTCAAACAAGTTGAAAATGGTTGGTTGGATTTTTAACATCTTTTATAAGCATTTGGGGTTTGGTTTTATCAAGTCGACGGCGTACACGATCCGATATTCTGCCAATATGCTGTTAAAATATGCCAAGAGCCGGGAGGATAAAGAATGAATGTCTGTATCGTGATCGATCAGTATCCATTACCTCCGCGAGCTCTGAAAGTCAGAAACTCGTTGTTGAAAATGATTCCGGGTTCGGATGTACATTTTTTTGTTTGGAACAGAAATAATGTACAGGTCAAGGAGACATTCGTTTATTCGTTCAACGAAGAGATTGGTTATGGTCATCAGTTGAAAAAACTGGTTCATCTGATGAATTTTTCTAGGGCATTGAATAAACATCTGAAACAACACAATGTTGATGTTCTTCACGGAGTTGATTTAGAGATGGCTTTTCTCTGTGCCATCAAAAAGAGAAACCGCAAGCTGATATATGAAGTTTATGATATTAAGTTTTTCCCGTTAAAAATGATAGACAGATTACGGATTACTTTTGAAAAATATGTGTTTAATAAAGTGAGTGGTATTGTGTATGCGTCACCTTTTTTTGGAAATTACTATTCTGCTCACGGATTCCCTGAGGGTAATTCAGTGGTTATCAATAATCGGCCGTTGAATGAGTCGGTTGAGATGATTGCGGTTGAGTCCGGTGCAGACCATCGTCGGATTACGGTTGGCTTTATTGGGGTCATTCGTTATAAAGAGATTCTTATCCATTTGATCGATGCTGTCAGTGAATTATCGCATATTCGATTGTTATTCGCGGGGAGCGGACCTGACCAGGTGTTTATTGAGAAATACGTTGAGCAGAAAGGATGTTTGGACAGAGTAATCATGTCCGGCCGATTTGAACTTTCTGATTTGGCATCGTTGTATGC
The DNA here is from genome assembly GCA_036677505.1 of Erysipelotrichaceae bacterium. GTDB lineage: Bacteria > Bacillota_I > Bacilli_A > Erysipelotrichales > Erysipelotrichaceae > UBA2227. The sequence continues at coordinate 39,545 of JAVBWK010000013.1, forward strand.
AATGACGGATATCGTTTGGGCGGCTTACCCCAACAGAGATATGAATGTGTACTATGCCGTAAGTAACAAGTTTTTTGAGTCGCTGGCTTTTAAACGGAAAGTCGTTGTTTCTGAAAAAACGTTGCTGGCAGAGTGGGTAACTCGTGATGGGTTGGGCTACACGGTTGATCCTTATGATAAAATGTCTGTAAAGAAGTTACTGGAAGAATTGAGTCGTGAGGACTGCGGTGTGTTGCATCAAGAGCAACAACTGTATTGGGAAGATGAGGAAGGCAATTTGCGCAGATTATATCAGCGTATTGAGGAGGTTGCATGAAATTTGCGATGAGTGATTCAATGACATTCAAAGTCGTTGTGACGATCAACGTTTTTTTGGCTGTTGCCTGGTTGTTTATCACTCAAAGTTTCGCGACCTATGTATTTTTCATTGCACTTTCTGCGATTTCCCTTTGGCTGATCCGGAAATGGGATAGATCATGGTTGTGGATATATATTGGGATTTTAAGTGTTTCCCTGTTGTTTGTTGTGTTTGTGTATTTTGGAAATATGGCTCAATACGCAAATCCGTACTATGTCGGCGGCAGTGATGATCTGACTTATGAGACACGTTCTCTGAAAGCCATGGAGGAGAATTGGTTTACTCCCATGGCCATTCAGTCGAATGTTTTGGATCAGTATGATGTCGGTTCGATGTATTATTCATTTTTGGCGGTTGTGGCTTTTGTTGCAAAGCCGTTGTCCGGATATTCGACCTGGCTTGGAAGGACGCTGAATGTATTTTTACTGATTTATTCATTGATGCTGATTCATTATCTGATACTTGCTGTCAATCCTCAGAAAAATGTTTTAGCCAATGTATCTGTCCTGTTGATAGCTGTGATGCCAATCATGCAGTATGTCAACTCGCATGTGTTTCGAGATCCGCTCAACCTTTTTTTGGTGTTGCTGATTGTTGCATTAACAGTAAAAATCATTTATGGCAGTTATAATTCTGAACTTTCTTTGCGAATGGGAGTTGCCGTAAATTTCGCTTTCTTACTGTTTTCTGTCGCATCTTTGTATTTTCTGCGCAGAAATACTTTGTTATATCCGTTGATGATCGTTGCTTTCATCATTTTCGATAAACATAAACTTTGGCTCAAAGAGAAAGTTAAATATTGGCATAAACAATATAGATTAAAACTGTTTGTAACTATAGCAGCTGCTGCTGTTATTTCGGTGCTGGCAGTACTTTTCATCATTCAGTCAAGATTTATTAATTTTTCATACTACTTGGATTTTTATACGAAATACAAGCAGACACAGGCAATCGGCGGATTGAGTTATTTTATCTTTGATGCTCCATTGTTGCCTATGGGTATTATTTTGCGCTCATTTTATGCGTTTATTTCACCGTTTCCTTCGTTTTCAGGTGCGTTGATCGGTATTCGCAGTTTTGGGGTTGAAACAGTGATGCTAGTAGTTTCTTTGGGTGTCGGATTCACGTATTTGATGCTTCCGTATATTTTCAAGCGTTTGATACGGTTTGACTGGGTTGCTAACAGTTTCATTGTCATTTTTTTGAGTATCATATTAACGACATTTACCTTCCGTCATATGATATTTTATTATCCGTTTATGATGATTTTAGGTGTGGACGGTTGGTATGAATCCAGTCCCAATGAGAAGAAGATCTATTTAACGGACAGTCTGCTTGTCGGTGCAGTTTTGCTGATGCTGTATTTCGTATTGCGATCCGGTGTGATAGGGGCGATTTTATGAAAATTCTATTTGTGACGCTTAAACCGCTTCAGTTCAATACGTCGGCTACATTGCGTAATTTGGCGTTGATTGAGGGCATTGCATCGTTGGGACATTCAGTGGAAATTCTTACATTGCCTGCGACTGACAATGCGCAGTGGCTTGATAAATCTCTTGATTTACCGGCGGGTTGTGCGGTCAGTTATTTGACTGTGCCCGGTTCGTATCAGAGTGTGGCTCATAACCATCAAGGCCGTTTCAGGAAGATCAAGAAGCTTCTTTTGCCGCTTATCCGACGTTTGTATCATTGGTTCAGCATTCATGATTTTACGATTATGGCTGCCGGAAAAGCCGATAAAAGGCATTGTCAGTCGTTGGAATACGATATGATTATTTCGTCTTCGGATCCTAAGAGTTCACATATCGCTGTTAAAAAACTGTTGAAGCGCGGGTGCTCTGCGAAGGTCTGGATTCAGTATTGGGGTGATCCTTTGATGGCTGACATCACCAATAAAACGGTTTGGCCTTCTTTTGTTCTGGGATTGTTTGAGCGTTCGATATTAAGAAAAGCGGATATAATTGTTTATGTATCACCGTTTACTTACCGGCAGCAATGCCAGGCATTTAAATCGCTGTCTGATAAATTTGCGTTTTTGCCAATTCCTTACAGAAAGCATAAAGTATATCCGCTGAAAGCAAGTTATCGCTATGTGTGCAGCTATTTGGGGGATTATTACTCAAAATCAAGAAACATTCTGCCACTGAGTCAAGCCATCGGGCAACTGGCGATTCCGGCGGTGTTTGCCGGGAATACGGATGTTGAGATCAATGAGGATTCTATTACGGTTTTGCAGAGGGTCACTCAAGCCGAGGTGGAGCAGATTGAGTATGAAAGTCAGATTCTGGTTTGCCTGTTGAACTCACGCGGCAGTCAGATTCCGGGCAAATTATATCATTATGCCGCAAGCAACAAGCCGATTTTGGTAATTATTGACGGAGATCAGAAAAAGCGGATGCGTCAGTATTTAGAGACATTTGACCGCTTTGAGTTCTGTGATAATACAAGCGATGCGATTGCAGGCAAGATTAAGCAGATGATGTCGGATCAAAGTGTTTATGATCCGAGTCCGAAACTCGATCCGGTGAATATCGCTAAAGAGTTTCTTGACTTTAAGGTCAGAAAGGGGTAGTACATGGAAAAAATAGTAAATATTGTCGGATTGGGTTATATCGGATTGCCGACAGCATTAATGTTTGCTGCTTCCGGAGTACAGGTCGTTGGAAGCGATTATAATCAATCGTTGGTGGATCAGCTCAATCAGGGTAGGATAACCTTTGAGGAACAAGGACTGTCGGACTTGTTTGAACAGGCTAAAAAGGGTGATATCCGTTTTGATACAGCTTATCAGCCGACGGATATGTATATCGTTGCGGTTCCGACCCCATATGATAAGGCGAGTAAGAAAATCGATCCGGTGTATGTTGTTCGGGCTGTTGAGGGCATTCTTGATGTTTGTCCGTCCGGGGCTGTGATCGTGATTGAGTCTACCGTTTCACCTTCGACGATTGACCGTTTTATTCGGCCTGTCATTGCGAAAAGAGGCTTGATCGCAGGGAAAGATATTCATTTAGCGCATGCGCCGGAGCGGATCATTCCTGGCAATATGGTGTTTGAGCTAAAGCATAATGCCCGGACTATCGGAGCGGATGATTTGCTCGTCGGTGAGCGTATCAAAAAACTGTATGCGACGTTCTGTCAGGGTGAAATCGTTTTGACGGATATTCGGACGGCTGAAATGACGAAAGTCGTTGAAAATACCTATCGGGATATCAATATTGCGTTTGCTAATGAGCTGGCGAAAATCTGTCGATTTGACGATTTGGATGTGTATGAGATCATTCGCATTGCTAATAAGCATCCGCGTGTGAATATTTTGCAGCCGGGTCCGGGTGTCGGGGGGCATTGTATTTCGGTGGATCCGTGGTTTTTGGTGGGGGATTATCCGGGTTTGGCCAATATCATTCTGGCTGCCAGAAAAATCAATGATTCGATGCCTGAGTTTGTTTTGCAGCGCGTCCATGATATTATGAAGTCTGAAGGTATTCGTGATTTGACGCGTGTCGGTCTATACGGACTGACGTACAAGGAAAATGTTGATGATGTGCGAGAGTCGCCGACGCTTCAGCTGCTGGAGGCCATGCAGCGCCATTTAGCCCCTGCGCTTAAGATTTTTGATCCATGGGTAAAAAATGATATTGTCGAAAATCAGTATCAGGATTTTGATCAGTTTTTGGCCGATGTCGATGTAGTCGTGATCATGGTGGCACATCAGCACATCAAAGATCATATGGATAAAATAAAAGATAAAATCGTTTTAGATACCAAAAATATTTGTACCTATAAGGGTGTGTACAAACTGTAAGGAGCGATCATGAATAAGAAAGTAATGGTCGTTTTCGGTACACGTCCGGAAGCGATCAAAATGTGTCCGTTGGTGTTAGAATTAAAAAGCAGATCTGCTTGCGAGACGATCGTTTGTGTTACCGGTCAGCATCGTGAGATGTTGGATCAGGTACTCAATGCCTTTTCAATCGTGCCGGATATCGATTTGGCGATCATGACTCAGAAGCAAACGCTGTTTGATGTGACGACTGCGATTTTAGGGAAGATCAAAGAAGTGCTCGAATCTGTAAGGCCGGATGTCGTTTTGGTGCATGGCGATACTTCAACAACTTTTGTTACTGCTTTGGCGTGTTATTATCTTCAGATTCCGGTCGGTCATGTTGAAGCCGGATTGCGAACGCATAATATATATTCTCCTTTTCCGGAGGAGTTTAACCGTCAGGGTGTCGGTCTGATTGCGAAATATCATTTTGCTCCTACGGAAAATGCCAGGCAAAACCTGATTTCGGAGGGGAAAGACCCTCAGTCCATTTATGTTACGGGGAATACGGCGATCGATGCGTTGAAGACGACCGTGAAAGCAGAGTATGCGCATGATGTTTTGCAGTGGGCCAGGGATAGCCGGCTGATCGTGCTGACAGCTCATCGCAGGGAAAATCTGGGTGAACCCATGAGAAACATGTTTCAGGCGATCCGCCGGATCCTTTTGGAATATCCGGGTATCAAAGTGGTTTATCCGATACATAAAAATCCGTTGGTGCGTTTAGTTGCGGATGAGATCTTCGGTGATAATGAGCGTATGCGGATCATTGAACCGATGGAAGTGCTTGATTTCCACAATCTGTTGGCCCGCTCCTATCTCATATTGACGGATAGCGGCGGAATTCAGGAGGAAGCTCCGAGTTTGGGTAAGCCGGTGTTGGTCATGCGTGATACGACGGAGCGTCCGGAGGGGATCACGGCAGGTACACTTAAACTGGTGGGTACCGATGAGGTCAACATTGAAAAGGCATTTCGACTGTTATTGGATGATGAAATGGAATATCAGCGGATGAGTCAGGCAAGCAATCCTTATGGAGATGGATATGCCAGTAGGCGGATTGCGGATATTTTGTGTGGTGAGTAAGATGAAGATTTGTCTTTTGCCTTCTTGGTATAAAACTCAACAAGAACCGACTCTGGGATCTTTCTTTCGTGAGCAGGCAAAAGCCTTGGCTAAACAAGGGCTTGATGTATCGATGGTATATTGCCATGTGCTTTCGGGCTCAGTTAATAAATATCCGCATTCGCAACAGGATTCTGCGGAAGGTTTTTCTGAGCGGATTGGTTATGCCAGGTATTATTTTCCGTTTACCGCATGGGTCGTTCAAGCGATATGTACGTTAAAAATGATCGGAAGCATTCACAGAGAAGGTAAAATCAATATCATACATGCTCATTCATTTGTCGGGGGCTTTTTGGCTTTTCTTGCTTTGCGATGGTTTCGGATTCCCTATGTTCTCACTGAACACAGTACGAAATTTTCTCGTGGCGAACTGACGAAAAAGGATCGCTGGATGATCCGGTTGAGTTACAAACACGCATCGAAAATCTTTGCGGTGAGCGAAGGATTAAGAAGTGATATGATTCCATTTACATCTAAACCTATTGAAGTCTTGGTCAATATGGTGGATGATGAATTTTTTAATATGCCGATCAATGATGCGAAATCACCGACATTTACGTTTTTCAGTGTCGGTTATCTGACTTATAAAAAGGGGATGGATGTTCTGATCCGGGCGTTGGCTGATGTGGTCAACGTGAATCCTTATGTTATATTGCGCATTGGTGGTGACGGTGAGGAGAAAGATCATTTGCTTGATTTGGTGAATCAGCTGAATCTGCACTTGTATGTACAGTTTCTCGGGGCTTTGGATCGGAATGATGTCGTCGATCAGATGAGCCGATGTGATGCTTTTGTTTTGGCCAGTCGGCACGAAACCTTTGGTATCGTTTATCTTGAGGCTATGGCTTGCGGTAAGCCGATCATCATGACGGATACGGATGCGCATCAGATGATTGCTGATCCCTCGGTTGGAGTGGTCGTTACTAAAGAAGATGTGGGTGCGTTGACGGAGGCAATGATACAGATGGCTGATCAGCGTTTGAAATATGATTCCGGACATATCCGTACTTACTGCCGATCGAAGTTTTCTTCGCAGGTGGTTTCCGCACATCTGTTTGAAATTTATCAAAATCTGCTAAAGGAGGGAATTTCATGAGCCAGTCATTGGTATCTGTCATTGTTCCGGTGTTCAATGCATCCAGATATCTTAGAAAATGTCTCGAAAGCCTTAAAAATCAAGCGTATGACCGGTGCGAGTTCATTTTGATCGATGACGGATCGACGGATGACAGCAGACGTATCTGTGATGAATATTGTGCCGTTGATTCGCGTTTTATTTGCTTCTCTCAGCACAATCAAGGGGTTGCGGCCGCCAGAAATCACGGATTAGATGTGGCTAAAGGGGAATATATCGGATTTGTCGATGCGGATGATTATGTTGAGCCAAACATGATTCAGACGTTGATTCATGCATTGATTGAAAGTAATGCCGATGTTGCGGAGTGTTCGGTCAATTTGGTTGATGAACATGGACACGTGAGAAGCAAGCAATTACTGATTGAAAGATTTTTGAATAACAATAAGGAAATTGTTTCCCATTATGCCAAACAGGACAGTGTATTAAATTATACTTGCAATAAAATTTTCAGAGCAACCAAGATTGGAAATATTCGTTTTCCCTATTTCAAGACAAGCGAAGATTATTACTTTAACGTATTAGTGCTTAACCGTTGCCATAGAAGTGTTACACTTAGGGTGTCGTTATATAATTATGTATTGCATAGTCAAAGTTCAACCGGCCAATCTTTTCATTTAGGCAGATTGGATGCAATTACATCTGGAATTAAGATATATGACATCCAGAAAGCGATTCATCCAACACTATCGCCTTACTACGCCGTGTATATCCTAGAGAAAATCATTCAAGAATATGGTCGAATCCAATCATCGAAAATAGATGCTGAAAGTATAAAGTCTGTCAGTAAGGATTTGATAATAAAATTCCGGAAATATATGCATGAAGTGGATCTTGGTATTATGATAGAAATGAAGTTAAAATTTCGTTGGAAGCACTACAAATTGTTTTATTTTTTCCCAAAAATCTACAGTTTCTTATACAAAAGGTATGTTAAGTTAGCAAAATGCGAAGATTAGTGATAAAATCATTATTTTGAGGAGTGTGATCTTATGAAAAAAGTTGCAATCGTTACGTTAAATGGGTATTTTAATCATGGAAATAGACTTCAAAATTATGCTCTTCAAGAAGCAATCAAGTCGTTGGGATTTGAAATTGAGACACTTATCATAAATTCTGAACCAGGAGCAGATGCCGCAAAATCAAAAAAAATTGAATATTCCCTATTAAAAAAGTCGCTTTATCGAGAAATGCGTATTTATTTATGGAAAATTAGGAATAAGAAAACACTGAATAGATTGAGCAGCTTGCGTACGAAGAATTTCAAAAGATTCACAAAAGATTATATTAATGAATCATCGAAAGTGTTCAGTAAGAGTGACTTTGATAGAGAATATTGCAGTAAATTTGATTATTTTGTCACAGGAAGTGATCAAGTCTGGAATCCTATTTACTCAAAAGGGTCCGGTTTATATTTTTTGGATTTTGCAGAAATTAATCAGCGTGTCGCATATGCACCGAGTTTTGGTGTATCTGAAATTCCAGAGGAGCTAAAAGAAAGCTACAAGCAGTGGTTAAACGGGTTTGAGAAAATTTCTGTTCGAGAAGTTGATGGTGCACGATTGGTCAAGGAGTTGACCGGGAATGAAGCTTGCGTAGTTTTAGATCCGACAATGCTGATTTCATCAGATGCATGGTTGAACGTAGTTAAAAAACCGGATGCAGAATTTCCATATTTGTTAGTTTACTTTTTGGGTGAAATTTCAAATGAATATTGGCAGAAAATCAATTTTTACGCGCAGATAAGGAATCTTAGAGTATTGAACTTATCTGACATTAAAAACCAAAAGGAATATGTATGCGGTCCGTCAGAATTTTTAGGGCTTATACAAAGCTGCGAATTGTTTTGTACCGATTCATTCCATGGAACTGTTTTTTCAATTTTGTTTGAAAAACCATTCGTTGTTTTCCGTCGTGAGCATGGTATTGTAGGTTCCATGTTTTCGAGGCTGGACACGCTGTTAAGCACTTTTGACTTATCAAATAGAGTATATGATTTGGTTTCGGAAAATGATATCTTTCATGTGAATTTTGAAGGTGTTAAGAACATTCTTAAGGTAGAAAAAGATAAATCTTATCAGTTTTTAGCTCGTGCATTGGAAGCAGAGCATAAGTAAGCAAGTCATGAGCAGAATTGAAAAGGCAAAAAAGAATATACTTTTTGGATATCTAGGAAATATTGTACTTTTGATTATTCAGTTTTTGTCGCGCACGATATTTATCAGTACGTTGGGAATAGCTTACTTAGGTGTCAATGGACTGTATACCAATGTGTTGTCTGTATTGTCGCTGGCTGATTTGGGGATATCAACAGCAATGAATTACAGTTTGTACAAACCTGTTGCCAGCAATGACATTGAGTTTATTAAGCGTTTAATGAAATATTATCAGCGTGCTTATTGGATGATAGCTATTGTAATATCTGGATTCGGTATAGCGCTAATCCCTTTAATCCCTTTGATTGTAAAAAATCCCGGTTTGATTTCAAACTCAGAATTGATCGTTTATTATCTGATCTTTTTATTCAATACTGTATCCTCTTATTTTGTAGCTTATAAGTACAGTTTAGTAAATGCAGAACAAAAAAACTATATTCAGACCAATATCCAAACAATCACAACGGTTGTGACAGTTTTCTTTCAGATTATTGTATTGTTTGTGTTTAAGAGTTTTTTGGGCTACTTAGTCATCGGTGCTTCCGTTAATCTCGTTCAGAAAATATTTGTTAATTCTTATTTAAATCGTCTTTACCCGTATCTGACATGTAAAGATGTAAAACCCTTATCAAAGTCCGAACGTTTTCCGATCAAATCAAACATTAAAGCCCTTATCTACCATAAGATTGGTTCAGTCAGCATACATCAGACAGATAACATTATCATTTCTTCATTTATAAATGTAGCTACGGTGGGTTTGATTTCTAACTATAATATGCTCATGACTTCAATAAATAGTTTTATCAACATTATCTTCAATTCAGTGATATCCGGCTTTGGAAATTTGATAGCTTCAGAAAATAAAGAACATCAGTATATGGTGTTCAAAGCTTATCGATTTCTTGGTTTTTGGGTTTATGGTTTTTCAACTCTTGCATTTTATGTGTTGATGAATCCGTTTATCGAGTTATGGATTGGTAAAGAAATGTTGATTTCGAAAGACGTGATTATACTGATTCTTGTGAACTATTATTTTCTGGGACATCGAATCGTTATCGGAAACTTTAAAACAGCGGCAGGGATATTTGAGGATGATAAGTATATTGCGATTTTACAAGCAGTCGTCAATTTGGTTGTTTCAGTCATACTCGTTCAATCCATGGGACTGATTGGAGTCTATATCGGCACAATCGTGTCTGGGTTGCTATCAACGTTGACTAAGCCATTTATCGTTTATCGACGGGTATTTGACCGGTCGGGATGGGAATATTATAAAGATTCGATCATTTACATTTTATCAATCCTTGTCTCTTTATTCATTCTACAATGGATGCAAAACCAATATCTTGCAATTGTTAATTGGTCAAACTTCGTCATGTTGATGATCGTAGTGACGTTGATTCCCAACATGATATTTTTTGCATTATTTCATCGGAGGATTGAATTTCAATACTTGTCTCGTGTGCTCAATGAACGAATGTTAGGGAGGACAAAGAAATGATTTCAAAATCCTTGCATAACTATCCTTTGGTCAGCATAGTTTCTCCGTGTTTTAACGGGGAACACTATGTCAGCCGATTTCTGGACTCAGTACTAAATCAAACTTATCAGAATATCGAATTGATTTTGATCAATGATGGTTCCAGTGATAATACGGAGTCAGTTATTTTGTCTTATGAAGGCTTGTTTAGGAATCGTGGATATTCGTTCATTTACATCACGCAGCAAAATTCCGGACAAGCCGCAGCTATAAACAAGGGATTAGAAATATTCAAAGGCAGTTACTTAACATGGCCAGATTCTGATGATGTGCTTCATCCCGAAAATATTCGATTGAAAGTTGAATTCTTGCAACACAATGAATCATTTGATATGGTTCTGTGTAAAGCTCGAATCATTGATGAGAAATCACAAGAAGTAATTGGTTCTCTTGAGCGTGATCCTGATATAGGTGGCGACTTATTTCTTGATTTGATAACTGAAAGGAATGTATATTTTGCTCCAGGCGGATATATGGTTCGATCACAGGCGTTTTTTGAACTGTTTCCAAATCGGAACATTATTGAAGACAAGGCAGGTCAAAATTGGCAAATATTGTTACCGTTTGCCTTTTATAAAAAGTGCGGATATATTCAAGAGTTTCTTTTGGATTATTATCTGCGTCAGGGGAGCCATTCCAGAAAAGAAACTACACTAGAGCAGCAATTGAAAAAATTCAAGTCTCATGAGAGATTATTATTGAAAGTGATCGATTCATTGAAACCAGAAAATATCAACACTTTATATCACATAGTGAATATAAAGTATATCCGACGCCGGTTTCATATTTATATTGAATTTAATGATCTTCACAATGCTTTTGCAGAGTTATTCCGTTTATTTACTTCAACTAAATTTCCTGGATACGAGTGCAAAGTATTTATAAAGAAACTGTTGATAAAATGAACCACAGAATCTGAAGAAAACTCAGATAATGATATCAGTCGTAAAGGAGAATCCAAATGAGAAAATTGATTAAAAATATTCTTCCCAAAAGTATTGTTGTGGGAATAAGAAAAATAAAGTTGTTTTATTATCACGGCTTTCGATTACTAAAGTTTTACTATAGAGATTATCGTCGTTATTCGCAGTCAGGCTTTAAGCTCAGTTCTTTGCAGACTCAAGAAAATTTAAGATCTAGGATTACATTTTATTATCATTCCATTGAGAAAGGGCTAAGTCATCCGAAGATTCGTTTAGGTTTTGGTAAACGAGCCTTATCTGCCTTGTTTTCTGCATTGGAAGAGTATAAAAGTTCAGGATTTGATTTGAATGATATTCGTTTTAGAACAGGTATTTCCACGATTCAGACTTATATTGATTTTCATAAGGGAAAAGAGGTCGATATCTCTGACGTTATTACTCGTTATGCTTCTTTAGGTACTTTTGATAAAGAGTTAATTGGTGGTGCTGAGGAGTTTGATCGAGAAAAAGTGCTTGAACGAAGAGAAACTGCATTTAATACATTTTCAAAATATAGAATTAGTGTTAGAGATTATGCTGATTCTTCGGTAAATAAGGAAATTATAAATGAAGCATTAAAATTGTCGATGAATGCTCCCTCTGTTTGTAATCGGCAATCATGGCGAGTTTATGTCATTTCGGATAAAGCTATTCAAGACTCAGTGCTTATAGCACAAGCCGGTTTAAATGGTTTTGGTCAAAACATACAATCATTGATTATGATTACATCAGATTTGCAGTCTTTTTCTGGTCCTGAAGAAAGGAATCAAGCGTTTGTTGATGGGGGCATTTATGCGATGAATCTGTTGTATTCGCTTGAGTTTGTCGGCTTAGCAAGCTGTGCTTTAAATGCAAACCTTAAGATGGAAAACGAAGCAGAAATTCGAAAAGTTTTGAATATTCCTGATAATGAGGTTATTATTATGTTCATTTCTGTTGGAAATTATCCGGAATCTTTTAAAGCGCCAAAATCCCAAAGAGATGATTATGCTCAGATAACGCGTTATTTTTAGTTGCACGAACATATAATTGACTTTGTTTGAAAGAATTGATAAACTGCACTTGAAATGAGGGATGGATCGTGATTAGTTTTAAGGAAATTGTTCGCCGAGGGTTGGTTCTCTTTCAGTTTCTCAGCATTCTATTGTTCCAGACACTGATTTTTGTCTTTATCTGGTACTCAAATTATGCCAGTACGATAGATAATCCCTTTTGGAACTATGGGAACTATTTGCTGTTTCTAATATATGCTGTCCTTCTGTATATTTCGAACCGGATGTTTGGCGGAAATCGCATGGGATTTGTCCGTACTTCGGATGTTATTTATACCAATCTGATTTCGATACTTTTGGTCAATGCCATTATGTTTGCTCAGGTAAGTCTGATTGCCCGTAAGTTTGTTGATTTTATGCCATTTCTTTCGATGACCGGAACGCAGATGTTATTTATCATTGCCTGGAGCATTGTCAGTCGGGCATTGTATGTTCATTATTTCCCGCCAAGGAAAATGCTGATGATTGTCGGTAATCCGGAGAGCATTCACCTGAAGTCGAAGATGGATTTTGATGAAACGTCTTTTGATATTGCTGAGACGGTTTTTTTGAGTCAGGGAATCGATCATGTATTAAGGAAAACGGATATGTATAAGGAAATCATCATTTCCGATGTAGCTTCGGGAGAGCGCAATAGAATACTGAAACATTGTTATAAGCATTCCAAGCGTGTCTTTATGACTCCCAAGATTTCGGATATCATCATCCGGGGTTCTGAGAACATTCATCTGTTCGATACACCTATACTGCTGTCCAATAACAAAGGGTTAAAGTTTGAGGAGCGTTTTGTTAAGCGAACCGTGGATATTTTCGGATCACTGGTGGGAATCCTGTTGTTAACTCCTTTATTCTTAGTGGTGGCTTTGCTGATTAAGCTGTATGACGGAGGTCCGGTTTTATATACTCAGCAGCGGCTGACCAGGGGCGGCAGAATATTTGATATTTACAAATTTCGCAGTATGCGTACGGATTCGGAGAAAGATAATGTTGCCCGGTTAGCAACGAAGAATGATGACCGTATCACGCCAGTCGGGAAGTGGCTCAGACGATTGCATATCGATGAGCTGCCTCAGCTGTTTAATATTCTGATTGGTGATATGTCGATCGTCGGTCCTCGTCCGGAGCGGCCGGATATTGCGGCTCAATATGAAGAAATCATTCCGGAATTTTCCTATCGTTTAAAGGTTAAAGCAGGGCTGTCCGGATTTGCGCAGGTATACGGTCAGTACAATACAACTCCTTATGATAAGCTGAAGTTGGATTTGTTTTATATTGAGAATTATTCCATCTGGAAAGATTTTAATATCATTTTACTGACGATCAAAATCATGTTTCAATCAGAGAAATCTGAGGGTGTCGATGCAAAACAAATCACGGCGATGCAAAATCAGATCGACCGTTTGGATTAGTCGAGGGTATAAACATGAAGAAATTTATTTTATTCTGGATTTTGGTCGTATTGCTGGTCGGTTGTTCGCCAAGTGTGAATCCTGATCCTGATGATAACATGATTGAAGAACCGGTCGAAGAACCGAAGGAAGAGCCAAAACAGGAAATCGTATTTCGAAACGTGTTTAGCGGGGCTGTGATTGCTTCAGAAGATCCGGTTAAGGCAGTGGCGGTCATGATTGAAAACAGCGGGGCTGCCCGGCCTCAATCCGGCATTGGAGTTGCGGATATCGTTTATGAGATTTCGGTTGACGGGTGGAGCGTTTCCCGTTTTCTGGCCATTTTTCAGTCTCAGTTTCCGTCGAAGGTTGGTCCTAATCGCAGCGCAAGGATTCCGTTTGTGCAGATAGCTTCGGAGTGGATGTTGCCGTTTGCACATTATGGGGCAGCTCAGACCGGTTTGGGGAATGCTTATGAGCTGATCAGAAATATTCGCTGGCCGATTCGCTTTGATGGGGTCAGCGGACTGAATGATGATTTTTACTCGCGTGATCTTTCCAGAAGTGCCCCGCACAATGCGTTTTTTGATGCTCAGGAGGCTTCTGAAAAAATTTCGGAGATTGTTTATGAAAGGCGGTTTGCTTTTGATGAACAGCCGACGGATTCTGAAACTGTCGCAACCATGATCCGGTTGGATTACTCTTCTTTGAATAAAGTCCGCTATGAGTTTGATTCTCTGACGAGGAAGTATATGCGCTTTATCAATGATAAGCCGATGATGGATGCTTACACGGATTCACAAGTATCAGTGACGAATGTTATTTTGTTGTATGCTCCTCACTGGGATGTTGAGTCTTACAAGTATGTTCTGGTTGATTTTTCGCAATCGGGGAAAGCTGAATACTTCATTCAGGGAAAATTCATTGCTGGCCGTTGGGAGAAGAATAAGACGTCGGGCATCACTCAGTATTTTGATGCTCAGGGCAATGAAGTTGTTTTATTTCCTGGCAATACTTGGGTTCAAGTTGTGTCGGATCATGTAAAGATTGCTTATGAATAACGACGGAGGTAACTCCGTTTTTATGTTTCATTCGTTGGGGAATGTGGTAGAATGTTGCTATAGAAACGAAAAGGGGGATATTATGAAGAAATTTCTGATATACCTGCTGATGGTGATGGTAATTAGCGCTTCGTTGGCGGGCTGTTCAAAAAAGCCGGGCAATGACCTTTTGAATATGAAATTTACTAAGGTGTATGTGGGGGCTTGGATGGTGGAGACGCCACAGCGTCAGAAGCCGCTCTCTGAGTCCGATCGCGTGGAGATCACCGGGATCATCAATATACCTTCGTGGCAGTATCAGAAGGATTTTCAGATCGGATCATTTCAGCCGATCATCGTTCTGTATGATGATGGCGGGGCAAAAGTTTCGATTGCGGAATATCAGGGTAAGGCACTGATTCAGCATACCGATGCTTCGGCGCGTAAGAAGGATTATTATTTTGCTTCGGGCGATATTCTGCCGGTGATTCGGGCGTTTAATGCGTACATCGAGCCGGATTTGGTCGTGATTGAAAATGAGGAACTGCCGGTGGCATTGTTGAATGTGTGGTTTACTTCGGCGTATGTCGGTTCGCAGGCCAATGCTACGGAAGATCGCTGGTTTGAGCTGTCGCAGGATGACAGCCTTTATATCCGGGCGATGATGGATATGGGCAATTGGGTCGAGGCGAAGGATTTGGTCGGGTATGCCTTTGAGACATATTATATGTTGCGAGGGGATGGCGGCTGGCAGTTGGCGGTCGGTGTTTTGGCGGAGCAGGCACTGATTTCGGTCATCAATCCGACTGCGGGTTATGCGCGTAAGGTATTTTATGCGCCGATCAGCGTGTTGGGTGAAGTGGAAGAAGTCTTACGCCGGATCAGTCCGGTGGTGGAAGTGGAAATCAGTGAATTTATCAATGTCAGTCTGACCCGGGCGTACATGGGCAGTGCCATGGCTGAGTGGCAGGAAAAGTGGTTTGATCTCAGTGAGTCGCAGGGCGTGGATATCCGTACGCTGTTGCGGATATCTGAGTGGGAAGTCGCTCATGATCTGCCGGCGGTCGGCTTGGAAGTGAATTTTTCGCTGGTCGGTGATGATGCATTTACCTTCTGGGTGACTCAGTGGGATGAGTCAAGGTCGTTGGTCGGTGTGACGGTGTCGGAAAATGAGGGGTACCGGCAGGAGTTCTACTATGCGCCGGTGTCGATCGTTGCGGATGGGGAAGCGTATCTGGCGCAGATCCGTCCTGCACAGAAATATCCGCAGTTAAGTGAGTCATTGCTCAATGTCGTTTTTGCGGAAGTGTTTTCGGGCGTCTGGGCGGAAGATCCGGAGGATTTCGTTGAGGAGTGGTCGCCGTTAATCCCGGAAAATTCGGAAGCCCTGGTGTTTGCGCTGACCTTTGAGACGTGGATCGTGGCTGAGAATCTGCCGCCGATGGGTCTGACGCCGGTGTTTATGTTGCGTAGCAGTGATGGGATCCGGCTCTTTGGCACGTATTTCGACGGTAAGTCGCTGTTGTCACTGACCAATGAGAACGTTGAGGGGCCTGGGGAGTATTACTTTGCGCCGGATTGGGTCGTGGAGTTTACTAAGGATTATCTTGATTCTCTGAATCCGTAAAAAAATACCGGAGGATGCTAAGCATCTTCCGGTTTCTTTTCTTCATTCAGTTTCATGCCTCCGGCTGCACAGCCGTGGACTTTTTTTGCGTCATCGCCGATGATCCTATAAATGACGATCATCAGTGCGGTAAAGCCGATCAGAAACAGGATCACGGCCAATGCGTCATTCATGTCGGCTTTCACAAACTTTCTTCTCCAGACTCTCGCCGGTGCCGGCACAGCAGCCGTTGACATTGCTCTTGTCTTTACCCAGCAACCAGAGCAGTCCGCCGATCAGGATCCCGACCAGTACAAAGGATAAAATGGTTTCAATCGCGGGCATCGGGATTCTCGCGTTTCACAAGGCTTCTTTTTCTGCTCTTTTTCAGTTTCAGCTGCTGGCCCAAAGTCTTGTTTTGAAGATTGTTGTAATAGTAGCTGTAATACGAGTTACGCTCTTCTTTGATCATGGTCACGCAGGTGCCGATCACGTTGATGCCGGCGCGTTTGCACTGAGTCAGGGCGACTTTGGCGTGTTCTTTTTTGGTCTGTTCGCTGGCCACACAGAACAACATGCCATCGGCAGCCAGTCCGACCGGGATAGCATCGGGAACAGGCAGTACCGGCGGGCCGTCCATGATGATCATATCGAAGCGCTGCTTGAGATAGTCGATAAACTCGCGGAAGCGCTTGGATGATAACATTTCGGCCGGATTGGGTACGTGGGGTCCCGAGGTCATGACGTAGAGGTCATTGGAAATATTGGGATGTTGGATGGGATGGATGTATTTGAGTACATTGAATCCTTCCGACTTAAAGTGCAGCAGGGCATCGGAGAGTCCGGTGGTGTTGGACAGATGAAACAGCCGGTGGATATCGGGAATGCGCAAATCGCAGTCGATAAGCAAGACGCGTTGGCGGTGTGAAGCATAGACGACGGCCAGATTGGCGGCGGTGGTGCTTTTGCCTTCTGCGGCGTTGGCCGAGGTGACGACTAAAACGTTGATATCGCTGTTAAAAGCGGAAAATTCGATGTTGGTGCGCAAGTGGCGGTAGGCTTCGCCGTGATCGTAGATGTATCCGCCGTTGGCGTTCTTCGGTTTTTCGCGTAAAGTGACTAAGTTGATGTTGTTCATGGTATCCCCCTTGAAACATAGGTAAATTATATAGGGAGAGGGGGATGTTGTAAAGGGTGAGTCGGTGTTGATTTGTGATGAATCTTCCCTGATTTGACTTTTCTGATTTTTTTTCGTAAAGTGTTCCATCTTTGCATTTGTTTGGTATAATGGTTCGGTAGGGGGTTAAGTTATGGAAGAAAAGTATTTTGATGACAATGAGCGTGAGTTTGAGATTGATTTGGTTGAGCTGTTGGCCATTTTATATAAGCATGCACTGCTGATTATCCTGATGACGGCTTTGGGGCTGTCGGTGGCTTTTGCGTATACGCGTTTTTTCGTAAAGCCGACTTATCGCAGTGAGTCGACGGTGTATATACAGCCGGAGGTCAAAGAGGGCAATCTGAACTTAAACGATCTGACCGTGAATCAGCGGCTGGTCGGTACGTATACGCAGCTGGCGAAGAGCAATGCGGTGTTAAATCAGGTCGTGCCGTTTTTTATGGGTGACGGATTGGATGTGGACAGTATCCGTTCGGCAGTGTCGGTTTCGGCGATTGGTGATACGCAGATCATCCGGGTGTCGGCAATCACGACCGATCCGGAGCTTTCGGCGCGTCTGACCAATCGGGTGGTCAGTGTGTTTATTGAGGAAGTCGTGGAGACGATGACGATCGATAATCTGCGCATCATCGATGCGGCTATGGTGGATAATCGTAAGGTGGGTCCCAATACGACGTTGAATACGGCGATCGGCGGTTTGCTTGGGCTGATGCTGTCGGTGGGTTTTGTCTTTTTGAAGCTGATGCTGGATCGGACGATTCATAATCGGCATGATGCGGAAAGAGTGTTGAATTTGCCGGTTTTGGGTGAAATCAATTTTTATGAAGAGTAAATTTACGGACACTCATTGTCATGCGTTCTGGGCGTTTGATGATGGGGCGAAAAGTGAAGAGGAGGCGTTGGCGTTGCTTCGCTGTGCGGAAAGCACGGGGATTGCGACGCTTTTTGTCACGCCGCATAAGATCATCGATGGGTTATATGATCCCAAAGTTGAGGATATCCAAGGGAAACTCGATGACTTAAAAGCTCTGAGAGATAAGTATGAGTTGGCTATCGATTTGAAGTATGCCTGTGAATTCCGTATCCATGAAAGTATATTGCCCTCGATTACGCAGCGTGATTTTGTCTGTTATCAGGACACCGATTATCTGTTGGTGGAGTTTACCCGGCGGATCGCGGCTTCACGCATCATTGCCGATGCGGTCCATGAGTTGAAGGTGCTGGGTGTCAGGCCCATCGTGGCTCATCCCGAGCGCTACTTTGATTCGCCGAAGCAGGCAGTCGATCAGTGTCAAAAGTGGCAGAAGCTGGGTGTGTACTTTCAGATCAACCGGACCAGTCTGATGGGTATTCATGGCGATCGGGCGGATAAAATTTCGTGGGATTTGGTCCGGCAGGGGTTGGCTCATTTGGTGGCGTCGGATGCGCATCAGGGGCAGGGGCGTCGGGAGTGCCGGTTGGATGATGTGTATGGCATGATTGCGCGGCGCTTTGATCAGCGTACGGCAGAGATTCTGTGTATCGAGAATCCAAGGCGCTTAGCGAACAATGAAGCGTTGGTTTCGATTGAGGTCAAAAAGCCGTGGTGGCATCGGATGTAATCTGAGGGAGAGCAGTCTCCTTTTTTCGTGTAAAGAAAAGCCAGTCTCGGGGGGGAGACTGGCTTTAATATGGAATCTAGATTCCCCGTATGATAGGTTGTGATCGCTTGGGGAAAGCTTTCACATAGGGATCCGATATCCGTGTCGGAAACATGTGTGGGGGGGGATTGGTGTCTCCGACAATCGAAATATTAGCACACATTTAAAGTGTTGTCATTAATATTGTTTAGAATTAAATATTTTTCATGATTTGTCATGACAACATTGGAAAAGTGTTTAAAAATATTGACAGTGAAACGATTTTCAGAAGTATTTCCAATAATTATTATCATTTTATATGAAATTTGTCCGGATAAAGTTGTGAATAATTCGTACTTGTGATATATTCAATCCGTTAGGGGTGTGGGGCTCTTGAAAAAATACAGGAATATTCTTTTATCCGTATTTGACATCGTGATGGTGGTATTGGCGTATTATGGTGCGCTGTGGATCCGTCTCGATTTTTCTTTGCGTGAAATGACTTTCTTTCATCATCTGACCTCATTGGTTCCGGTCATTGTCGGTGCCTATTTTGTTGCGTTTAAATTTGCGCAGGTCGATAAGACGCTGTGGTCTTCGCCCAGTGTGGATGAGGCGCTGAGGGTTTCTCTGGCGTCGGTGTTCGGTTTTATCGTCGTGTTTGTCATTTGTGAGTTTGTGACGGAGATTCATCTGCCTTACAGCGTGCATTTCATTGCGCTGATGATGATCGTGCTGTCGTTGGTGCTTACCCGTTTCTCCTATCGGATCTACCGTTTACTGACGACGCTGTCTTCTCAGAATACTGATTCGAGTAAGCGGACGTTGATCGTGGGGGCCGGTGAGGCGGGGACGATGCTGTTGAAGGAGATTTTGCAGAATCGTAAGTATAACAATAAAGTCGTCGGATTTCTGGATGATTCGGATTATAAATTGGGTAAGCTGGTCATGGGTGTGCCGGTGTTGGGTAAGACCGCTGATGTGGAGTGGCTGGCCATCAAGGAGAAAGTCGATGTGATTTACATTGCGATGCCTTCGGTGTCGGTGCGCAAGCAAAATCAGATCGCGCAGCTGTGTTATGCCAGTAAGGCGAAGGTATATATGATCACCGGTTCGCAGGATATGATTCAGAGTGCCGGGATCAACCGGGCGATCCGGGAGATTTCCATTGAGGATTTGCTTGGGCGAAAAGAAGTTCAACTGAAACATGACGAACTTAAGAAACTGCTTTATAAAAAGAATATCCTGGTGACGGGGGCGGGCGGTTCGATTGGCAGTGAGCTGGTCCGTCAGATCGTACAGTATCAGCCTAAAATGGTCATCATGCTCGATATCAGTGAGAATTCGATTTACGAATTACAGTCTGAGCTCAATATTCTGAGGAAAGAAAAGAAAATTGATGAGGATGTGGAGTTTATTCCGATCATCGGTTCCATCCGGGATTTCGCGGCGTTGGATATGATCTTTACCAAAGGTCAGTTCGATCTCGTGTTTCATGCGGCGGCGCATAAGCATGTGCCGCTGATGGAGTCGATGCCGGGGGAAGCGGTGAAGAACAATATCTTCGGGTCTCACCATATCATTGAACTGTGTAAGAAGCACCATGTCAGAAAGATGGTTCATATTTCGACGGACAAGGCGGTCAATCCGACCAATGTCATGGGAGCGACCAAGCGGTTTGTGGAGAAGATGATTCAGGCGATGGGTAAGGACGGTCCGACGAAGTTTGTGGCGGTGCGCTTCGGTAATGTGTTGGGGTCCAATGGCAGTGTCATCCCGCTGTTTAAAAAGCAGATTGCCAGCGGCGGTCCGGTGACGGTGACCGATCCACAGATGATCCGTTACTTTATGACCATTCCGGAGGCGGTGTCGCTGGTACTTCAGGCGGCGACGTATGGCGAGGGCGGGGAGATTTTCGTTCTCGATATGGGTGAGCCGGTGAAGATATTGGACTTGGCGGAGAAGATGATCTCGCTGGCGGGGTATGTTCCGTATCAGGATATCGATATCACCTTTACCGGGTTAAGACCCGGGGAGAAACTGTTTGAGGAGCTGTTAATGGATGAGGAGGGGTTGAAACCCACGCCGAATCCATTGATCAAAGTGGCTAAGCCGATGGACATCTCGAAAGAGCAGATCATCCGCGAAGTTGAGTTTCTCAGAAAAGTCGTATCGGCGGATCAGTCGCGTGGGGAAGTGGTGAAGGCGCTGATGGAGACGGTGCCGACCTACCGGCAGAGCTGATGTTCTGGCATGTTCTGTTTGTCCTGGGGGGACACGAAGAGAAGATCACTCAACAAATCAATGAATCCGACCACCATGCCTTTCTTCCCAAGGTGACCAAGATTTTTAAGAAGAAGAACGAACTGAGAAAAGAAGATGTATTGTTATTCAAGAATTACATCTTTGTCAAATCAACAGACGATACCACGGAGTTTCAGAAGTATATTCAAAACGAGATTCAGCATCTCACCGGATTTATCAGACTTCTCAAGCATGACAATCAAACGGAATCATTATATCCCCATGAAAAGGAATTTCTGATGAAGTTTGCGAATAAGGATCATGTGATCAAAGAATCCGAAGGTTTCATCGAAGGTGATAAGATCTTTATCACTGAAGGTCCGCTGATGGGTCATGAGAGTCTGATCAAAAAGATTGACAGGCATAAGCGGATCGCCATGCTGGACATTGAGATGTTTGGCCAGCAGAGAACGATTACCGTAGCCTTAGAGATTATCAGTAAGCAATAATGGATCGGGGTTGTATTGGTTGCAGGTGGCACCATACGCCTCTTTCGATTTTATAGAAGTAGTTAACTGCGGTGTCCGTCTGTGGGCGAAGCCGTATCTGAATGGGAGGTGTGGGGACATATGAATGAAGTACTTGAGTTTGATGAGGAAATTCTAAAATCCAGAATATCTGGACTATATAACAAACTGATTAAAAGAGTTATCGATTTGATACTTGCTATTCCTTTACTTTTGATTCTTTCTCCTGTATTCATTATTGTTTCACTCATGATTTTTTTGAATCAGGCTCTCCGATTTTCTATCGTTCCGACAGAGGCGGATATCAAAACATTGTGTTTCGCATATTTAAGTTTCGTACCATGGTAAAAAACGACGTGAGTATCTTGAAAGGACCAAATCCACAAGATGTTGTGGGTCAAAAATATTTGACTACCATATGTTGCATAAATTATATCCTTTTAGCATATTCGGGCGCGACGTGAGTATGCTAATAGGATTACAATATATAGTAGCTCAAAAATATCGGACCACAACATGTAGTTATCGGATTCTCACAAAAGTGGCACATAAAAAACTATCGACCACCGTTGAAACTTAGTGATATCAATGGTTTCAGAAAAAGGTGGTAGATGGTGGTAGATAAAAACTCACAAACTGTGAGAATTATGTGTTTTCGACGTGAGTATCATGAAAGGATAAAGAGGCTGTAAGACAGTAATATCAATGGTTTCAACAGAAAATCAAAAATGTACATTTTAAAAGATACAATTGTTCAACAAGTTACATAAATAAGGAAATTAAGGTGCTATACACATATGCACCTATACATTATATAGATGTTAAACACAAAAGAAACTATTTAAGAGAGGGCGAATAAGATGACTGAATTGAGAAGCATTCCATTTTCACCACCAGATATTTCAGATGAAGAGATCAATGAAGTAGTTGATACATTAAAGTCTGGTTGGATTACAACAGGACCTAAAACAAAATTATTCGAAAAACAAATTGCTGATTATTGCAATACAATGAAGGCAGTTGCTCTCAATTCAGCGACAGCTGCAATGGAGATGACTTTAAGACTTCTTGGTATTGGACCAGGAGATGAAGTCATTACTTGTGCTTATACTTATTCTGCGTCTGCTAGTGTTATAACTCACGTAGGTGCCAAGGTCGTTCTCGTAGACTCAGGAAAAGACTCTTTCCATATTGACTACGATGGGATTGCTGATGCCATTACAGAGAAAACGAAAGCGATTATACCTGTGGACATAGCAGGTGTAATGTGTGATTACGATAGAATTTTTGAAGCTGTTGAAAGTAAGAAACATCTATTTAATCCATCAAACGACCTTCAAAAGGCGTTTGGCAGAGTTGTTGTTGTTGCAGATGCAGCTCATTCAATAGGAGCTACTTATAAAGGAAAGATGAGTGGCGAAGTTGCTGACTTCACATCTTTCTCTTTTCATGCTGTAAAGAATTTGACTACAGCTGAAGGTGGTATGGTTACATGGAAAGATATTGATGGCTTTGATAATGAAGAAATTTATAAACAGTATATGCTTCTTTCCCTTCATGGCCAATCAAAGGATGCGCTTGCTAAGACAAAGCTAGGGGCTTGGGAGTATGATATTGTCGCTCCTAATTATAAATGTAATATGACAGATATCATGGCTTCCCTTGGACTTGCACAGTTCAAAAGATATCTAGAGATTCTTGGTAGAAGAAAAGAAATTATTGATAAGTATGATGCTTTATTAAGTGAATTACAAGTAACTCCTATGAAGCACTATGATGAGACTTATCAGTCTTGTGGGCATCTTTACTTACTAAGACTTAATGGGAAAGATGAATCTTTCAGAAATGATGTTATTACGAAGATGGCTGAGAAAGGTGTTTCAAGTAATGTGCATTACAAGCCCCTTCCGATGCATTCAGCATATAAGAACTTAGGACTTAAGATGGAAGATTATCCAAATGCGTTTGATATGTATAAGAATGAGATTACACTGCCGCTTCATACTTTGTTGACGGATGAAGATATTGAGTATGTGGTTGGTAGATTAAAAGAAGCAATAGATGAGCTTAAGTAATGGGGTGAAGATGTGTATCGCGATTTTTTTAAGAGAATATTTGATTTAGTATTAGCAATCATAGCACTTCCATTCTGGCTGATCATTTTAGTTATCGTCGGTCCTATGATTTATTTTCAAGACAAAGGGTCAATCTTCTATAACGCACCTAGATTGGGCAAGGATGGGAAGATATTTAAAATGTATAAGTTCAGGTCCATGAAAATGAATGCGCCTGATTTACGTAATGAAGATGGTTCCACTTTTAATGCAGAAGATGATCTAAGGCTTACGAATATTGGTAAGTTCATCAGAAAGACAAGCCTTGATGAGACACCACAGCTTTTAAATATTATCAAAGGAGATATGAGCATCATTGGTCCAAGACCAGATCTTCCTGAGCATATGGAACTATACGAGGGAAATGAAGCTAGAAAGCTTGAGATAAGACCAGGTGTTACAGGTTATAACCAGGCCTACTTTAGAAATACAATCCCTTGGAAAGAAAGAATCAAGAATGATATTTACTACATTGATCATTTGACGATGTGGATGGATCTCAAAGTGTTCTTTAAGACGGCAGTATCGGTTCTAAAAAGGGAAGATGTGTTTGTAGAACAGAAATCAGAAAATAAGAATGGTGAGAAATCTAATGTCTAGTAAAAATTTTGAGCTAAGGACACTACAGTGGGACACAGATTACTTTGGTGTAAGTTCTGCGAGAGTAAATCTTAGTGGCATTGTTGATGAAAGAGGTCAAGAAGAAATAATAGAGTTTTGTAAAGACTATGACTTTGTTACCATCTCTAACCTTGACAACATAAAAGAGAATAACCACTGGATAGGCAATAGAACGAATGCTTTTCTTGCTGATATAAACATTCAGTTCATAAAAGTCTTGGCAGATAAGCCAGATTATCAAGATGAGAAGACTTATGTGGTGAATTGCTTATCTAGAAATGAACAGATTGTTGATATTGCAAAGAAGTCATTTAACTATTCTAGGTTCTTTAACGATCCAAACTTAACACAAGAGCAGGCTAAGAACATTTATCTTCACTGGACTGAATGTGCTTTTGGCGAGGAGAATAAGTATTTTGTTATTTCGGAGAGAGAAGGTAATGTAGCAGGGTATATACTTTTCTCCTTTAATGAAGACGGTAGTGTAATTGAGCTTATTGCTGTTGATGAAAAGTATCAAGGACAAAGAGTTGGAAAGTCATTGATTCACACAATGGGATCATTTGTTATAGATCAAGGAATTCAAAAAATCAAAGTTGGAACACAAGTGAATAACATATCAGCAGCTCAGTTTTATAATGCTATGGGATTTAAGTATGTGAGCTGTGGGAGTATGTATCATTTGTGGAGAAGATAGTGGGAGCGAATGCAATGAAGAAAATTCTATTCATATGTACTGAAGGATTTGATACGCCAGGTCCATCTAATCATTTAGTTGGAACCTTAATAGAAGATCTGTTAGAAAATGGATTTCATATTACTTTAATACAGAGTCGAAGGCAGAAACTTAATGGAGATATTCCAGATAATTTAAAAGGGAAGTCGAATTTTGAAGCAATTACATTAGACAGGAAAGTAATAAAAAAGAGTTCGTTTATAAAGAGGTACATAGAAGAGGTAACTTATCATTTCAGAGCATTTAAAAAGTGGAGAAAGGTTAAGGATATTGACGCAGTTTTCGTGCAATCATGCCCTACAGTTATGTTTTCAATATTATTATTGAAACTATTTACGAAATATCCAATCCTTTATAGCGTTCAAGACATGTGGCCTGGTAGTGCGGTAAATAGTGGTGTCCTAACGAATAAACTTATTGCTAGCTTTTTTTATATTCTTCAAAAGATAGCCTATAATTTTAGTGATGTTTTAACGGTTATTTCTGAAGATATGAAAAGAAAAGTCATTGAGCAAGGAGTCAGAGAAGAGAAAATTTATCCAATTGTCAATTGGTTTGATGATAGATCGGTTCATGAAGTTGCTTGGTCAGAAAATAGATTCGTCAATAAATACAATTTGAATAGAAATAAGTTCTATGTTCAATACGCCGGGACTATGGGGTATGTTTTTGATTATAATATGGTTCTTAATGTAGCAGAAAAGTTGAGCGGTTATAGAGATATTGAATTTCATATGATAGGGCAGGGGAGTCAGAAAGAAAGCTTTATTAAAGAAACTGAGGAAAGAGGATTAGATAATATAGTATTTTTTCCACTTGAACCACAACATATGGTTTCTGATGTATATAGCGCTTGTTCTATTTGCTTAATTCCCTTGAAAAGAGGCATTATAGGGAATTCCGTTCCTAGCAAGGCGGGGCTTTTAATGGCATGTAACCGGGCTATTGTTAACTCGGTTGATGAAGATTCAGATTATTACAGGCTATTTAATGAAAATGAAATTGGAATTTCGGTTTCTAATAATAGCCCAGATGGCGTTGCAGAAGCTATAGTTCGCTTATATGAAGATAAAGATAAACGTGATTCATTCGCGCAAAAAGGACATGAGTTTGGTGAAAAGTATTACTCAAGAAGTGTTAATACTAAGAAATTTATAGATATCTTCCATCAAATGATTGAGGAGAATTAGAATGAAAGTACTTGTTATTGGTTTTACGAAAATAGCTTACATGCCTTATATGAACTTTTATATTGATCAACTTCAAAAATCAAATTGCGATATAAGTTTGCTTTACTGGGATAGAGATTCAAAGCCTGATATAGAGTTACCAGCAGTAGGGAAATTTTATTGTTTTAAAGAAAGCATGCTAGATAGCGAGCCTATGATTAAAAAAATTCCATATTTTATTAAATTTAGAAATTTTGCTAAAAAAGTAATAAAGAATGATGATTTTGATCTTATTATAGTATTACATTCAACGCCTGGAGTATTATTATCAGATATTCTGAAAAGAAAATTTGAATGTAGATATATATTAGATTATAGAGATTTTACTTATGAAAACATTAATGTTTACAAAAGAGTTATTCATAAACTTGTCAACAATTCGAAAATGACTTTTGTTAGCTCTAAAGGGTATTTGAAAAATCTACCTGATTCTGACAAAATCTACGTTTCTCATAATCTACTCTTACATTCTAATGATGAAAGAAATGTTCGAAGAAAATCACCTAGAGAAAATGAGCCGATTAGAATAAGATTTTGGGGATTCATAAGACATGTTGAGATAAATAAAAAAATAATTGACATAATAGGAAATGATTGTAGGTTTGAGCTACATTATCATGGTCGAGAACAAGAATCAGGTCAATTACTAAGACGATACGTAGAAGATAAACAGATAAAAAATATTTTCTTTCATGGTGAGTACAAACCTCGTGAAAGGGTTGAATTTGCATCAAAAACGGATTTGCTTCACAATATGTATGAGAATGACATCAAAACAACGTATGCAATGGGAAATAAATACTACGATGGACTTACCTTTTATATTCCACAGTTGTGTAACAAGGACTCATTTATGGGTCAAGAAGTAGAATCTAACGGAATTGGTATTATGCTAGATCCATATGAAAATGGGTTTGCAGATACAATTTTCGAATATTACAAAAGACTTGATTGGAATGATTTCAATATGAAGTGCAATAAAAAATTAGCTGAAATAACTGAAGAATACAACAGCGGAATAGATGTTCTTCATGAACTATTAAGTAGAGAGAAGGTATAGTTATGTTTAACAATAAAACTTTATTAATAACAGGTGGAACAGGTTCTTTCGGGAATGTAGTTTTAGAAAAATTCTTAAATACAGACATTAAGGAAATTAGAATATTTTCAAGAGATGAAAAAAAGCAAGATGACATGAGAAGATATTATCAGAATGACAAAATAAAATATTATATTGGAGATGTTAGAGATATATCTAGTTTAAGAAATGCTATGCACAATGTAGATTATATTTTTCATGCAGCAGCATTAAAACAAGTTCCTTCATGCGAATTTTTCCCAATTGAAGCTGTTAAAACTAACGTGATTGGAACAGATAATGTATTAACAGCTGCTATAGATGCAGGTGTAAAAAAGGTAATTTGTTTATCAACCGATAAAGCTGCTTATCCAGTCAATGCAATGGGAATTTCTAAAGCGTTAATGGAAAAGACCTTTATAGCAAAGTCTAGAACAATATCGCCCGATAGAACCTTAATCTGTGGCACAAGATATGGTAATGTTATGGCTTCAAGAGGATCAGTTATCCCATTGTTTATTGAACAGATTAAAGCTGGACAACCAATAACTGTTACTGATCCTAAAATGACAAGATTCATCATGAGTTTAGAGGATGCTGTAGATTTGGTTCTTTATGCATTTGAAAATGCTGAAACTGGTGATATTATGGTTCAAAAATCTCCATCATGCTATATTGGTGATTTAGCTCAAGCACTTAAAGACTTATTTAAGGTTGATAATGAAATAAAAGTAATTGGCACTCGTCATGGAGAGAAAATGTACGAAGTGTTATTGACTAAGGAAGAGGCAGCTAAAGCTATTGACAAGGTTAATTTTTATAGAGTTCCAGCTGATAATAGAGATTTGAATTATGAGAAATATTTAGAACAAGGGTCACCAAAGATTACTCTGACAGATGAATATAACTCAAATAACACAAAAATTCTATCTGTTGATGAGATAAAAGAACGTTTACTGTCTTTGGAGGAGATTAGAGAAGAATTACGTAACTGGGAGGCTAGATAATGAGGATTTTAGTCACTGGGGCAAAAGGATTTATAGGTAAAAACTTAATAGCGGAACTGAGAAATAAGAAGTACGATGTCATTTTCGAGTATGACAGAGATACAGATCCTACTTTACTTGATGAGTTCTGTAAAGAAGCTGACTTTGTATTTCATCTTGCAGGGGTTAATCGACCAAAAGAACAATCTGAATTTATGGAGGGTAACTTTGGATTCACCTCTGATCTGTTAAATTCTCTTAAGAAGCATAAGAATAGCTGTCCGGTGATGATTTCATCGTCAATTCAAGCTGAACAAGATAATCCTTATGGTGAAAGCAAGAAAGCGGGAGAAGACCTGTTATTTGCTTACGGCAAAGAAACTGCATCTAAAGTTCTTATTTACAGATTTCCAAATGTGTTTGGTAAATGGTGTAGACCTAATTATAACAGTGCAGTTGCTACTTTCTGTCATAATATTGCTCATGATTTACCTATTCAAGTGAATGATCCGAGCGTAGTAATGAATCTTGTTTATATAGATGATGTGGTTATTGAACTGATTAATGCACTTGAAGGAAAAGAAAGTAAAATAGGTTCATTTTGTGAAGTTCCTGTAGTACATACAATAACACTTGGTGAAATAGTAGATCTAATTTATTCATTTAAGAAAAGTAGAGAAGATAGATCAGTGCCAAATATGGCTGATGCATTTACGAAGAAACTTTACAGTACATATTTGAGCTATTTGCCAAAAGACCATTTTAGATATGACTTAAAGATGAATATAGATCAGAGAGGGTCATTCACTGAGTTCATTAAGACTCCTGAACGTGGTCAGGTTTCAGTTAATATATCAAAACCCGGAATAACAAAAGGTAATCACTGGCACCACACTAAAAATGAAAAATTCCTAGTGGTAAGTGGCCAAGGGGTTATTCGATTTAGAAGAATAGATTCAGATGAAGTCATAGAGTATTTCGTATGTGGTGACAAAATGGAAGTTGTTGATATACCAACTGGATATACACATAACATTGAGAATCTTGGCAATACAGATATGGTTACGATAATGTGGGCCAATGAGCTATTTGACCCTGAAAAACCTGATACTTATTATTTAGAAGTGTAAGGAGTGATGATTCTATGAAGATTTTATATATAACGCCACCTTTATATGGGTTTTGGGAGTGCTTATTTGAGGGGGCAACAGAAATTAACGGGTTACCTTCATTTAACAAACCTTTGAGAAAACTTATAGAGAGTGGACATCAAGTCGATATAGTAATTCTGCATAATACTAATATTTTGCCTGAGTTTAATATTAAAGCAAGTTGGTTAAGTAGGGACAAAATTAAAGAATGCTTGTTTTACGAGAATAAACTGCTCTTAAGGCCGTTTAATATCATAAAGAATCGAAGAATCATTAGCAAGATACTGAGAGAAGGAAAATATGATTTTGTATATGGGCATGGATCAGCTTCTGAAATTTTTAGAACACTTGCACACAAATTTGGTGTACCATTTGGACAACGATTATATGGAACGTTTTTGTGGGATAGTATTGACAAAAAAGGACTATTTAAAACTAAAATAAAGCATTTTATTGAATATAAATCTTTTAAGTCAGAGAAATCATTTTTGTTAGTAACAAATGACGGATCTAGAGGAGACTTAGTATTTAATACTATTAATAAAGGTAATAAGCCATTCGACTTTCAATATTGGATAAATGGGGTGAATTTCCCTTCTCATTTATCTGATGAGGAACTTGAGGATTACAAAAACAAGTTAGTATCAAAACCATTTATTTTTTATGTTGCAAGATTTGACGAGTGGAAACGACAAGAAAGAGCAGTTAGGATTATTAAAAAACTGAATGAGCTAGGCCACGACATTCATTTATATTTAGCAGGCCCTCCTGAAAAGAATAACCCATGGTATTTTGAGTATGTAATGAAGCTAGTTGAAGAATTAGGTGTGGAAAAAAGTGTAACATATATGGGACAAATTGATTCAAATACAATAAATATAATGTGTAAGTTATCGATTGCTTCTCTTAGTTTATATGATGTGTGTAATTTGACAAATGTTTTTCATGAAATGTTAGCTGCTGGATCAGTTATTGTGGTTAAAAACGATGGTGTTGTTAATGATTTTATTAATGATGGTGAAAATGGTTTTTTAGTTGATGATGAAGATGAAGCAGTCTCAATAATCGAAGATCTGATTTTGGATCCAAGCATCGGTAGGACTATAAGACAGCGGGCAGTGGATACTTCTAAAACTAAAATGCTTAGTTGGGATCAAAGAATAGAGAAAGAAATTCAACTCATAACAAAGCATGTAAATTTAAATAAGGATAGTTTATATGATTAATAATATGAAGATTACAAAATTTGATATGCTATCAACATTCATTATAATTATAGGACCAATGTTTACACAGTATTCTAGTATTTCAAGTGTAATACTTCTTCCTGAATTTTTCATATTTCCTTTATTAGTTTTGTATTTTTTTAGGTATAAATCGTTACCTATATTTGATTTAAAAAGGTATTTTTTGTATTTTTTTATCGCTTTGCTATTGACGCTTATAAATGTATTGATAGGTACAAGTTTAAATTTAACGGTATCCACGTTTGCATTTCTTAGACATGTTTTTTATGCAGTAATAATTGTTAGCATTGGATATAAAAATTTTAATATTGATTACGCTGCAAAAGTATTGATTGTTGTCGCACTTCTTAATTCATTTTATGGCTTCATACAGTATTTTGCTTACAACCTAACAGGAAAAATTTTACCATGGCATTTTAATTTTCTGCCAGTAAAATATGGAACAAATTTAATTGAGAACAGCACCTATTTTTTT
Source organism: Erysipelotrichaceae bacterium (assembly GCA_036677505.1). Taxonomy (GTDB): domain Bacteria; phylum Bacillota_I; class Bacilli_A; order Erysipelotrichales; family Erysipelotrichaceae; genus UBA2227. The sequence goes on from JAVBWK010000013.1 coordinate 70,940, forward strand.
AATGAATTTGGATATAGGTTTTCAGGTTTATTCTCAGAACCAGCTCATTTTAGTCAATATATATCTATAGCATTGTTAGTTATTCTGTTTTATAAGTCGAATGATTTTATGGTTTCTAGATTTGTAAAAATATTTGTATCTGTTGTTTTTATTTTAGCACTTCTGCTTAATGGTTCAGGAACTGGTTTTGCTATGATAGTGTTTATAATGGCATTATTCGTTCTAAATAACGAGAAAAATACTCTCAAAAATGTTCTGTTGAAAATCTTTTTTATAGCCTTAGGCATTATTTTTTTAGTTTATATAATAAGTAACCAAACATTTAATGTTGGATTGGATAGAATTTTGAGCATATCGGATTTGTCGAGTGGGAATATAAGGATATTTCGACCATTCTATGTATTTAATTCGTTACCGGTACTAAATAAATTTATTGGGATTGGGTATGCAAATTATAGTACATATGTGATTAATTCATCATTAGCGACTGCATATGAGTTATCAATTAATAGTGCTTGGACTAATACTTTCGGGTATATTCTTGTAGGGTCAGGGATTCTTGGTTTTTTGTTTTATATTGGTTTTGTTATGTATTTATTTAAGAATACAAAATATTTTTATAGATACTTAGTTGTTTTGATATTGCTATTTGCATTGTTTACAGAAGTACCATTATCGTTTCAATTCATCACAATCATGGGTTTTATAACTAGAGGAAGTTTAGCAAGAAAAAGTGCTGTTTAAGATCATCATACTTTGGGGGTATAATATGTCGTTTATAAGACAGGTAGTTTTAATTTTTGGGAAATTATTATATGGTAGTGAATATCTAAAAGGTCGATATTTCAATAAGAATTCTATAGGTCCACGTTGGATACTACAATGCTGGTTTTGGCAAAAAATCATGAGATATAATTCAGATGCAAATTGGCCCATTTCTCATAGGATGGAAGTCAGTAATGCTAAGAATATAATATTCGATCCAGATGACATGCAAATATTCCACACATATGGATCATATTTTCAGGCTTTTTCTGCAAAAATTTATATTGGTAAAGGTACATGGATTGCACCAAATGTAGGTATTATTACAGCAAACCATGATCTGAATAATATTGATTCTCATTCATTAGGAAGAGATGTAATAATAGGGGAAAAAAATTGGATAGGTATGAATTCTGTTATTCTGCCTGGGGTTACACTTGGACCGAAAACTATAGTTGGGGCTGGTAGTATTGTTACGAAGAGTTTTCCAGAAGGTCATTGTGTAATAGCGGGAAATCCAGCAAGAATAATTAAATTTTTAAAGGAAGCTGACGAAAACCATGATTAGGAATAATGCTTATTTAAAAGGATTAGTCTTGTTGTTTTCTGGTTCGATTGTCAGTCAAGGAATTACTTTTTTATTTACCCCAATTATTTCCAGATTGTTTTCTCCAGAACAGATGGGAGCATATACTTTAATTTTGTCTGTTGCAAATATGTTTGGAGCTATAGTATGCGCCAGATATGATATGGTTATTATTTCCAGTGAAAATGAAGAAGAAGTATACAATTTGATTTCATTAAGTGCAATTATTGGTGTGATTTCATCAATTTTGGTTTCTATTGGATTCTATATTTATACTCTTGTTAATACTGAATTGAAATCAATAATTGGAAATTGGTCAGTAATTGTATTTCCGATTTTAGTCGTATACTCTTTTACCAATATACTAAATGCTTATAATAATCGCCATGGTGAATACGGCTTGATTTCTCAAGTAAATGTTATAAGAGTTACTGTTCAAGGAATATTGCAAACTATATCCGGTTTCATTGGAGTTGGTTCCGCAGGCTTAGTTATTTCTTATCTAATTTCAAATATATTCGGATTAAAACGACAGGCACATAGGTTGTTTAAAAATATAGATAAAATTAAGCTTGTAACAAAAGATGGGGTAATAGATACTCTTAAAAAGTACAAGAATCAGCCAGTATTTTCGGTACCAGCAATATTTTTCAATTCTGCATCATACTCCATATTGCCGTTTTTTATCAATAGTATGTTTAATGCAAGAGAAGTTGGACTATACTCGATATCTTTCAGGTTATTAGGAGTGCCTCTTGCACTTATAAGTACTAATTTTTCAAGAGTTTTTTTTCAAAAAGCAAGTGAGTATTATAATATAAACAAAGATTTCAGGAAGCTATATGTAAAAACAGCTCTTCTTTTATTAGCGATAGCATTGCCCATGGTTCTTATCTTGATGGTATGGAGTGAAGAAATTATCGTTATAGTATTCGGGGCAGATTGGGCAGATGCTAGTGTTTATATTAGAACATTAGCACCAATGTTTGGGATTCGTTTGGTTGTATCAGCTCTGAGTGTATCTTTAATTATAACGAATAAGCAAAAATATGACATGATATTACAGTCATTGTTTTTATTCTCGACGGTGATAGTTTATTATGTATCAAATGCATTGAATTTTGATTTAGATACTTTCATTTTGATGATTACAATATTGTTTTCAGTAAACTATTTGATATATGGATATATTGGTTATTACTACAGTAAAAATGTTAGTGGAGGTAAATTATGATTAATGTAATAGGTTTAGGTTATATTGGACTACCAACAGCGTTAATGTTTGCAAAAAGTGGAGTTAATGTGATTGGAACAGATTTAAGTGATAAATTAGTAGAATCACTATCAAAAGGTAAGCTTACTTTTGAAGAAGAAGGATTAGAAGATTTGTTTAATGCTGCTATTGAAAGTGGGATTAGATTCACTACGGAGTATCAAAAAACAGATACTTACATAGTTGCAGTTCCTACACCATATGTAAATTCAAGTAAGAAACTGGATCCTAAGTATGTGATAGCAGCTGTCAACAGAGTTCTTGATGTATGCGAAAAGGGCGCTGTGATAATAATAGAGTCGACGAGATCACCAGGATCGATTGATAAATATGTAAGACCAGAAATAGAGAAAAGAGGAGTGGTGATTGGTGATGATATCCATCTAGTTCATGCTCCTGAAAGAATTATTCCGGGAAACATGATTTATGAACTTGAACACAACTCAAGAACGGTTGGTGCTGACGATCATGCGATAGGTGAAAAAGTAAAAGAACTATATTCTAGTTTCTGTAAATCGGAAATTGTCATTACTGATATTAGGTCTGCAGAGATGTCAAAAGTTGTTGAGAATACTTATCGGGACGTCAACATTGCTTTTGCGAATGAACTAGCTAAGATTTGCAGAGCGGATAATATGGATGTTTATGAAATAATTAGAATTGCCAACAAGCACCCGAGAGTAAATATTCTTCAACCAGGTCCTGGGGTAGGAGGTCACTGTATTTCAGTGGATCCTTGGTTCTTAGTCGGAGACTATCCTGATCTAACAAATCTGATATTGACAGCAAGAAAAATCAATGATTCTATGCCTACCCATGTTCTTGGAAGAATTCGAGATATAATGAGAGAACATAATATTACAGACATCTCCAAGATTGGTATCTATGGACTAGCATATAAAGAAAATGTAGATGACACAAGAGAAAGTCCAACACTTCAGCTTCTCGAAAAAATGGACGAGCATTTAGCCTTTGGTGTAAAAGTGTATGATCCATTTATTAAAGAAAGAATGGTAGATCATCAGTTTATGAACTTCGACGACTTCTTAAATGAGATAGAGATTTTGGTTATAATTACAGCTCATGATCATATTAAGAACAATTTAGATTTAGTTAAGGACAAATTGATTTTAGATACTAAGAATATTTGTAACTTTGATGGCGTTTATAAACTATAAGATAGGATTTGATTAAAATGAAAAAAGTAATGGTGGTCTTTGGTACCAGACCTGAAGCAATAAAGATGTGCCCTTTGGTTAAAGAGCTAAAAACAAGAGAAAAACTAAATACAGTTGTATGTGTGACTGGCCAGCATAGGGAAATGTTAGATCAAGTACTCACAGCATTTGATGTAGTACCTGACTATGATTTATCTATTATGAAGGCGAAACAGACTCTATTTGATGTTACAATCAATATTCTTGAAAAAATGAAATCAGTTCTTGAAGAAGTTAAGCCTGATGTAGTTTTGGTCCATGGAGATACATCTACAACTTTTGTAACTGCATTAGCTTGCTTTTATTTGCAGATTCCTATAGGTCATGTGGAAGCTGGACTACGTACCTACAACATTTATTCACCGTATCCAGAAGAATTTAATAGGCAGGCTGTGGGCATTGTTTCAAATTATAATTTTGCGCCAACAGAGATGTCAAAAGAAAATCTCCTTAAAGAAGGTAAGAATCCTTCTACAATCTATGTGACTGGGAATACGGCTATTGATGCCCTTAAGACTACAGTTCGTGATGATTATAATCATGAACACTTAGAGTGGGCTGAAGATAGTAGATTAATTATGATAACAGCTCATAGGCGAGAGAACCTTGGCGAACCTATGAAAAATATGTTTAGAGCCATTAAACGAATTATTGATGAAAAGTCAGACATAAAGGCGATTTATCCGATTCATATGAATCCTGTTGTAAGAGAAGCTGCTCAAGAAATACTTGGTGATACAGATAGAATTCGAATTATTGAACCACTCGAAGTATTAGATTTCCATAACTTCTTATCTAGGTCTCATTTAATTTTAACTGATAGTGGTGGAATTCAAGAAGAAGCACCAAGTTTAGGGAAACCAGTTCTTGTTATGAGAGACACCACCGAAAGACCGGAAGGTATTGCTGCTGGGACTCTTAAATTAGTTGGATCAGATGAAGAAGTTATTTACAATACGTTTAAGCAACTTTTGGAAGATCAGAATGAGTATGACAAGATGAGCAAAGCTAGCAATCCATATGGAGATGGTTATGCAACTAAAAGGATAGCAGACATTTTGGAAGAAAGACTTTAGTAAGATCAGCAAGTCAAACTGATGGCCACTATCCCCCCAACTCCCCAAGTAACTATTCATCCACATAAGTAAATTTTGGGAATCTTATTATGAGGCGTTAGAAGTAATATGGGTTATATGGGGTGAGATGATTCTGGTGGATGGGCCATGATCAGTTTGATATCCCAGATAGGCAGTGATGGTAACACCTGGATGTGGTGTGATGGTAAACATCCTTGATAAGCAGTGATGGAAAACACCACAGATAAGGCAGTGATGGTAACTTTTCAGATCGGTAGTGACGGTTAATTTTCAGGCAGTGATTCTGGTTGATCAGTTAGACACCATGATTAGCAGTGAAAGAGAACGGGCATTTTTTAGAAGCAGAGATGTCCGTTTTTAGACAATGACTCTGTTAGGAGGTATCCACATATGAAGTATTCAGAGATAGAGGTAAAGAAAATGCTTAAAGCTGGCGACTTAAGCCTGGAAGAACAGATCAAGTTTAACATCTTGAATTTTATCAGGACAATCCATCTTAATGAACTGGACTTTATTGATTCATCCTTTGGGTCCGAGTTCTTTGGTGAGCTGCCCATGACTTTTAAGAAAAACCCAAGTCAGGTGTTTGGGCTAATCACTGCCACAATCAATGGTGAAGTACGGAAGTACGTTTTTAACGATAAAGGTTATGAGCCTTTAGAAGACCTGATCAAATTAGCTGTAGAATAAAGAAAACCCGTCAAGCATTATTAGCCTGGCGGGACTTTGTTATTTTTGGAAGACCATGATTGGTAGGTTAGGAAGCCCGCCAGCCATGGTCTTTTTTTATTTGTCGTGAACTTCTCTGTATTTTCTCTGACTCATGATGTTAGAGCAACGAGTACTACAATATTTTTTTCTCTTATTTGAGTTTAACACATCAAAATATTCATCGCATGTTGGATTATGAATATTCCGATTGAATAGCGCAGTGATTCCGATATTGACTGAGCATAGGAAACGATTAAATTGAGCACCCTCTCCGGTGATGATGAGCACCCAGCTTCTCACTTGTGATGGTGCTTTTAGAATCTCTCCTTTACAATGAAAAAGGGTGATATCCCCGTCATAGTAAGGAGGAAAAATGACAAATTATTGCATACTGCGCATAAATAATACCACCCCGTCGCTCAAGTGAGAGCCAGAGCGTCGCTCTTTTAGAACCACAACATCGGAACTTGAGAGCCACCCCAAAATGCAGTAGAGTAAAGTTGCACAAAAAACCAGTCGTGCAGCTTTTTTGTGCTAAAGGAGGATGCTTTTATGCAAAACGTAAAGGAAATTGCACGCTTGCGACATCTCGGATTGAGTCAACGAAATATCGCTAAGCAATGTCGTGTCTCAAGAAATACGGTTCACAGTTTATTAAAGAATCTTGACTCAAAAGGTTTCGATTACTTCAGTCTTAAAGATTTGGATGACGGTCAGATTCAGGCGATGTTAGGTCAACCAAAACCGTCACAACGAGAAACTCAGTATGTTCTTCCGGATTATCCCCGTTTGGCCGATGAACTGGTCAAGCCTGGGGTGACCATGCAATTGCTTTGGGAAGAGTATGTTCAGAACTGTCGGCGAAACGAAGGCCTGTACTACCAAATCACGCAGTTCAAGAAGTATTTTAATGATTATTTGAATACTCATCGGTTTACGGATGTCATTCATCACAAACCGGGAGAGCGGGTTGAAGTGGATTGGGCGGGAACTCCGGTTTCATATCTCGATCCTGATCATGGCGGACTCGTTCAGGCTTCCCTGTTTGTCGGTGTGTTGCCCTTCAGTGGTTATGCTTTTGCCTTAGCCTGCAGTGATCAACGGCAGGTAAACTGGAACAATGCTCATGCAAGAATGTTTGACTATTTTGGCGGTGTTCCCCGACTTCTTGTTCCGGATAACTTGAAGACCGGAGTCATCCGCCGGCCGAAAGGAGAAGACCCAGTTCTAAATGACAGTTATCGTGAGTTGGCGCAGCACTATGGTTGTGTGGTTCTTCCGACACGTGTTCGAAAGCCCAAGGATAAGGCCAGTGTTGAAAATGGCGTTGGTCAACTCACACGCATGATTCTAGCCAGACTTCGAAACTATCAATTCTTTACACTGGAAGAATATAATCATCAATTACGAATAGAACTGGACGCATACAATCATAAGCCTTTTCAGAAGAAACCGGGAAGCCGCTATGAAACTTTCCACACCCATGAGAAACAAACTCTTTCTGCTTTGCCAGCGTATGCCTATGAGTTCTGTCAGTGGCGTAAGGCAAAAGTCCAAAGCAACTCCCATGTTGCGTTTGATAAACGCTACTACTCCGTTCCATACACCACGATTGGTCAGGAGATTGACATAAAAATCTTCAGGCAAACCATCGAAATCTATCTTCGAGGAGCTCTTATTGCTCAACATGCCGTAACCCATCGAGAAACTGGCAGTTACATTACCGATGCTCAACACATGCCAACCAACAGCCAAGTTCATCAAAACTGGTCAAAAGCACGTTTTCTTAACGAAGCGAAAGATATCGGTCCCAGTACTCATCGGGTCATTGAACAGTTGTTTGACCGCGTAAAAGCCGAGGAGCAAGGATACAGTAGTGCCAAAGCCATACTTAAGCTAAGCGAAATCTACTCATCACAGCGACTAGAAAAAGCATGCCTGGTTTTGCTTACACAAGGACTGTACCCCCGCTATAAGCATATTAAAACGGTCTTACAAAATGGTCAAGATAAGATCATAACTGAAGATAGTGAAACCGAGCAGGCACAAGAGAAGTCCTTTGTCAGAGGAGGTCAATATTATGCTCGAAAACCATGAGTTGGATGAGTTGATCAAGAAACTCAGAGATATGCGACTTCCGGTGATGGCCGATGAACTCGATCAAATTTCCCGTTCTTCTACGTTGGTTCAAATGCAGATCTTTGACGTTTTAAAGACATTGATTGACGAGGAGTATAGTTCAAGAAAGAACAATACGATTCATCGTCTGATTAAGAAAGCAAACTTCTCTGAACCGAAGGTGCGATTAATTAACTTGAGACCAGACCCTGAAAGAGAAATCAACCTTAATGTTCTGGGTCAGCTTATGACCAACCAATATATACGGACGAGCAGAAATGTCACGATATTCGGAGCTACTGGCAGTGGAAAGTCCTTTATCGCCAATGCTCTGGGTGTCCATGCCTGCGAAGCCGGACATACGGTCCGATATACCCGAATGATCGAACTTCTCTTTGAACTCGAGATGAGCCGTATTGAAGGGACTTACTCAAAACTTATCAAACTTCTGGCAAAAACGGACCTTTTGATTATTGACGATTTTCTGCTCAATTCAACGACACCGAATGAACAGCGTGATTTGATGGAAGTCATGGAGTATCGCTCTCGAAGCAAATCGACCATATTATGCACGCAGATGGACACGGAAGAATGGCACCGAAAACTAGGTGGAGGAGCGATCGCTGATGCTATCCTCGATCGAATATTATCAAAAGCGTACACATTGCTTCTCAAAGGTGATTCCATGCGAACAAAAGTAGAGAATTGAACCAACTGAGCTACTCATTATTGAATGGCTCTTACTTTGCGATGAAGTGGCTCTCTACATCCGATGCGATGGCTCTTTTAGAACGACGTAATCAAATTTTAGACTCATAAACTGAATATCAATTTTTCAATATTCTCAATAACGCATTGTACATCTAGGTGATTCTTTTGTATGACAAAATCCAATTACTATGGCTCTGATTGAGTAATGTATTAACTCACAATGAGCAATGAAAATGTAGATTTTATGCAACATATACAGTTTGCAAGCTATTTCATAATCTAGTATTGCATTGTCTCTATCGATAATATACAATCAGATTAACCGAGTGGGGGATAACCATATGTATCAAATGAAACGATCTTTCCTGTGGATAGTGATCATTCTTTCATTGTTTTTTTCGTCTTTGGCAACACAGAACATTGTGTCAGCCGGAGACGATTTTTTTTCGAAGCAGACATCCAAGAGTCACTCGAAGCTGGGGCCGACGCTCAGTCAGGCGATCTTTAATTCTGGGTCTTCTGCTCCCGGGCTTTCGAGAGTTAAAAAAGACATCGAGAAACTTCATGTCTACGTTGAATTCTCACATTCCGCCGTGCTTGAAGCACTGGGCAAAATGGGAGAAGTGAAAAATGTAAATTCAGAGTACGGACTGGCCGAGATGTATCTCCCTGGCCGTGCGATCGAAGGACTATTGAAGAATCCGCATATCATTTCTATCCGAGAAGTCATGAAACCCATGGTCAATGGCGGCTCACGGCTTAGCGAAGGCCTAGACAACACGTTTGGCCATGGGGTGGAATCATACCTGCGAATGGGCAATCTCGCCGGAGACGGCGTTAAAATCGGCGTGATCTCGGATGGAGTTGCCGGTCTGGCACAATCGGTAGCCAGCGGTGATCTTCCTGAAGATGTGGTCGTACTCAACAACCGTTATAACGGCGCGGAAGGGACGGCGATGCTAGAGATCATCTATGATCTGGCTCCCAACGCCCAGCTCTACTTCCATGACTACGGCGGAAGTTCCTTGGAGTTTATCGATGCCATCAATGCCCTGGCTGCTCAGGGCGTCGACATCATCATTGATGACATCGTCTATCTTGATGAGCCGTTTTTTGAGGACAGCATCATAGCCAAGCATATCGACCAGTTGGTCGCTTCCAGCGGCATTCTATACTTTTCCTCAGCGGGAAACTTCGCAAACAGCCATTATCAGGGCATCTTTAAGCCCGGCTTTAAAAACGAGGTATACGAACACGACTTCAATCCGGCGGTCAGCGGGGCACAGCGCTTACCCGTAAAAATCGCCCCGTATTCCTCAATCATCATCATGTTACAATGGAACGAACCGTTTAATAACTCTATCAAAGATCTCGAGCTGGCCTCTTGCCCGGACAGTGACACCACCAACTGCTTTATCTCCGATAACTGGCAGCTGGGCGAAGGGTATGCGCCGGTGGAATACATCGAACTGACCAATACTTCCGGCAGTTACAAAAGCCAGTTTATCACCGTATACAGCGAGACTGCGTACTCCAATGTTACCTTTGAAATTTATGTGTTTGGCGGTGCGACCACAAGTCCGGACTTTACGACCCGCGGTGATTCCACCTTCGGACACTCCACGGCTGCCAGCGTTATCTCGATCGCGGCTACCGAGAACTTATCGATTCCCAGTTCTTACTCTTCCCAGGGCCCCTTTACCATGTTGGGCTCAGTCAAGCGCAATAAACCCGATTTCATCGGCCGTGACTGCGTCTCCGTGACCGGCAACGGCGATTTTCCCAAGACCTTTTGCGGAACCAGTGCCGCAGCCCCGCACATCGGCGCGATCGCGGCGCTGCTATTGTCCAACAATCCTTCACTGACACGAAGTCAGATGATCGATGCGCTTAAAGGGAAATCAGCGGATATGCACACTGTGGGATATGACTTTCTGGCGGGCAACGGCTTTGTCCATGTGGGACTGTTCTCCAATGAAATCACCATCCAGAAAGATCAGATCTGGCAGGGAGAGCTCAGCTTTAATCAGCAGGGAACACTCTCTGCGAGCGATTCCACTGTGCTGTCTGTAACCTCGGCATTGAATCAGAGCAAAAGCGGCAATGGGATTTTCGTTTATGACGTCTCTGTCAAAGGACTCAAAGACGGATTTGCGAATCTGCGCTTTGTGGGTGAGGATGGCAAAGAGGTATACCGGCGTAAATACGTGGTATCCCACCGGCTGACCGATTTTAAGTTTACGGACAGAAGTGATCTGTACATCGGACTTGATCAGACGCAAAAACTGGATATGCTCTTGTATCCGGCCAATGCGAACGATGCGATCTTTACCTACACCTCATCCGATCCTTCCATCGTTTCGATCGATAATACCGGTCATATCACCACCCATGCTTCCGGGAAGGTTGACATCACTGCGCGCCATACCGTCACCGGACTGCGCGATACAAAAACGATATATGCCGGCGTGTTATCAACGGGATTGAGTATCACCCCGTTGGATCCTACGATCATGGGCATCAAGGAAACCGTGCAGCTGACTGCAATCATATCTCCGGCCGAGGCCAACTTTACAAATGTCCGCTGGCAATCCTCATATCCCGACATTGCCAGTGTCGATCAGAACGGATTGGTTACCGGACACATGCAAGGGGAAGTGACGATCCGCGCGACATCACAAGACGGACTGAGCAGCAATGAAATCACGGTCAAAGTCATCAAGCCGCTGACATCGATCTATTTTAACAGTCCGACCTATAGCATATACTATTCCGGATCGTTCTACACGACGCAGTTTGGCATTGTCAAAACACCTTATGATTCCCTGGAAACCGGTCTGCTCTGGAGCTCATCGCATCCGGACATCATGGAGGTTGATAATAACGGCAACATCACATTCAAAGCTTTGGGAACCAGTGAGATCACAGTGACCGGTCCTCGCGGACTGACGGCTTCGACTTTGGTTTCCTTTGAGCCCTATCCCTACAACATCAGTTTCAATGTGCACCGTAACGGCACCGAAGTTCAAAACGCTTATAAAATCATCGGCCGCTACGGATCTTCGATGACGATTGCGGAAATGAAAGAACATTACCGTCAGACCGTGGGGCTGACCCCGGGATATGATGTCGGTTTCTATCGGTACTTAACTTATCTTGATCCCATACCTCAGTACTTCGGACTGACGGCGGATTACGAATTTAACAACAATGAGACCTTACATGCGATAGAATATCCCATTGAGATGCAAGGATTGAAAATCACGGATGCTTTTATTGATCAAAATACGTTGCATGTTCAGGGGAGATTTGAACCTAAACGGCCTATCGATATCCGCTATCGCTATACGGTATCGGATCTGACCGTGCTTCAACCCAACAGCACTCCGGTAAGTTCGATGTGTACCGAAGCTGAAGTTGAGTTTGCCTGTACTCCCGGCAGTTTTGAAATATTAAAGCCGGGAAGTGTCAGCGTGACGTTAGAATCGTCGGACGGTACGTTTAAGGACACCGTACTTATCCATATCACCGGAGAGCCTGGCAGCTATCAGATTAATCCGCAGGCCGTTGTGTCACTGCGGGTACAGTCTGTGACATCAGACACACTTGTGCTGAACTGGTCGGCAGTAGAAGGTGCCTTGGGCTACCATATTTACCGATCAACATCGCTGAGCGGGGATTATGTGTTTGTCGGGGAAACAGATTCATCCCAGCTTCACTACACAGATCCGGATAGGATCCTTAATCAGCCATATTTCTATAAAGTTTCGGCGAAACTGCCGGATGGCGAGGGGCAGGTTCAGGGACCCCATAGCGCTGCTATGGAAGGCCGCACGAAACCCGATCCGCTGACAAATGTTCAGATCACCTCCCTAAGTGGGACCCAATTGAAACTGGGTGTTAACCTCAGTGCATCCAACGCAACCGTACAATGGGCATATGCCAGACATCCTGAAGGTCCGTTTACTGTGTTAAGTGAAAATGCTCAGCTCGAGCAGACGCTGGCCGGATTACATCCGGGGCAGACCTACTATTTCAAAGTACGCTATGCGACAGATACGGCGTACGGACGCACCGTCAGTGAGTACTCACCGTTGTTTACAGCCCAACCCATGCCGCTTGCACCTGCGGTCTCAGCATATTACTTCGATTCGAGGGTTTATGTGGAGGTGGAAAGTCCGGAAACCGTCCTAATGTATCATCTGCTATGCTATGTCAATGGTGAACAGGTGTTCGCACAACAAAGCCAACAGTCAAATTATTATGAGTTTAAAGATTTGGTTTTGAAGGAAGGGGACATCGCCACATTTAAAGCATCCGTTTCCTTGCGTTATAATAACAAATACATTGATTCCCCATTCTCAGAGGTTGTCGGCTTTAGTAAAGCTATCCAGCTAAACAGAGAGATTCACCAAGGCGGTTCAATGATACTCAAAGACGGTGACGGGGAACTGAGAAGGCCGTACTTTCCGGCCGGTGACAGCGTCATCGCAGAAGCCACCCCGGATTACGGATTTAAAATATATCAATGGAGGATAAACGAGGTACCCCTCAATCACCGCAAGAGCATGTTTACCATAGAAAATATCCAAGTGAACACAACGGTTACCGTGGAGTTTGTCATGATCGGCGATTTGAATAACGATTATCAGGTATCGGCGACCGATCTGGTGACCATGCGCCGGTATCTGGCCGGACTGACTGATATTTTGGAAAAAGGAAAAGTCGGCGGGGATATCGATGATAACGGCTCAGTTTCGACCACAGATTTAGTACGCTTGCGCCGCCGATTGGCTGGATTGGAGTAATATGAAAAAGATTCTGAATATTCTGACGGTTGGATTATTGATTTTAGTTCATTTGACCGGCGTGGCCGCGGCCAGCTTCTCAACAGCCACCACCAGCAGTAAGACCTCACTGAGCGCTGCCGGCGAACAGTTTACCGTAACCTTTGCGGTGCGCAACTCGACGGGGATCAGTGCGATCACCGCGAACTTTAACTATGACTCTTCCAAACTGGAAGTCGTATCCTCGGTGGCGGAAAGCGGCTTTGCGCTGACCTTAGGAACCAAACTGGTAGTCGACCATACCGAAGTGAAAACCGGCAATTTCAATATTGCCAAAGTGACTTTTAAGGCGAAGGCGGCCTTTGTGATCGGTGAGAGCACCCAGGTCGGACTGAGCAATGTCGTGGGTTCGGACGGCTCGGCGGATATCTCTGCGGCCGGATCCAGCGTGACCATCAAAATGGAAGCCCCCAAATCATCAAACAATAACCTCTCTTCACTAAGTGTAAGTGAGGGTACACTGGCATTCAATAAAGCCACCACGTCCTATACGGTCATCGTCGATAACGCGATTACCGGTGTGACGATCAGTGCTACGGCCGAAGATCCCAAAGCGACGGTCAGCGGTACCGGAACCAAAAGTTTGAAAGTGTACAGCAATACCTTCAATATCGTGGTCACTGCGGAAAACGGCAGTAAGAAAACGTATAAGATCAACGTTGTAAGAAGAGATGCGGATGGCAATGCCGGAGCGCTGAGCACGAATAATAATTTGTCTTCTCTTGTTGTGGAGGGCTGTGAACTTGACTTCTTGGCTTCCGTGCTGGAATATCGCTGCGAGGTGGACAATCTGACGATGAAGGTCGCTGTGACTGCGAAGACCGAAGATGACAAAGCGACCGTGGTGATCGCCAATGTTGAACCCTTAGCTGTCGGGAATAATGTTATCGCTGTAACCGTGACTTCAGAAAGCGGTTTGTCGAAAGTATATACCGTGACTGTCAATCGCAGCAACAATGCGCCGACCGTACCCATCGAAACGGTCAAAGAAGCGCTCGCTACCACTACGGCCGATGAAGTGGCCATCCGGGTTCCGGCCGACGGTATCATCTCGCAGGACATCATGGCTGCTTTGAAACAGTCCGGGAAGCGATTACTTATTCAGGGATTTGATGAGAAGGGAACCATGGTGTATGAATGGTCGGTTGACGGAAGCAAAATGGATACGCCTTCTGCGATCAATACGAAACTTGTCACTTCGATGTCCTTATCTGCGGATATCGATCAACTGACCAATTATGCCAAAGGATTCTTCCTGGATTTTGAAAAGAATGACGTGCTTCCGCAAGGGACGGTCGTACGGCTGAAAGTATCCTCTCTGATTCAAGATGGGGCGAAGGTGAATCTGTACTTCTATGATCCTGTGAAACAAGAGATGAAACTGACCAACGAAGGTCTTGAGGTCGTTGACGGGCATGTGCTCATTCCGCTGTTTCACACCTCCGAATACTTTGTGACTCAGTCGGTGCTTGGTAACGGAAGTAACTCGTCCGGATCGCTGGGCGAGAGCGGTCTCTGGCTGATTTTGGCTGGGATCGAACTGCTGGTGATCCTGATTCTGGGATTATTGCTGGTGAGAAAGCCGAAAGTCATCGTACACTGATTCAGACACGCTTGACAGAAGAATGAAATAAAGGCTCTAAGTCAAATGTTGGGGTAAACACCCTATAGACGATGAGATGAATAGGAATTCCTACACATAGGAGTTCCTTTTTTATTGAAAGGACAAGAGAATACGGGTTCTGAA
>JAVBWK010000014.1:0-10027 GCA_036677505.1 Erysipelotrichaceae bacterium
GTCAATGATTGCATCGAGTGCGGTTTGTGCACCTATGTCTGTCCGTCCAAACTGGATGTGACCGAAGGTGTCCGTCGTGCCAAACGCATCTTGGCATTGAAGAAATAGGGGGGTACGAACATGAAATTTACATTCAGACCGTCACCCAATGCACGCGATATCCTCAGTACCAAGCGGATCATGCTTGAACTTACTTTGGCACTGATGGCTGTGTTCGCATTTGCTTTGGCTTTCTATTATGTTGAATATGGGATCAGCTATGTGATCCATGCTTTAAGCCTGATGGCTACTTCTGTTGCGGTTGCGGCCATCGTAGAAGTGCTGTGGTGTGTTTATTTAAAGAAAGATATTAAAAAGCACATTTCTTCGTCGTTTCCAATCGTCACTGCCACTATTTTGGTATTGATGGTTCCGATATCAACAACGCTGTATGCGATGGCTTTCGGATCTTTCTTTGCGATATTCTTTGCGAAGCTGCTTTTCGGCGGTTTCGGACACAATATTTTCAATCCGGCAGCCGCCGGACGGGCAGCGATGCTCACTTCCTTTGCGGCAGCCGTTACTGCGGATATGACGACCGGTCCGACACCGATCGCTTCGATTGCTAATCTTGGTTGGATCGTGACTGATCAGACGGTATTGGGCGAGTTATTAGCGAATTTCGGCGGTTTACAGGGATTGTTCTTCGGGTGGTATCCGGGAGCTATCGGTGAAACCAGTGCTTTACTGATTATTATTATCGGAATTTATCTGGCCTACAGAAAAGTTCTTGACTGGCGTGTTCCGGTATTTTATGTCGGTACCGTGTTTGTCTTGGCCACGGTCATTGCTTTGGTTCGCGGACTAGGCATTTGGTATCCGATGTACCATGTGCTTGCCGGCGGTTTACTGTTTGGGGCCGTCTTTATGGCGACCGATCCGGTCACCAATCCGACCTCTGCGGCCGGACGCATGATTTTTGCGATTGGCTGCGGGATTCTGACTGTATTGATCCGCGTTCAGGCGAATCTGCCGGGCGGGGTTTTGTATTCGATTCTGATCATGAATATGTTTACACCGACCATCGAACGATTGACGGATGGCTGGCAGATCAAAAAGGCAAAGAATTATGCAATTTCGATCGCTACGCTGAGTCTGACCGGAATTCTGCTGTTTGTGTTTGTGGCGAACATCATGGTGCCGGTCGTTCCGAAAGAACCCGATCCGGAAGAACCGGTCATCACTCTGGGTGATCCGATCGGGATTTTCTCGGCAGCCACTTCCACGGCGACTCCGGAGCTGACCAACACGGTCACTGAGGGCGATATCGTTACCTATACCGTTTCTTCGAAGGGATATTCGGTATTGGAGGGCGGTTATGAAGGGGCGAAACCCAATGTTTTTGAAGTGAAGATCAATACGGCTGACAAAACGGTCGTTTCTGTAAAAGTGATCACATTCTCTGATACCAAGGGTATCGGTGATAAAATTGATTCTGAGACATTCTTAGAGCAGTTTGAAGGTTTATCCATCGATGACGAATCGATTTCGGTGGACTCGGTTTCCGGTGCGACGATTACCTCAGTCTCGGCGGCCCGTGCCGTACGTTTCGCCATTGAAACATGGAAGGGAGAGTAACGCATGGTTAAGAAAGCATTACACTTCGCTTTGTTTTTAGCAATTATCAGTACATTGGCCGGCGGTGCTTTGGCTTATGTTAACAGTATTACGGCTCCGATCATCGCTGAAAATGCGATCGCGGCTGAAAAGGCGAATTTGGTCATCATTTTCCCGACGGCGACATCGTTTGCGCCTATGGAAGTGAAGGATGATGACAGCGGTCTGATCAAAGCGGCATATACGGCCGAAGGTGTCGGTATCGCTTATAAAGTTGAAGTCTTGGGTTATGCAGCCCCGATCACGTTTTTGGTCGGTTTCTCCGATGAAGGTAAAATCGTCGGGCTGTCGATTTTGGATCTGAAGGATACCCAAGGCATCGGAACACGGGTCAATACACCGGAGTTTATTGACGGTGTGGTTGGCAAATCGACTACGGAAGGCATTGCGACCTTATCGGGTGCAACGGTTTCTTCCGGTGCCGTCGTTAAGGGAATCGATGCGGCCAAGGCTCATTTCAATGCTCTTAAAGGCATTGAAGGGGGAACCGGCGGAGTCGTGGTTCCGCCGTTGCAGTTCAGCACTCCAATCAGTATCTTTGCCAGTACGGTGGGTACGGTCATCGAGAAAACCGTTGACGGCGATGTAACGACATATATCGCTTCGGGTCGCGGTTATCGTATCATCGAGGGGTATGAAGGTGCAAAAGAGAATATATTTGAAATCAAAATCAACACAGCGACCAACAAAGTCGTTTCCGTGAAATTTGTTGAGATGAATGATACCAAGGGCATCGGTGATAAGATCGATGCGAAAGAGTTCTGGGATCAGTTTGTCGATTTGGATATTACCGATCAAAACATTGAAGTCGATGCGGTCAGCGGTGCAACCTATACCTCACAATCTGCGGTTCGGGCGTTGCGTGCGGCCATCGATGATTAAGGAGGGCTGAAAATGAATCGTTTAGATAATTTTAAGGCCGGGTTTATTAAAGAAAATCCAGTATTTGCTTTGTATTTGGGTTTATGCTCCGTATTGGCGATTTCTACGACGCTGAATAATGCGGTGGGTATGGGTGCTGCGGTCATTGCCGTCTTGGTACTCTCCAATATCATTATCTCGGCCATGCGTAAAATCACGCCGGATGAAATCCGGATTCCGGTGTATATCGTTGTTATCGCGACGTTGGTCAAGATTGCCGAGTTGCTGATTCAGGCCTTTGCGGCTGATTTGTATGTGGCTTTGGGTGTGTTTATTCCGCTGATCGTTGTCAACTGCATCATCTTGGGTCGTGCCGAAGCATTTGCTTCAAAGAACACAGTCCTTGATTCTGCTATTGACGGGATCGGCATGGGTTTGGGTTATACCGTCGGTTTGATTTTGATTTCCGTGATCCGTCAGGTGTTGTCTAGCGGTGTGGTCAATTTCAGCAATCCGTTTACCCAACAGATGATTTTCGAAGTGCGTCTGATTCCGCAGAATTTCGTGATTGCGATGTTCTCGCAGCCGACCGGGGCATTTCTGACGTTTGCATTGATTGCGGCCGGGGTCGAGTATTTGCGTACACGTCCGGCGAAGAAAGCGAAAGAGGTGAAGTAACATGGCAGAACTATTCACATTGTTTCTGACTGCGGTACTGATCAACAATATCATTCTCAGCCGTTTCTTAGGTATGTGTCCGTTTATGGGGGTTTCACGTAACACCAGTTCAGCCTTGGGTATGGGCGGTGCGGTCACTTTCGTTATCGTCGGTGCTTCATTGTTTACTTATGGTTTGTATCATTTGGTTTTGGTTCCTTACAGCCTTCAATACATGGATCTGATTACTTTTATTCTGGTCATTGCCGCATTTGTTCAGTTTACAGAAATGGTCATCAAGAAGTTCTCGCCGGTGCTTTATAAGGCTTTGGGTATTTATCTGCCGTTGATTACGACCAACTGTGCGGTATTGTTTGTGGCTTTGGAAAATATCCGTCAGGGATTTGATTTTTACGAAATGCTGGTTTATTCCTTTGCTGTTCCTATCGGCTTTACATTGATTCTGTACTTGTTCTCTGCGATTCGCGAACGTCTCGATATTTCCGATGTTCCCAAGCCGTTTAAGGGCAATGCGATCGCGATGATCGTGGCTGCACTGATGGCTTTGGCTTTCAGCGGTCTTGCCGGTTTGGTGTAAGATGCCTGGATTTATATTTCTGGTTGCGTTGGCGGCCGCTTATGCTGCGCTGTACTATTTCAACCACAGAACACCGGTTCCGGCCGGATGCGAAGAAGATGTGGTGTCGTGTGCCGGATGTCAGATTTCATCTTGCGGCAAACACCCTGTACATTCCTTGGAGGTAGAGAACTAATGGAAGCAATTTTAAAAGCAATGATCATGATGTTGGCTGTCGGCGGATTATTAGGTGCTTTGCTCGGTATCGCCGGAGTATTGTTCTATGTCAAACCCGATGAAAGAGTCGCTAAGGTATTAGCGATGCTTCCGGGGTACAATTGCGGTGCCTGCGGTTATCCGGGGTGTGCCGGTTTGGCGGATGCCTTGGTTGAAGGAAAAGTGTTGAAGGTGTCGGCTTGTAAACCTTCAAGCGCACAGCAGCGTGTTGATATTGCCAATTATCTGATTGAAACTCCGGGCCCGGATGGAAAAACAGTTCCGGCCGTTCCTCAATGATTTCTGGGTTGCGAAAGCAACCTTTTTTTATATCCGAAAGGATTTGTCCTTTTTTTTTCATATTTGATATCAGGTGATATGATGAAGGGAATTGTGATGAGCAGTGCACTGATGATGTTTCTGATGAGTTTGGTATTTTCTGTCAGTATGGTCATTGCTTTTGAGTCTGATCGCTTCCAGATTCATCAGGCGACGAAAAGTGCTTTGCGCAGTACGATGATGCGATGTCTGGATGCAGTTTGTGATCAGAGCGTTGCTTTCAGTCAGTTTGTCAGTGATTTTCAGTGGATGGCTGATCAGCATGACTCAGTTCATTTGGAGTTGATGGGCTTTCATCATGATCCGCTGTTGATTCGGGTCCGGGTTTCGGTAAAAGGCGGGCTGTTGAATATGTTCGATATTATTTGTGATGAAACGATGATCGAGGAGGGTGCGGATGCTGAAACATAAAAAAATGATTCGATGGCTGTTGATTGCAGGGGCAGTTCTGGTATGCAATGGTCTGCTTTTTGATGTCGCTGTTAAAAATTCAGTCGATTATATTGAGATCCCGGTCGCTTCGGTCCTGATTACGCCGCGCACTCAAATCAGTGATTCCCATATTCGTATGGAAAGGGTGCCTTCAGCTCTGGTTTCTGACAATGTATACAGCAATACTGAAGACATTTTGGACTTATGGGTCAAATACTCGGTTACATTGGCTCCGGGTTCATTTTTCTATCATGAGTACGTAGAAGTTGCTGAGAATGTGGGTGATCACCCTCAGTTGATGTTGGAGCATGGGCAGGGAGTTGCCAGTCTGGCTGTTGATCTGCTGACTTCTGCAGGGAACACCTTATATCCCGGCCAGTTTGTAGATATCGTGTTTACGAGCAAAGACAAGCGCAAACCGATCATCTCTGATGTCATCTTCCGTTCGGTCAGGGTTTTAGCCGTAAAAGACCGTAACGGTCTGGATATGAGTGATCCAAAGAGCCAGAAGATTCCGGCGGTGGCATTGCTTGCATTGAATCAGCAGGATATTCCGCTGTTTCTGCATGCTCAGATTTTTGGTGATATCGATTTGATTATCCGGCTGACTAATGATTTTCATCCGTTGCAAGCCATCCGTCAATCGGAAAGTGACGTCTGGAGGCTGTTGAATGAATGAGTTTGATTTTGGATTTCTTACGGAATTCATTGAGGATCCGCTGATTACGGACATTAATTACAACGGCCGGCATGTGTGGATCGATCATTTACAGAAGGGGCGCTATGCTATTGAACAGATTCCTCTGCCTGCCTTTTTTGAACAGTTGAGTTATAAGTTTGCCAATTTTGTCAATATGCCTTTCAATGCCGTTCACCCGGTGGTAGAGGCTGAGACAGATCAGTTGCGGATCAGTATAATTCACACCAGTGTCAGTTCACACTTGACGATTTCCATCCGGAAGACTCCGGCAGTCCTTCGGCTGACCCCGGCTATTTTGAAAAAACAGAAGTATGCACCTTCATGGCTGTTGGCTTTGCTGGCCAAATGGGTCGTGATGAAATGCAATATCATTATCAGCGGCTTGCCTGGTGCCGGTAAAACGGAGTTGCTAAAGTATCTTATGCAGTACATCGATCCCACTCAGCGGGTCATTACCATCGAAGACACATGCGAGATCAGATATAGCGACTTATTTCCACAGTCAGACAGTGTTTCTTTGAAAGTAAGCGAGCGCTTCGATTATACCAGTGCGATCAAATCGTGTCTGCGACAGCGGCCGGATTGGATGCTGGTGTCTGAGGTGAGAAGTCATGAGATTGTCAGTCTGCTTCAAAGTGTTTCGACCGGAGCTTCCTTACTGTCTACGATTCATGCATCCTCGGCTCAAGGGATCCCGCAGCGTATCTTACATATGTTTCCGGGAGTAGAGTTGTCCAACGATGTATTACTTACCATGATTTATGAAACGCTGGATATCGGTATTCATGTCGAGGCATCCATTACCAAGCAGGGAATCCGAAGGTACATCCGTGAGGTGGTTTGTTACAGCGTGGATGACGGTGTCATAAATGCGACCGTTGTTTACAGAGTTGATCAGATGGAAGAACCTTTTACTCAGTGGCCGATAAAACTGATGGAAAAAGCCAGAATATACAAGCATCGTACGGCGGAGATCGAGTCATGATCCTGTTATTTGTTATCATTTTTGCCTTAATGTTCGGTCTGATGGTCATAAAGGAAGATATTCACCCTTCGTGGTACTTACCCAAAAACTGGGGAAATATCAGAAAAGTCTGTGTCGGCTATGGGTTGGTATATAATCCTAAAAAGCAAGGATTGGTGTTTCTTTTGATTTCAATTGCGCTTTTTTGGTTATCCAATCAGTTTTTTCTTCCGGTGCACTATTCCATCGTTTTAATATCTTTGGGATGGATATCCTTACCTATGGTATGGTTATGGCAGGCACAGTTTCAATATCATGCGCTTGAATTTGAGCAAATCACGACGTTTATGCAACATTTTATCGCTTATTTTAAGTCAAGTGAGAAAGTCTTGCTATCTTTATCGGAAAGCGTCAGATATGTGGAAGGACCGTTAAAAAAAGTCATTGAAGAAGCCATCGGACACTTGCAAAATCAGGGAGATACCGGTTCGGCTTTTGGAATTATAACCCGGCGTTACCCTCATTTTATTGTATATAACTGTCAGATTTGGGTTGCTACTGCTGAGCAGTTCGGATTTGAGCAAAGCAAGGAGGCTATTGAGTTATTGGAAGATGATATCGATGATTGGATCGAAGATACATGGATGGCGGTGAGAAACCGGCTTCAGATCAAAAACCGGATTTTACTGATGTGCGGATTATCCGCATTAATTGCTTTGTTTAATCAAAACTTATTGAATTCGTTACTCGATCTTCAGCATACCGGAATATATCACAGTGTCATCATGCTGTTTTTGCTGACACTTCATATTACGGTATTGATGGCGTTCCGTTTGATCAAAAACCGATGGATAAACAAGGGGGAATGTTTACGATAAAGGTCATATCGATACTGCTTCTGTTGATACTGATTTATGCCAATGTCAATCAGAGGAAAATCAGTGTCCGTTTGGAATCGGATTTGGAGCATTTGTGTATGATGAACGGGCAGGATTTATCTGATTTGCAGCGGCGAAGAATCAGGATTGCTTTGATGGTTTCACTGATCGTCCCGTTT
This sequence comes from Erysipelotrichaceae bacterium, assembly GCA_036677505.1. GTDB lineage: Bacteria > Bacillota_I > Bacilli_A > Erysipelotrichales > Erysipelotrichaceae > UBA2227. The sequence continues at coordinate 7,460 of JAVBWK010000014.1, forward strand.
CTGATGTTCTTTGAAGTTTCATGGCCGATGCTGCTTCTGTTTATAGCACTTGTTTTCGTGATATATCAATCACCGTATCGCAGGCTGAAGAAGAAGCATTCTGAGTCCATCGGACAGCTTCGTTATGAGTTTCCGATTTGGTTGCGACAATTGCAGATTCTGCTGCAAAGCAATACCGTCGCGGTTTCACTGGAAATTTCGATGCCGATGGCTCCTGCCATGATCCGCTCGCATTTGCAGCAACTGATCCGTCAGGTCAAATTGTCTCCTCAGCAAATCGAAACATATACGGATTTTCTTTCCGGGTATCGACTGATGGAAGTTACCCGTGCTATGAAACTATTGTTTCGTTACAATTCGGTCGGTCAGTCGGATGCAGTGAAACAGTTGAACCGGATGGTATCGACGACTGGCAAGTGGCTTCGGCAGCAAAGGCTGGACAGTCAGTCTTCTCAAGCCGCATGGGTTCAGTGGTGGGGGATCCTTCCTTTATTGAGTGTGACCGTCGTCTTTTTGATAATGATGATGGTGACTATAACATCGTTTATGGAAAGGGGGTGAAACGATGAAGGCTTTTTTTGAAGAATACGGGTTAGTTTTGGTAGTTACGGTCATAGCTTTGGGGATGATTCAGTTTTCTGAGACATTTAAAGGTACGCTTACGGACACATTGAATACTCAGTGGCAGCGTATGGTCGATTTGGCTGACTGATGAAAGGCGGAATCGAATTTGCTTTGATCATGTTGTTTGGGATGATGTTCACGGCGCTGGCGATGGGAATGATCGGCATTCTTGCTCAATTGCATGATGCCCGATTGCTTCAGGAAACAGTAGTATCAGCAATTGAACATCAGTCTGATGAAGCAGTCATTGAGCAGTTTGATAATCAGTCGATTTGTCCTGACTGCCAGATTTCTATACAGCGAAAAGATGATCATCGCGTACAGGTAACGATCATTTTTCCGATTCGCATTCCGGTCATCGATTATCTTACTTTCGCCAAGATTTCCGCAATGACGATCCCAATAAATTAAGGCAGGCAACTGCCTTTTTAATCTTTATCGTAGCAAAAAATTTCCAGTTAGTGTAAACTTTACATGAGCAGGAGGATCCGTATGCTTTTAACCATTGATGTTGGTAATTCAAACTTAGTCGCTGTCGTTTATGATGATCAGCGCAACCGGGTTTTTGATGAACGCATCGTGACCCAGAAACAAAATGTCGTAGCATATTATGAAGAATGGCTGATCCGTATGCTTACGAAACTTAGTCACCTAAAAGCGATTGAAGGTGTGATCTTCTCTTCGGTCGTACCATCGATCACTCAGGAGATTGTCGGTATCATCAAAGAGAAAATGAAAATAGACCCGATGATCGTCACAACCGATTTGGTGGAAGAATTCGTCATTCATCTCAAAGTGCGGGAGCATTTAGGGGCAGATTTCATTGCGACCAGTTACGGAGCCATGGCAGATTACACAGTTCCGGCAATCGTAGCCGATCTTGGTTCCGCAACCAAAATCAGTGTTCTCAATGCCAAAGGTGAGTTTGAGGGTGGGGTCATCGTTCCCGGAGTCGGAATCTCGGTGGAGGCTTTGGTTGGGTTTATCCGGCATTTGCCGGAAATCGAACTGAAAGTACCGGATCGGGTCATTGGCAATGATACCATTACCGCAATGCAGTCCGGATTGTTGTTTGGGGTCATCTCTTCGGTCGAAGGATTGGCTGATCGGATTGAAAAAGAACTCGGGAAACCCATCACCCGATTGCTGACCGGCGGATATGCAAAAATCGTGCATGACCATATGCCCGGATTTATTTACGATGAGTTTCTGTTGAATAACGGATTATATGAAATATATCAGAAGAAAAGAGGTAAAGTATGAAAACCCGTCAGATAACAATCAATGCTATGCTAATAGCTATTACCGCTCTGCTGGCGATCGTTCCTAACTTAGGAATCATAACGATCGGTCCGGTATCCTTGACGATCATGCATATTCCGGTCATTTTGGCCGGTATCGTGTTTGGCTTTCAGTCGGCCGTCATCACCGGCCTGACCTTTGGGATCAGTTCGATGTTTGTGGCTATGACCCGCGGAGCGACGCCGGTTGATTTGCTGTTTATCAACCCGGTCGTTTCCGTATTACCGCGTTTGTTGTTCGGTATATCGGTCGGTTTGCTTTGGGGTGCCATCAGTAAATTTAAGCTCAACGATGATATCAAAATCGGTGTGACCGCATTTGTATCGACCGTCGTGCACGCCGTATTTGTTTTGGGCATCTTATATTTCTTCCTCGGATTCACCGGTGATTTGCTGACCCAGTTCTCACAGTGGGCACTGTTTATTTGGGGGATCTTATTATCGAACACCTTTATCGAAGCCGCGGCTGCCGTGATACTGTGCATTCCGTTGGTTCGGGTGTTAAGAAAGATCAAGAAGTAAGACCCATAATGAAGTGAACCCCAAATAGTAGACATATGACTTAAGCATAACTATAACTGGACTGAAGCCGGAATTGAACTGGACTCAGTCCTTTTAGTTTGAGTTTGATTCGTTTGTGATT
>JAVBWK010000015.1:0-60235 GCA_036677505.1 Erysipelotrichaceae bacterium
GGGGAACCGGCATGCCTAAATTGGTCATATCGGCCAAGTTAGCACCCTTTCCTCCCAAGAGCTCGCGCATTTTACCGTTACCTTCCGAGAATAAATACACATATTTGTGACTCATGTTTCCTCCTTAGGCAAAAAGCCAAACTTTCATACGCACAACATTATACTAAAAATTTACCTGATTTACTACTGTTAACACCACAATTCAGCCCAATTGCGACAATCTCGCTTCGACAATTTCCAACTGACGGCGATATTCGGCCAGCTTCGACTTTTCTGCCTCCACTTTCACCGGCGGAGCCTTCGAAACAAAGCTGGCATTGGCCAACATACCCTCACCGCGATCGATTTCATTCATCAGACGTTTCTTCTCACCGAGCAGTTTTTCTATTTCCGCTGCCTTATCGATCAGCCCTTCTGTCGACAGAACCAACGTGGCCCCAAGCACCGGCAAAACCATCGTATCACCGTCAAGCTGAGTGATCATCGAGAGATTGACCATCTTTTTGATAACCGAAGCAATCGCATCCGATAGATCGGAAATCTGATCATCCACGACGATCTGACCCTTCAGCTCAGTTGCATACTTGATCCCTTTGCTTAACCGCAGTTCCCGAATGGTCGAAATGATGCTGATGAGCTGATCAATCTGTGCCAGATCGACTTTCTCGATATCAAACGTCACCGGCCAATGGCTGATGCAGCATGGCTGTGAATCGAGTGTTGAATAAATCTCCTCGGTAACAAATGGCATAAACGGATGCAACAGTCTGACGATTGCTTTTAAAGCAACATACAACGTCGATACTGTTGCCAGATGGACATCCGGATCTTCGCTGTTTAATCCGGGCTTGCTCAGTTCGATATACCAAGAGCAGAAGTCATCCCAGATAAATGCCGTCAGTTCATTGCCAACCAAACCAAACTCATATTTTTCCATATTTTGAGTGACATGATCAATGACATCATTGAGCTTGCTTAAAATCCACTGATCGATAATGCTGATGTTGGAAAGATCGACCATCGAATCATCAAAATCCTCAGGAAGGTTCATCAAAACAAAGCGCGAAGCATTCCAGAATTTATTGATGAAGTTCCACGAAGCTTCGACCTTTTCCTCGATATAACGCAAATCCTGACCCGGAGCTGAGTTTGTCGTCAAAAAGAAACGCAAGGCATCAGTGCCATACTTCTCAATGACATCCATCGGATCAACCCCGTTACCCAAGGACTTGCTCATCTTGCGCCCTTGAGAATCACGGACCAGACCATGAATCAAGACATGACGAAACGGAACATCCTGTGTAAAATAACGCGCCTGAAATGCCATACGGGCAACCCAGAAGAAAATAATGTCATACCCTGTGATCAACACGTCGTTAGGATAATAGCGCTTGAAATCTGCGGTATCCTCCGGCCATCCCAAAGTCGAAAACGGCCACAATGCCGAGGAGAACCAAGTGTCAAGCACATCCTCATCCTGATTGTAATTTTCGATATCAGCCGGCGGTTCCATCCCGACATATATCTCGCCGGTATCTTTATGAAACCAAGCTGGGATCCGATGTCCCCACCACAGCTGACGCGATATACACCAGTCTTCAATGTTCTCCAGCCACTGCGTAAACGTTTTGTCAAACCTTGACGGGAAAAACTGTATCTTGCTTTCTTCATTGAGCTGATGATCCAATACTTGCTGAGCCAGCGGTTTCATTTTGACAAACCACTGTTTCGACAAGTAAGGTTCAACGATCACATCGGTCCGCTCCGAATGTCCGACCATGTGAACATGCTTTTCGATCTTAACGACCGTACCTTCACGTTGCATGCGCTCGACAAGCTGTTTTCGGCACTCAAAACGATCCAGTCCTTCAAATTCCTGAGCCAATTCATTCATCGTACCATCGGGATGAATACAGATCGGACGGGCCAATCCGTGCTTTTCACCCAGGATAAAGTCATTGGGATCATGGGCCGGCGTACATTTCATGGCCCCGGTACCAAACTCACGATCGATATATTCATCAGCCAGAATCGGCATTTCAAGATAGGAGGCCGGATTGACGACGGTTTTGCCGATCAGATGTGCGAAACGCGGATCTTGAGGATGAACAAAAACACATACATCCCCAAACATCGTTTCCGGACGGGTCGTGGCGACATGCAATACTTCATCACTGCCGACAACCTTAAACGCAAAGGTATAGAATGCTCCTTCGATTTCTTTATGAATGACTTCAATGTTGGAAAGTGCGGTCTTGGCTTGGGGATCCCAGTTGATAATCCTCTCGCCCTGAAAAATCAATCCGTCATAATACAAATCGACAAAAACCTTCTTAACCGCAGCCGATAGACCTTCATCCAACGTAAAACGTTCACGGGTGTAATCTAATGACAATCCCAGTTTTGCCCACTGTTCGCGGATAAAACCGGCATATTCTTCTTTCCACTGCCATGCCCGTTCGAGAAACTTCTCCCTGCCCAAGTCATAGCGGGAAATCCCGTCTTCGCGCAGCCGCTGCTCGACCTTAGCCTGAGTCGCGATCCCGGCATGATCCATCCCAGAAAGCCACAGCATGTCAAATCCCTGCATCCGCTTGAAACGCGAAGTAATATCCTGCAGAGTCGTATCCCAGGCATGTCCCAAGTGCAACTTACCGGTAACATTGGGCGGCGGGATCACGATGCAAAACGGTTTCTTGCTCAGATCACCGGCCGTGAAATATCCGGCCTTGACCCACTGGGCATACTTGCCCTCTTCAACGGCATGGGGATGATATTTGGATGCTAATTCTCTTTTCATATGCGTCCTCCTTCTCACAAAAAAAACGCCCGTATTAGGGCGTTGAACGCGGTACCACCTAAATTTGCACAAATGTGCATCCTTGATCCGTTAACGCCGGCAACGAAAGCTTTTACTGAATTCAAAGCTTTATCTCCAAGGTGACTTCGCACGTATTCTTTGGTTTTGTTTCACCGGCCCAAAACTCTCTGAATGCCCCAAATACATGCTCTTTCCTCTTCATCGAATTGAGTACATTTTACACAATCGACCTCTAAAAGTCAATGCACGATCAACTCTCGATAGCAGTGACCATATTACGGCCGTTGCTCTTGGATGCATACAGCTGCTGATCGACCAAATCGATCACCTTTTCACTGGTAATGTTCTCATCGTTGTATTTAATATAAACCACACCGAAACTCATAGTCACAGATAAAGTTTCATTCATAGTTTCAAATCGATGCCTGGCAATGGTTTCCCGCATCCGCTGAGCAATACTTTCCAGCGTGCGCAGATCTCTTACATGACAGATCATCAGAAATTCTTCACCGCCGTAACGTCCGATAACATCACTTTCGCGCAGACATTGTACCAAAAGCTGACTGATACTCGCTAAAACCATATCTCCGGCGATGTGCCCATAGGTGTCATTGATTTTCTTAAAGTGATCGATATCTCCCATGATCACCCCGATACCTCCGCCCAAAGGCAAATGATGTTCGATTTCATGATCCAGTGTCGTCATTAGCGCTCCACGGTTTTTGACACCGGTCACAAAGTCCGTTTTCGCCTGAATGATGAGACGCTCCTCCGCCTGATCAGCAATTTTCATAAAGAAATAAGCAGAATGCCCGATCGCAAACATATTGAGGATCAGATTGAAATGATGCCAGAAATGAACGATATTTCTATCTAAAATCACCATCGGTGTCTGAAAATAGACAAACTGATGCATCACCATGGCCAAAATGGCAACAAAGGCAATACCCCACACTTTATGAGTGTTTTTCCAGTTGGTAAAGATGATCAGCATCGCCATATTCAGGTAGTAGTAGAACAAACCGACCTCCATCCCGAAAACCATGATCTGAAACGATACCACGATTGTCGTAGTCAGGATATAGATCAGACTGGCAAATGCATACCGATATTGGCGGTTGAGATATACGGCATATACGGCAACGCCAAAAGTCACCAGGTTGGCCAAAAATGCTTCCATACTTTGAAGCCACCAGAAAAAGAAGCCGAGCAGCACGTGCATTCCGATAGCGCCGAAATAGACAAGATTGGATTGAATATAATAACGCTGATAGTCTTTATTTTCAATTGTTGACATAAGCGGCATCCTCACTCACTTTATGATAATTTCATCTGTTAAATATTTCTTTTTCTGTCTTTGAAAAACAGGATGAACATAAGCAAAGTCATTAGCAACATCAGTCCGGCAACCGTGAAAATGACCGAAGGATAGGCAAAGTCAAATCCCGGATTCGCGGATACATGCTTACTGAAAATTCCTCCGTAAGCCCAAAGAAACACAAATCCAATCGCATAACTTCTGCTCCGGACCACAGTGACCGTCACGATCAGCCAGGCAACAGCGACGACCAGGATCATCCATATGACCTCAGATATCCCGAATCCGTTAAAATCAAGATCAACGAGCAACGTTGTCACATTGGCCACGGTCGCTACCAAAAGCCAGCCGCCATAAATTTCAAAGGGCAAACGTGCAGATACACCAAACAACCGGTTTTCCTTCGCTTCTAAATGAAACACGATCCGCATGATCGAGGCCATCGCAACGATGATCAGCAACAGCGAAAGAGCAATCATCCGATAATGCCAGGCAAATATCCAGGCAGTATTCGCCAGATTGGAAACGATGAACCAAAAGCTGACCAACGAAAACTCCGATTCCTTTTGAAAAAGCAGCCTACCTGTTGCAAATAAAAGTGCCAGATAAATGAGCCCCCATATGGCAAAGGTATATCCGGCCGGAGCAAAAAGATTGGGATAGGAGTCGGAGATGGCACCGGTCGAAATCCCGTTAATCGGCAGGATATTGGCCAATGCATTGGCCCCAACCATTCCGATGTAAGTAATCAGCAACAGAATCTTCATGAACAACTGTTTTTTCATAAGGAATCCTCCTTTGTCAAAGTGTAACATTATCACTTTGAATGTCAAACTGATTTGCACAAAAAAAGCGTCAGGATGCTACCCAACGCTCAATTAATTCTCTGATTTCTTCGATGCCTTCTTTGTTTACGGCCGAATAACTCAATACCAGCGAAGCCGATTCATCTTTGATCGCTTTGATCTGCTTTGCTTTCATCTGCGCCCCGACCTTGTCACATTTAGTGACAATGATCGCATACGGCAGTTTCGATTCTTTGGCAAAACCGATCATCAGTTTGTCATCTTCACACAAACCGCGGCGGATATCGACCACCAGCAACACGGCCTTGCACTGCTTGCGCATCGTAAAGTACGCATCCATCAGCTGACCGTAGCTGATCTGTTCCTGCATCGAACGATTCGCAAACCCATACCCCGGTGCATCCACCAGCATCAGCTGCTCACTGATCTGATAAAAGTTGAGCATGCGCGTTTTGCCGGGCGTCTGTCCGACATACGCCAGATTTTTACGATTGACCAACCCGTTGATCAGTGAACTTTTGCCGACATTGCTCTTTCCGGCCATAACGATTTCCGCCATGGACGTATTGGGAAAAGATGCCTGTGTCGGAGCACTGATGACCAGCTTAGCTAACCCGTTCTCCCAGTTCATGCCTTGACCAAGGCTGCATTGAGCACTTGTTCCATATTTTCTACAGGAATAAACTTAATCGTATCCTTAACCGACTGCGGTATATCATCCATGTCTTTCAGATTTTGCTTCGGAATCACGACATTGTGAATGCCTACCCGATGAGCCGCCAGCGATTTTTCTTTTAACCCGCCAATCGGCAGGACATTGCCACGCAATGTCACTTCACCGGTCATCGCCAAATCACTGTACACCTCGCGATGGGTCAGTGCGGAAACGATGGCCGTCGTCAGGGTGACACCGGCACTCGGACCGTCTTTCGGAACAGCTCCTTCCGGAACGTGGATGTGAATATCATGAGTCTCGAAGAATTTCGGATCGATTTCAAAAGTCTTGGCATGGGATTTGACATATCCGGTAGCGATTTCCGCCGATTCCTTCATGACTTCACCCAACTGTCCGGTCAGAATCAAACGCCCTTTTCCTTCAAAGAAAGTAACTTCCACCGGCAGCACATCACCGCCAAAGGACGTATAAGCCAGCCCGGTGACGACACCGACCTGATTCTGACTTTCCTTTTTGCCAAACTCAAAAATCTCTTTACCCAGCCACTCATTGATCAGCTCATTGGTAATGGTAATGCTCTTTTTGTTATCTTTCAACACAGCCAAAACACTCTTACGGCATAAGGATGCGATCATGCGTTCTAACTGACGGACACCGGCTTCCCGGGTGTAATGACGGATCATATACAATAACTCATCATCACCGATTTTAAACTGCTTCGCCTTCAATCCGTTGATCTCCAACTGTTTTTTGATCAAGTGATTTTTGGCAATATTCATCTTTTCATCTTCGGTGTACGAAGAAAGATTGATGATTTCCAACCGGTCACGCAATGCCGGCGGAATGTTTTCAAGATAGTTCGCCGTCGCGATAAACATGACATTGGATAAGTCATACGCTTCTTCCAGATAGTGATCGGAGAACAGTTTGTTTTGTTCCGGATCCAACACTTCAAGCATAGCTGAAGAAGGATCGCCCTTGTAATCCGCTGACATCTTGTCGATCTCATCAATCAAAAATACCGGATTGATGACGCCTGCCTTCTTCATCCCCTGGATGATACGACCAGGCATCGAACCCAGATACGTACGGCGGTGACCGCGGATTTCAGCTTCATCACGAACGCCGCCCAACGACGCCTTGATAAACTTACGGCCCAATGCTGAGGCAATGGATTTGGCCAAAGAAGTTTTACCGACCCCCGGAGGACCGACCAGACATAAGATCGGGGCATTAAGCGATTTGGTCATGGTCTTCACTGCCAGATACTCCATGATCCGGTCTTTGACTTTGCTTAAGCCATAGTGATCACCGTCAAGCACATCACGAACGCCCTTTAAATCTTCATTGTCATCGGTCATCTGCCACCACGGCGTCTTTAACAGCCAGTCCAGATAGGTACGGATGACTCCTGATTCACCGGATGCCTGTGGCAACATTTCATAACGTGCCAACTCTTCCAATGCTTTCTGCTTGATATTTTCCGGATACGGATTCTCTTCGATCATCTTGCGAAGCTCATCGGTATCATCATCGCGCGGTGCGACATCGCCCAACTCTTCCTTGATGGCACGCAGTTTCTCACGTAAATAATATTCCCGCTGATTGTCTTCGATGCGTTCTTTGACCTTCTCATTGATGTCCTGTTCGATCGTTGACAGTTGTTTTTCAGTCTGAAGTTCCTGGATGATCAAAATCAGCCGTTCATTGACGTTGATTTTTTCCAGCAACATTTGTTTCTTCTCTACGGGCAGCGGGAAAAACTGCGCAAACTGATCGGCCAGCTGCACGGCAGACACGCCTTTGGTCAGCTGATTGATCATCTCCGTAGGGAAATTGGCATTGGTGGTAGCCACTTGTTCCAGTTCTTTGGCTATTCTGCGGATCAGCGCCATTTCTTCCATCGGATCTCCCGTAATATCTTCGATCGGTAGCACCGTCGCAAAGAACATACGGTCATCTTCGCTCATCCGGACAAGTTTGGCCCGCTGCAACCCGCTAAAGGTCACCCGCATGAACCCTTCTTTGCGCTTGATCGTTTTGATCCGGCACAAGGTTCCAAACGTATACAAATCATTTTCATGCGGTTCATCGACTAATATATCGCGTTGACTGACTAACCAGACATGGCCGTTAAAATAGGTGTTTGATTCTTCCACCGCATTGACACTTTTATCACGACCGACCTCGATCATGATATCTTGGTTGGGAAACACGACAATGCCTCGCGTACATATGACGGGGACACTGACTTCGATTCTTTCATTTTCCATAACGACCCTCCTTTGTGGTAAAAAAGACGCAAAGCGTCTTAGTTGTTTGCGGATTCTTTGATGAAGTCAAATGCTTTTTTCAAGCGTAAATCATAAGCGATCTGCTGCGGCTGAATGTATTGCTTGACCTGGTCGACTTCCATATTGTAAGCGGCCGCAATCGAAGCAAACTCGGAATCAACTTCCTGATCGGAAGCTTCCAAGCCTTCACTTTTAGCAATAGCACTCAAGACCAGACGCACTTTGACCTTGCCGGTGGCATCACGACCGATTTGTTCCTTAAGAAACTCCTCCGTCTGACCGGTGATTTGCGAATACATTTCGATATTGAAACCCTGTTGTTCTAAGCGGCGCTTGAAATCTTCAAACATCGCATTGGTTTCATCATCGATCATGATCTGCGGAATCTCTACGGAAGATGCTTCTACGACTTTGCCCAACAAATCATTGTCAAAGGCATCCGAAGCCGCTTTTTCTTTTTCACCGTATATATCCATTCGCACTTTTTCGATCAGTTCTTCTAACGTCGTAACACCCGGTGCATTGACATCCTTTACGAAATCATCATTTAACTCAGGTACCTGACGCACCTTGACTTCATTAACTTTTACTTTAAATATGACCGGAGCCCCTGCCAAGTGTGCTGCTCCGTAATCTTCCGGGAAAGTAACAGCAATCTCTTTTTCTTCATTGACTGCCATATTGACCACTTGATCTTCAAATCCCGGAATGAAACTGTTGGACCCGATGACCAACGGATGGTTTTCACCTTTTCCTCCGTCAAACGCCACGCCGTCCTTAAATCCTTCAAAATCGATGACAGCGGTATCACCTACCGAGACCACGCCATCTTCTTTCACGACCAACTCCGCAAAATCTTCACGCATCTTATCCAGACGCGCATCGATATCGGCTTGTTCGACAGCTACTTCTTTACGTTCGACGGTCAATCCTTTGTACTCGCCCAACGACACTTCGGGAGCTACCGTTACATCGAATACCAATGTCACTTCACTTTCCGTCAGTCCCTCGACATCCAATTGAGGCGTCGTGATCGGATTGAGGTCATGCTCCTTTAAGCCAAACAAATACGCTTCATTCGCCACGTTTTCCACGGCTTCCATCAAAATGGCTGATTCCTTCAGTTGTTTACGAATCAGCGCTTTGGGAGCCTGGCCCTTACGGAACCCCGGCAACTCGACATTCTGCGCCAATTTGCTAAAAGCTTTTTCCTGAGCTGCCGTCCAAACATCGCCGCTGACCGTTACCTTCAGCACACCGACAGACTGCTCACCTAAATTCCAAGTTGTTTTCATTGATATCCTCCAATATTTTGCATGTACATTATAACACAACCCTTAGCACTGTCAACTAAAGAGTGCTAAAATCCGGAAGCCCGGAAATGTCAAACAGTTGTGGCTCTTCTATTTTAAATTTAATCACGGCTTTTCGCCACTCATTTACATCATTTAAAGCCAGATAAACGAATCTTAATACTGAACCGGCCAAAACCGCTCCCTCATCCTCACTGAAACTGTCGGGCAAAGCCAACGTTGCTTCCCCATCCAGGACATCCTGACACATTTTCAGCAGCGACGGATTGTCATTTTCCAGCCACTGACGCAACAAACTCAACGCCGCGATATATCCGTCACTTTCCCACGGCAGAGGCAGATACATCGGAATAAACTCCATGCGCCGTCCATCTTTCTTCCAGATGAAGGTATCGGTCAGCTGTTGCTCGATGCAGATTTGCACGAGCAGGCTGCCAATCAACGGATGCAAGTCCGCTGCGAAAAGTGACTGAATGTCCGATTGAAACATTCTAAGGTTGCTTTTTCGCAGCTGATCGAGTGCGGCCAATGCACTCAGATCACCCATTTGGATGCTGTGCATCAGCTGATCCATCGACTTGACCGGCTTAACCGACGGCTGTCTCAACGAATTTGCCAACTGTCGCAACCGTGTTTCATCCGCCATCGGGATATACGGCATTGCAAGTTCTTCATTGACCAAACGTAAAACCTCATCCGTCAGACCCTGATTCATCAGTTCATCGATTTTCCCCCAGAACTCCGTGTAATAATCTGCCATACGCTCACAATCACACCTTTCGGTTATAAATCAGCGAAATCGGCTTGCGATTGCGCCAGATAATCATATAAAATGCCAGAATACCGAACATGTTCAATGCCAAAACGATATATTCGAATCTGAACAACTCTCCCAAATAGCCGGCCAGTAAGCGGCCTGAGAGCATCCCGAGGGAAACGATGATTTGAAAGACCCCGTTGACCCTACCTCTTTTTTCAGATGGCACATAGCTTTGAACCGAGGACATCCGGATGTTGAATGAGTTGATCGATAACAATCCCATCATAAACTGCAAAGCAATCATAAAATAGTAATTGGTAAACAGCAGGATGCCCGAAATCACATTGAGCGAAAAATACACGATGGCCGCAACCCGAAAACGCAGATGCGTCGGGATTTTGATCACATAGTGAGCAAGACCGCCAAACAGCCGACCGGCCGTCGCAAATGAAATCAGCAGCGCATACATCGTCACATCGAGCGTCGGACTGTTTTCAAAAAACGGATATAAAAGCACTCCCAATCCTTCTCCGGTAAAAAAGATGAAAAAGAAATAAGCAAAAATCGCAATCAGTCCCTTTTCTTTGGACAGATATGAGAAACCTTCTTTGACCATGGTCCAAAACGGCTGCGGATTGGCTTTGGCCAGGATTGCTTGTTTTTCTTCGATGCTGATCTGAGTTTCAAAGGCAGATGCGATGAGTAACAAAGCTCCTTCAATCAGAAAGATCCCGGAAATTCCGTATTTTTCAAAAATGACAGCTGCCACCGGTAATACCAGGGTATTGACGGTAGGATAAATCAGTGAGCTGATTGAATATCCTTTTTGTAACATCCCATCAGGAATCAGTTCCGGAAACAAAGACTCATATGCGATATGGTAGATGACACCGTTGGTCGAAATGATCAAACCCAAAATCATATACGGGATATAAGCGAAATAGCCGTTACGCGTAACATATCCGACCGACAAAAACAGCAGACCCATTAAAAAGTCGGAGATGACTATGATCCATTTGCGCGGCAGTTTATCGATATACGGTCCGATAAACAAGGGCAAAAGGATATTCGGAAGCGAGATTACACCGGCAAACAAAGCCGAGAGCAGAGTTGAACCGGTTTTATTGTAAATAAGGACGCTCAGCGCAAAATTCAATCCTACCCCGCCAATCGCCGAAATGACCGTGCCGATGGTGATGGTGGTATAATTGCGTGTCCATAATGTATGAGATTTCATCGTACCCTCCAATATTCATGTACATTATATCGCAGTTGTTACAGCTGTAGCCAGGCAAAAGAAAACGACACCTGACAATCATTCTCAAAAGACAAATGTTGTCAGATGAAGAATATCTGCACCTCATTTATATTGCCCAACCGTAAATCCCCTATTCATTATATCCCAAACTTCTGCTTTATCCACCCTTTTTATCAGAAAGATAAAAAAACCGACAGCTGTTACACTGTCAGTCATATTCAATGGCGTCCACGGAGAGACTCGAACTCCCGACCGTGCGCTTAGAAGGCGCATGCTCTATCCGGCTGAGCTACGTGGACATCACGCTGAAATATAATAACAAAATTTCACCCGATGTGCAAGGTCAACATTCGACCCTTTCAACCGTTACTTTCTTTCCATCCACCGTTGCAACCGCATACGAAGGTCGGGTACCGTCACGATTATAATATACCGAGCCGGGGTTGATCAAAAACACTCCCTGGGCATTTTGAGTATAGAAAGCATGGGTATGTCCGTAACAGGCGATCATACAGCCCAACTGATGAGCTTTGTGAATGATCTGTTCGACGCGCTTAAAAGTATAAAACTGATGTCCGTGAATCAGAAGTACTTTAAAATCACCGAAATTTAATACCCTCAACTCCGGAAAATCATAGTACATGTCATTGTTGCCTTTAACCGAAACAAACGGTCGCAGCTTTTCTGCCGGCAGTTCACTGTCTCCTAAATGGAAGTAAGCATCCGCATCGGGATGAGCCGAAACGATACGATTGAGCACTTCCATCCTGCCGTGATTGTCACTGACGATCACAAACTTCACCTGATCACCCCTTTATAAACAACGACTTCTTCCTGAAATATCGTCTGGATCTGTGTTTGAAGATGCACAGGGTCTTTGGTCGTATATATGCGGACCTCACCTTGTTCATAATTCCTTGATTTAAAACTTTTAATGATCGGCTCTATGGAATCAACGATCCTTCCTGACACTTTCGAAGCAATCAGATCACGGATCAGCGGATAATGGGTACATCCCAAAATGAGTGTATCACACTCTCTGACTGATGCGCAGTATTCATCTAAAATCAGTGAAAGTTCATCATTATCAGCCAGTCCCTCAATCATACCGACCAACGCAGGAGCTGCCTGCTCGATTACCCGGGCATTCAAACGGTTTTCAATCTTTTCTTTATACGCATGCGAAGCAATCGTAGCCGAAGTTGCCAATACTCCGACACAATCCGCATCATCGAGCTGCTGCACGGTCACATCGATGATTCCTTCGATATTCATCTGAGGAAAGCAGGCATGTAAATAATCCAGCGCATTGGACGATGCGGTATTGCATGCAAGCAGTACATCTGTGATCCCCTGTTGTTCAAACCAGCGAATGTTCTGATGCATGATCGCACAAATCTCATCTTTGCTCTTACTGCCGTATGGGGCATGGATCTGATCGGCCAGATAGACCATCGCCATCTCCGGATAAGCCTTTTGCAAAGCCAAAACGACCGAGACACCACCCAATCCTGAATCTAAAATCCCGATCGGTTTCATTTTTGCTCACCTTCCTTTAAATCTCTGAAAAATTGTATCACAGCCATGGCCGCAGGTCTACCGACAACCTCACGCAATTGCTCTTCATCAGCCTCTTTGATCGCTTTCAACGACCCGAAATGCTTAAGCAGTTCCTTCTTACGTTTCTCACCGATGCCCTCGATTTCATCCAAAATCGAACGTGTCGATGCTTTCTGACGCAACAGACGGTGATAGGATATTGCAAACCGATGCACTTCATCCTGCATGGCCGATAAAAACATCGTCAGCGGTTCTCCGGGTAACAGCTTTACTTCATTCTTTTGATCGATAATAATCGTATCGGTCTGATGTCGGCTGTCTTTGGCTAAGGCAATTACCGGAATATTCATATGCAGCGAATCCACGATTTCTTTGGCCGCACTCAGCTGAGGCATTCCGCCATCGACGATGATCAGATCCGGATGTTCCCCGTTTTCCTTCAGCAGTCGAAGCAGACGTCGGTACATCACTTCTTGCATCGAAGCGACATCATTGTTCCCCCCACTTAAACGATAGCGGCGGTACTGCGAACGATTGGGCTTGCCATCGGTAAACACAACCATGGCCGCCACTAAAAACGCACCGGAAATATGTGAATTATCGAACAGTTCGATACGTGACAGCCCTTTGAGATGCAACAGCTTTGCCAACTGACTGCTGGCCTGATCCCCAAATATCTCCGACTTCTCTACCATCTTAAACTTTAAGGATAACTGCTCCTGCGCGTTGACCGCGGCCATCTGAACCAATTTCAGCTTATCCCCGCGTTGGGGAGCATTTACTGTTACGCCCAGCACTTCACTCAGCAGTTCCATATCTGTATCCGAAGGTACCAGCAACTCTTTCGGTTTTGGCATTTTTTCATAAAACTGTATCAGATAAGATACGAAGGCATCCTGCGGATTTTCGACCGTCGGTTCAACCATCGAAGTCTTTTGTATCAGTTTTCCGTCCCGGACAAAAAAACCGGTGATCGAGAGAATATTCTTGGAAATCGCAAAAGCAAACACGTCCTGTTGCATACGCTCGCCAAATTGAACCTGCTGTTTTTGGGATATGTGCTCGATCGATCGGATCATATCACGGATTTTCGCTGCTTTCTCAAAGGCCAGCTGAGCGGTTTCCTGATCCATCTGCTGTTGAAGCCGACCGATGACCATCCGGTTATCCCCTTTTAAAAACCGGCTGATTTCATCGATCATCGCATCATACTGTTCTTTACCGATATTAAACTGACACGGACCGAGACACTGACCGATATGATAATACAGACATACTTTTTTCGGCATGGTTTTGCACTTGCGGATCGGATAAAGATCATTAAGCAGCTTGACCGTCTCCCGGGCGGCTGCGGTATCGGTAAAAGGACCGAAGTACTTCGCCTTTTTATCCTTCTTCTTATCTCTGACCACAATCAGCTGCGGATAGGCATCCGAAGTGATTTTGATAAACGGATACGACTTATCATCCATAAACATGATATTGAAGCGTGGCCTGTACTGTTTGATCAGATTGATCTCAAGAACCAGTGCTTCTTTCTCGGTGTTGGTAACGATATAATCAAAATCCTCAATCAGCGATACCATTTTTTGAGTTTTGCCTTCGTGCGCACCGGTAAAATACTGATTGACCCTTGCCTTCAGTTTTTTTGCTTTTCCGATATAAATGATTTCGCCCTTGTCATCCTTCATCAGATAACATCCCGGCTGTAACGGCAAGGACGACAGTTTTTCCTTTAACATACTATTTTCCCTTAAGTGTCACAACGGTCGCTCCGGAACCGCCTTCACCCTGTCCGCCCAATCGCAATTCTTCTACGGAACCATGGTGCTGAAGTCTGTTCCATATAGCCTTGCGCAAAGCACCAGTCCCATGACCGTGAACGATCCGTACCGATTTTAAATTACGCAAAACGCAGTCATCGATATATTTCTCGACCACCGGCAAAGCTTCCTCCACCCTTAACCCGATGACATTGCATTCCATCGATACCGGTGTCATCAGCCCCGACACCGCAGATACATGACGGACCGCTTTCTTTTTGACCGGAACGATTTTCGTGATTTGTTTTTTACTTACCTTAAAAGACTTACCCAAAACTTCAACGGAGTACTGATTGCGCTCAAGATCGGTCACGATACCGACTTGCGAAGTCGAATTGATCCTCACGGTGTCACCGACACTGATCGACCCTTCCATCACGACATCTTCTTCTGGTTTGGCCATGTCTTGTAAAGCTTTTTTAATTTCCAACCGTTGATGCGGTTTTTCCTGTTCTTTCAGCTGTTCTAAATATTCCTCGGTCTTGATCAGCGCCTCTTCGACCAAAGCATTGGCTTCCTGCTTCGCCTGATCCATCAGTTCCTGTCTGCTTCGCTCAAACTCAGCAAGCTGTCTGTTTAACTGTTCTTCCCTGCTTTTTGCTTCAAAGAGCTGGCGGCCCAACTGTTCTTCGATCTTCCGATTTTCATCGAGCTGATTCTCAAGCTTCTCCAAAATCTTACTTACTTCGGATTTTCCCTCTTCTTTGAGCTGACGGGCCGCAGTAATGATCTGATCGTCCAGTTCAAAACGCGAAGCGATGTCCAACGCATAGGACTGGCCGGCTAAACCTTCAATGTATTTATAGGTCGGGCGCAGCTGTTGTAAGTCGAACTGGACCGACGCTAACAAAATTTCCGAATGTTGAGCACCATAACTTTTTAATCGGTTATAGTGGGTCGTCGCAACCACGGATGCCTGCTTGTTACGCAGATATTCCAAAATGGCGATGGCCAGGCTTTCCCCTTCATTGGGATCGGTCCCCCCACCGAGTTCATCAAGCAGAATCAGTGAATCTTTGGTACAATGACGGGTGATCCTGGCAATGCGTGCCAGATGAGAAGAAAATGTGGATAAAGACTGGGCAATGGACTGTTCATCACCGATATCTGCATAGATCTCATCAAACAACGGGATTTGGGCCTGCTCACACGGCAGCGGAATCCCACAGTAAAACATCAGCGTAAACAACCCGATCACTTTCAGAGATACCGTTTTACCGCCGGTGTTAGGCCCGGTAATCAGCAACATCCGGTAGGGATGTTGTAATCGGTACGTGTTGGCCACCACCTGCTTCGGATCAATTAACGGATGACGGCCCTTTTCGATGATCAAACCGTCATCACTGAGGGCAGCCACCGTCGCATCAAGCTTTTTGCCCCACTGAGCTTTCGCAAACAAAGCATCCAGTTCACCCAACGTTTCGACATTGGCAATATACTGATCCGCCACCGTGGCGATGTCAGCACTGATTTCCCAGCAGATACGTTCGATTTCATCTTCTTCCCTCGATAACAGCGTCTGCTTCTCATTATTAAGATTCAAAAGGAACTCCGGTTCAACATAGGCGGTCTGACCCGAAGCCGACTCACCGTGAATGACTCCTTTGAAATGATATTTATCAGAAATACGGACCGGAACGACCAGACGGTCGTGACGGTAGGTGGCCAGCTGGTCGGTCAGCCGGTCGGCATTGGCCGAAATGAACTTCTGAATCTGACGGTTGATTTCCGCATCCATCTTGCGAAGTTTATCGCGGATTTCCTTTAGTAACGGTGAAGCATTGTCCAAAACTTCGTAGTTAGGAGAAAAACAGGCATCGATTTTCTTGCTTAATGTCAAACTGACGTTAAGGCTGTCAATCAGATCAAAAACAAACGGAACGCTCAGCTCCGTTTTACGCAGTGCTGTTTTCATGCTCTCGCATCCGTGTCCGTGACGCGACACCCAGACAGCTTCCTCAACTGATAACAATCCGCCCTTTTTCGCTTTGACCAACGAATCGCGAATGTCTTTGATTCCGCTAAACGGTAATCCGCCAAAACGCACTGTCAAAAGCAATGCATCGCGCATGCGATCATTGTTTCGTTGAATCAGCAGTCGTTTGTTTTGCGGTTTGAGTCGAAGCACGACTTCTTTTCCCAAAGAAAAAGCCGCGTACTTACTGATCTGATCAAGGATCAGATCCAGTTCCAATACTTGTATCTGTTCATTCATATCATTGATTTAAACCTTCCAAAAATTCGATAATATCTTCTTCGCTGATTCCCTGACTCAACAGCCAGTCCCGCAGTGATTCTCCGTCGCTGACCGACAGGGATTCGCCGGAAATCAGTCGCTGGATGGCGGCGTTCTCTTCGATCCGCTGATTGACGAAATCAAAGAAGACCGATGAATACTGTCGGATGACAGACAGTCCGGACTCTTCAATCACTTGCTGACCGTTAACGATCCATGGAGTCGATAACAGCAGGATGAGTATCAGTACGGTCAGATAATACCCGATCAGCGCAAACACCGCACCTAAGATGCTGTTGACAGTCTTTACTCCGGGGATCTTCCCCACAGCTTTGACCAGCGGTCGGCCAAGTGTGATCAACAATGAGATGACGATATAGAGGATCACAAACCAGATTGCCGAGTTGATCCGAACCAGCACCAGTTCTTCAATCGCGGATTGCTTAAAGAAATCAATATCCGGAGTGAAAATCGTAAATACCTTGGCGAAAGGCTCGCTCAAGATCCAGGCAAAAAGGACCGCCGCAAACAAGGCCAGCAAGTTGTATAGCTGAATCAGAAAGCCGCGCATATATCCGATCGCAAGGGTCAGCAACAGCCAGATGATCAATATCGGGGTGATCCAGGGGATCCAGGATGGTTCAAACGTCATAATATCACCTCATTCTCCTTTATGATAAAGCAAATGCGCGAAGGTTGCAATTGTGTGCTAAAATGTACTCGGGTGTTACCATGAAAACCATTTCGATTTCAGCAAGCGAAGATCAGATCCGAGCCATCAAAGAGTTTTACCATAGCGAAATCACCGATAAGAAAATCCCGTATGCGGATTGTTTTATTGCGACAGAAGAAGCTACGATCACGATCTATCAGTCAAAGAAAGTGGTGATTCAGGGTAATATGGCCCAGCATCACGCCGATATCATTGCCAGTTTCGGCGGGTTCTTTGCTCACGGCGGCAGCGATGAAGTCGGTACCGGTGATTACTTTGGTCCGGTTTGCGTGTGCGCCGTTTATCTGGATGAGAAACATATCGATTTCATCCGTTCGCTGAATCCGAGCGATACCAAAACCATGGATGATACACAAATCGTCCGGATCGCCAAAGCCCTGATGGAAAAAGTCCCATACAGCCTGCTCATTTTACCTAATGATAAATATAATGTCTGGCACCGCAAATATAATATGAATGCGATCAAGTCATTGTTACATAACCAGTGCTATCTTCACCTACAGAAGAAGGTCAAAAAACCGTTTACAGGGATCATCGACCAGTTTACACCTCAGGAAAGCTATTATCGCTATCTCAAAGATGAAAAGGAAATCTTTCGAAACCTGCGCTTTGAAACCAAAGCTGAAAACAAGTATCTGGCCGTCGCTTGCGGAGCAATCATCGCACGTCATGCTTTTTTAGAAGCACTGAAACAGTTGGAAGAGTACGCGGGCATGCCCTTACCTAAGGGAGCTTCAGCGGCTGTCGATCAGGCGGCTGCTGATATCTTAGAAAAGCATGGCATGGACATGCTCAGCAAAGTCGCTAAGCTTCACTTCAAAAATACCCAAAAAGCCAAAGAAATCCTCGGATGAGGATTTTATTTTGCACTGTTTCTTCCGGCCATCCGGCCAAAGACCAGACATTCGGTGATGGCACAGCTGCCCAATCGGCTGGCACCGTGAATACCGCCGGTCACTTCCCCGACCGCATATAATTTGGGTATCGGCTGATGACGGATATCGAGCACGCGGGCATGCTGATCGATCCTCAATCCGCCCAAAGTCGTATGCACTTTCGGCCACATGCGCATAATATAAAACGGCGGCTGTTCGATCCGACTCATATCCTTGGTTATCCGCTTATGAAAATCGTGATCGTTACCGGCATCGATCATCTGGTTGTACCGTTGGATTTCATCGAGAAAAGCCTGTGTATCCAAATCGGTTGCCATCGCAATTTCCTCAAGAGAATCATATCTGCGGACAATGTTCCGTTTGATTGCATTCGACAAATCCCAGCCACCGGTGTCCATCGCTTGCTGATCGGCGAGTCCCAAAACCCAATGCCCCTGATCAAACATTTCATCACTGATAATCTTCCTATCAGCCAGTTCATTGACAAAGCGGCGGGAAGTCTTTCGGCTGATCAAAACACAATAAGGCAAGACGACATAATCACCAAACAAAGGTCCCAGACCAAATCCTTTTTCATCAATGGACGCCCACGGACCGCACTGGATACAGTCGAGATCAACTACATCGGCACCAATCCGTATACACTCTTTTAACAGTGAAGCATCAGCGCAAAGTTTATTGGTCGTCATCACCGACTCATCGAGACGGTGATCCCACTGCCTTCGAAATTCGACATCCGCCCCAAAACCGCCCGAAGCGATGATCAGTGCTTTAGTGATAACAATCTTCTGAATCTTTCCCTGAACATCCACGATTACCGAATGGATCCCCTGATCGTCACGCACAATCTCTTTGACCGGACATTGCCGGAAAATATCTATGTTTAAATCTTCGCACTTTTTCACCATTCGCAATAACAGATCGATCCCCTTGACCGATTCCGGCGTATGACAGCGCGGCACGGAATGTCCGCCAAAAATCTCAACTCTGGGGCGATATGTGACGCCCAGAAACTCTTTGGTCCATACATAGGCTTCTTTGGAATGTTCGCAAACGATTTGCACCAGCCTAGGATCACTACGGTTTTGGGCTGCTTTGCGCATATCTGCCACCATCAGATCCACCGAATCATTGACGCCTTGCGCTTTCTGTTCATCGGTACCGACAGCAGCGATACCTCCGTCACTGATGATCGAATTTCCGCCCCAGGCTGCCATTTTCTCTACCACAAAAACCTGGGCTCCCGCCCCTTTGGCTTCGATGGCCGCACTCAGTCCGGCATACCCGGATCCTACCACAAGCACTTCGATGATTTCGGGAATACTTCTCATTTCAGCTTCTAATCCAGCAACTCACTGATTGCCTGTAAATCGGACTGAATGCGCTCTTTGTGGGTACGATAATAAACACGGTTTCCTTCCATATTCATAGACAGATAACCAAGGTTGACCAGCGAGTTGAGATGATAGGATACCGTTGCACTTGTCAGTTTGAGTTTTTTGGCTAAATTGACCCCATATTGGGCCTCTTGTTTACACAGAATCAGGATTTCCAGTTTACTTGGATCACCGAGCACTTTGAGTGCCGTAGCCAACCGCTGCTTCTGATCTGCGGTTGAATTGATGATTTCGAAAATGTCGAAAAGTTTTATACCCAAATACCAAATCATTGCGGATGTATCAGATTGATACCAAGGATATTCGGTGAATGAAAGTGCATTGTAATTGAACACACCCGGAGCAATCATGATTTCATCGCTTCGAGGAATCGAGCGGATACTGATGGTCTTTTCAACGTAAGCAATGAGTTCGTTGATGGACATCCGTTCATATTTCTCTAAATGCCGCTTGATCATCGCATCAAAAACTCTTTGATGTTTCAGCCAATGTTCCTCAATATCGTTAAACATTTGGAAGAGATGCTGAATCAGCCGATTGGGATTTTCCATCAGGATCATAAACCGGTATTTCAATGTATCGGAAAGGTCACTGCGGAACAGCTTTCGCACAAGCTCTTCTTTCGATAATGCCTCCAACTTATTTCCTGATTCACCTGGATCTTCCGAAAGAAAATTCGACAGGGCAAAGGTGAAATACAGTTGCCACTGTGATTCGTCGATCGTCGGCAGTTCATCTTTGTTTTCAAACAAAACCAGCAACGACTGTGCCAGCGAGGCATGTTGCCCCTCAGCATACTGAAAGAAAAAGTCGAACTCCGGATGCGCGGAATTGATCATGAAAATCATTTTCTCCTCTAGCGCTGCGATATCCTCCAACAGCTTTGTCGCCTGTTCCATTTTAATCGGATACTTTTGAACAAATGATGCGCCTACCTGATCACTCAGTGATTGATTGGCAACACGGGTTGCCAGATGTACGAATTCCTGAAACATGGAGCACTTCAATATTTTTACCATAAGACCTCCTTATAGCTCTTTGAGCGATGGTGAACTATAGACGAAAATAAACAGGATCATTGCAAATACTCCGTAAACTTTCATGATTGTCAGAATTGGAAATACCAAAGCCAATCCGCTTAGGACGATCGATGCCAGCGGAACTGAAGCACTGACCATGGCATTAAAAATCGACCCTGCCCTGGCAATATATTCTTTGTCGACATGATGCATAAACGAAACGCTTACACTCGTGCTCAGAAATCCGGAATTGATCCCCAAACCAACAGAAAGTAAACCAATCAGACCATACGTCAGGATCAGTGATCCCTGAGCAGAAATCCATGTGAAAGCCAGATACATCAAACCGATCCCAAAGCCACCGAAAGCCATAATCTGCTGTCTTCGCCATTTCTGCGAAAGCATCGGAAACACAAATGATCCCAAGGCCATACCGGAAATATTACCGACACCCATTACCGATAAGGCATAGGCTTCCAGCTTCAGTATATCAACGATATACGGAGTCTGCAAAATGCCTATCGGCGTAAAAAGCATGTTCATCAATACACCAAACAGACACAGGATGAAGATGACTCTGACTGTCCGTAAATAGTCGAACCCTTCTTTAATCAGATACAGCGTATTCTTTTTTGATGCCAAACTTGGATGATGCTCGACCTTGATCCAAGCGATGATCAGTGCGGAAGCGACAAAGGTAACCGCATCCACAAGCATTGCACCGGCTACACCGAAAGTCGCCACGATCGCTCCGGCCATGGCCATTCCGATCAGCATCGATACCTGAGAAACTGAAGCATTGAGCGACATTCCGCTGGTATAATATTCTTTATCCAATATTCTGGGAACGATCGCAAGCCCGGAAGGAATCCTAAACGCTTCAAAGGTTGACATCGAAACCGTAAATACGATCAGCAAATAGGGATTAAGCAGATTGAGCCAATACAGATAAGCCGTAAGGGCGACCAGCAGACCCCGACCTGCATCCGCAATGACCATGACCCGTTTCTTATCAAAGCGCTCGACCCATGCCCCGGCAAATGGCATCAGAAACACCGATGGAAGCGCATTGAATGCAAAAATAACAGCCATCCAGGATGCCGATCCGGTAATTTGATAAGCCATCCAGCTATAAGCTATCGCATCGATCGAATCTCCGAAGCGATTGATGATATTAGCAAAAATCAGTTTCATATACTGCTTTTGTGTGAAAACCCCTTGGTATGCCGTTAACAGTTTCATAATGATCCCTCTGATATTATTATACTTATTATACGACGTTTGTCAACATTTATGTTAGATGGATATCTAACATAACGGGATAGAAAAACGGCTCACGCCGTCATTCGATATTCACAGAAACCCTGATTTTTTTTACTAACCGGACCATCTCTACCCCAGCGGCCGATAACATGCGTTTTGATGCGAACACCGCATCAGTATCTGCGTATTTGTCATCTTCATACACCAGTTTCTTGATCCCGCTTTGAATGATGGCTTTGGCACATTCATTGCACGGAAACAGACTGACATATATCGTACAGCCGTCGAGCTTAGTAATCGAGTTCAATATCGCATTCAGTTCGGCATGCACGACATAAGCATACTTCGAGTTTTTATAGTCTTCACTTTTCTCCCAAGGAAAGTCATCGTCATTGAGTCCGGTCGGAAATCCGTTATAACCGATACCGACCACTTTTTTATTCCGATCGACGATCGCTGCTCCCACCTGGGTGGAGGGATCTTTCGACCGCAATGCCGAAAGATGGGCAAGCCCCATAAAATATTCATCCCACGATAAGACATTTCTTCGTTTCATGATTTATCTCCCCATATAGAAATCAATCAGGCGCGGCTCCATATAATCAGCATAAAAGCCTAACCCGTAATCATCTGCAATTTCCAGAACTTTCTGATCGGTAGCTCCGTAAAGCGGTGAGAAATTCGTGTTGATCACACCCAGATAGCCCAATGCCATCACAAGCGCCAATGTTGCGACGACCGTATTTTTGCGCAGCATATCCCACGCATCATTGCGGGTAAATATGACCCCCATCAAAACACCTCCGACAAAACCGCCCAGATGGCCCATCAGTGAAATGCCGGGCATCAGACTGATGATGATATTGACCGTCAGGATCCTGATAAACTGCGATCGGACATTGGGCTGCTTGATCATCCCGGTCTCAAAGGTATACACAAACAGTGCACCCATCAGTCCGTACAATCCTCCCGACATACCCACAGTCAGACTGTTTCCTTCTCCGACATAAACAAAGAGGCTTCCGATAATGATCGATATCAGCAGGATAGCGGTAAATCGCGCACGACCGTAGATTTTCTCGGTGATCGTCCCCAGATTCATCAGGGCCATCAGATTGATCAGCAAATGAAAAACGCTGATATGTACTAGACCTACGGTCAAAAACCGCCAAATCTCAAATCCTGCGGCAACAAAGGTCTTGTAATAAGCACCAAGCAAAATTGACACCGGAATAATCTGACCGGTCACATACCCCAATATCTGAATCAACAGGAAATTGACGATAGCCAAAGATCCGAATACGATCGATACTACAGGCAAATCCTGAATATCGAACTGCTTACGCTTTTTCTGACTTCGCATGTGAGCATCATTGATCTCCTTGATCATAGCTCCAACATCCTTTTTCGGATCCTCGATCCGAAGCAAAGCTTCATTGATATCGGTAAACTCCGCTAACGGCTGATCGGAAGGACTGAGAGAGTCAGCACTGACCGACACCACCACGATATCCTCATCGGGTTCCGTAACCGGTTCATCAACGGCATGGATATCAAGCAGTTTAAACGAAACATCCCATTTTCCCAGGATGGATGAAAACATTGACAAAATCCGTTCTTTATCAAAGAAGGTCGAAGTGACCGAAGCCGTTGAGAGACGGATGACCGGATACATCCGATGTTCTCGGTTCAGCAGCCATATCTCATCTTTGCTTTTGGGTGTCGGTACAAAACGGTAATCGTGTTTCAACACGAAATAATGGGCTAACTGCAACAGCACTGCATCATTTTTCTCATTCAAATAAATCACCTCTTTTTCGCAAATCTGCCAGTACATCCGCAAATACCGGCGGAACTTCACACTGAAATTTCATGGACTGATGTGTCCGGGGATGGTTAAGTATCAGTTTATAAGCATGCAACATCTGACCTTGTGTATCCGGAGTATTCCTCAGCGAATACTTCGGATCCCCCATCAAAGGGTGCTTGATATACTGCATATGCACCCGGATCTGGTGAGTCCGTCCGGTTTCCAGTTCAAATTCCACATAAGAATATTCTTTAAAACGTTCCAAAACCCGAAAGTGAGTAACGGCATGACGGGCATTGACATCGGTCACCATCATCTTCTGACGGTCTTTGGTATCGCGACCGATCGGAGCATCGATCGTAGCCACATCGGGTTCGATAATTCCGTGACAGATGCCCAGATAACTGCGTCTCATGGTTTTCTGCGACAGTTGCGCTGACAAGGACTGATGCGCCACATCATTTTTAGCTGCAACCAGCAAACCGCTGGTATCCTTATCGATGCGATGGACGATCCCCGGACGCAATGATCCGTTGATACCTGACAAATCCTTGCAGTGAAACAATAAACCTTCGACCAGTGTCGGTTCAACGGTACCGGCTCCCGGATGAACGATCAGCCCTTTGGGCTTATTCACCACGATGATATCCGCATCTTCATATACGATCTCAAGATTCAAGTCGACAGGCTTTAACTCGATGCTCTGTGCTTCAGGAACATCAACAACGATCTCATCGTTCATTTTGACTTTGGCATTACTTTTCGTTTCTTCATCATTTAACAGCACATATCCCTCGCTGATCAGCTGCTGAATGCGGGAACGTGAAAACGGCAGCTTCGCTGCAAGGTACTGATCAATACGCATCTTGGCGTCTTCACAGGCTACAATCAGTTCATACGGTTCCATTACTTTCCTCTTCCTTCAAGGATCGCTTCCAAAATCAGCAGTCCGATGGCCACATTGAGCGATATGTCAGCCACGTTAAATATCGGAAAATCATATCCGATGATAATAAAATCAAAGAAATCGCGGACATACTGAAACATCAGCCGGTCGATAAAGTTGCCGAGAGTACCGGCTATAAGCAAAGACAGTGCAAATCGCTGGTAATGTTCTTTCTTGTCCGTTTTAATCAAAAAGTACGTCATAAAAACCAGGGCGATCGCCGAGATGATATAGAAAAACGTCATCTGACCGCTCAGAATACTCCAGGCTGCGCCGGTATTGCGGGCATAGGTCAGTGAAAAGAATCCTTTGATCACTTCGATGGACTGGCCCAAGGTCAATCGTGCTTCGATAGCATACTTTGTAATCTGATCCAGAGCGACAACTGCCATGATCAGCAAAACTTCTCTTTTTCTCATAGGTTCACCACTTATCTTCCCTATTATAGCAGAAATGGGTACATTTGGCATGAAAAAGGAACCCGAAGGTTCCAGTGGTCAACGATTGAATACGCGAATCTTTTCGACGGTATCCCAGTCGAGCGTTGCCACAAACTCAGTGAGCAACCTTATGGTAGCCGCCACATCTTTTCGATGAATCAGTGCATAATGCGAGTGAATATAACGGCTGGGAATCGACAGCGTTACCGCAATGACTCCGTCAAAGGATTTATGAATTTCACCTGAATCGGTTCCGCCGGCGGCCAACAGCTCAAACTGAACCGGAAGATCCATTTGCTTAGCCATTTCTTCCAAATGCCCCAACAGACCGCGATGGCCCAAATGAGAGGAATCAGCCAACTCCATCGTTACGCCAAAGCCCATTTTGATGCGCCCGTCATCCCCCGGAGTATCCGTGGCGATCGTCACATCCAATGATACCGCTACATCCGGTTTGACCAAGTATGCCGCAGTCTTTGCTCCGCGCAAACCGACTTCTTCCTGCACCGTTCCCACAGCAATCACATCGGCAACATGTGACCGGTTTTTCAGGTTTAAAAGCACTTGAGTCGCAATGATAGCACCGATCCGGTCATCCCATGCTTTTGCTGCCAGGAAATTGGGATTGCCCATGACCATAAAATCAGACTTCGGTGTAACCATGTCGCCGATGCTTACACCCAACAGCTCGACTTCCGTTTTATTTTTTACACCGAGATCCACAAACAAATCCTTAATTTCCATGACTTTGTTACGAACATCCGCGGGCATACCGTGAGGTGCCTTTGAACCGATCAGTCCTGTAAGTTTATCACCTTTTCGAGTCGTGATGATGACCGGATGAGAAGGCAGTACATGTCCCCACCAACCGCCGATCGGATGCAGGCGGATAAAACCGTTGTCATCAATGCTCTTGACTAAAAAGCCGATCTCATCGATATGTCCCGCCAACATGACTTTCGGTCCCAACCCAGACCCTTTTTTTGTAATTGCGATCGAACCCAGATTGTCATACACCACTTCATCGGCAACATCCTGCGTCCAGCGTTTCATAACACGGGACGCCTCTTTTTCATTGCCCGAAATTCCGTCTGCCTGCGTAAAATCACGCATCAAATCCAAATTCAACCCTTCCACTAAAATTTCCATTTTTCTATCTTCCATACTTTCCTCCAATGTTTTCATTATATTCAAACAACTCTCGATGCGCAACCGTCGGGATCAGTAATTTTGATCCTGGCGGGCATGGTTTTTCTCGTTTTTCTTCACATAATATTCCCGAATGTCCTCATCGGACAGTCCGAAACTGTTGGCTAAACCAAAAAACAGACCGAAAGCCTCACGATAGGTATCCAAGTTGGCATTACGCCCAAAGTCGCTGATCGCATCATACAATGCCACAAACCGGTCAGTACCGCTGCCATCGACGACGATAGCTTCCACATCACTGCCATCATCATCCAAATCTATTCCCAAGGATAAAAAGAAATGTAACCCATCCCCAAACTCCTCAGCCAGCACGGCCTTTTCCGAAGGTCCTTTGACACTCCAAAACTTGAAACAGCGGGTCTCATTGGCAAACTCCCCGATTTCAACTAACAAAGCCAAAAGACGTGACTGCATGGTCGATGGCCGGTCGGTGTGATGAAGCCTGAAAATCCGCTCATCCAGCAGTTGCTGATAAGGAATCAGATCATTGATCTTAAGTTTCATGTTTAATACCTCACATTGACGATATCATACCATAAAAAGACCGGATTTTACTCCGGTTTTAAATGCAATAACTGATTTTGTAAATCTTCCTGGAACTGATTGGTATACAGACGGTAATAGGTCCCTTTGAGCCTGATTAGTTCGCTGTGAGTGCCCTGCTCGATGATCTTCCCTTTCTTGATCACCAGGATGACATCGGCACTGACAATCGTCGACAGACGGTGGGCAATGACAAAACTGGTTCGGTCGACCAACAGCGTATCAATGGCATGCTGGATGATCTGCTCGGTTTCCGTGTCGATGGATGATGTCGCTTCATCCAGTACGAAGATCGCCGGATCGGCCAGCACGGCCCGGGCAAAGGAAATCAGCTGCTTCTCACCGGTCGACAGACGGTTACCGCCCTCACCGACATCGGATGCATATCCCTGTTCCAGCTTCATGATGAAGTTGTGGGCGTTGACCATTTTGGCCGCATCCTCCACTTCCTGATCTGTCGCATCTAACCGCCCGTAGCGGATATTTTCCGCCACCGACCCGGAAAACAGGTGCGGTGCCTGCAACACATATCCCAAATTAGAGTGTAACCAACCGATTGAACGCTCAGTGATATCAACACCGTCAATCAGGATCTGTCCCTCGACCGGCTGATAAAAACGGCACAGCAAGTTAACGATCGTACTCTTTCCTGAACCGGTCTCCCCGACCAGCGCGACCGTCTGACCTTTTCTGACTTTCAGATTAAAATCGGTCAGTACCGGTTCTTGCGGATTATAGTGGAAGGTCACATGTTTAAATTCAACTTCCCCTTCCATTTTCGGATAATTTTCTTTTTTGGGATGCAAAATCGTCCCATACTGCTCAATGACATGCGGCTTGTCGACGATATCCGCCTCGCTGTTGATCAGCGACAGGACACGCTCGGCCGATGCCTGAGCCATCTGTAACTCCGCCAGCAAACGCGCGATCTGCCGCAACGGCTCAAAAAACTGCCCGGCATACTGCGTAAAGAGCATCAGGGTACCAAACTGAATCGCACCCAATAACACCTGCTGACCGCCGACAACCAATATACCGGCTGTGCTGATGGCACCCAACCCGGTCACCAATGGCATAAACAAAGCGGATAATACCGCAGCCCGGATCGAGCGTTGGCGCATATCTCCGGTCAGTGATTTGAACTCTTCGAGATTGAGATCTTCAATAGCCATAGTTTTCGTCGTTTTGGCCCCGCTGATCCCCTCAGAGAAAGCCCCGGTGATTTTAGAGTTCACCTTACGGACTTCCCGGTAGGTCTTCAGGATGCGGGTCTGGAAATATACGCTGATATACCATAACGGCGGAATGACCATCAGAATAAGCAAGGCCATCTGCCAGTTGGTAATAAGCATGACGATCGTAATACCGATCATTACCGAAAATCCCCAGACCATATCCATCAGACCCCACGAGAGGATTTCAGACAGCCGGGTGATATCACTGGTCATCCGGGCCATGATCCAGCCCAGCGGTGTCTTGTCATAATAGGTAAATGACAGTTCCTGCAGTTTGGTAAAAGCCCGCTGACGGACATCATAAGCAAAATTCATCTCGATTTTTCCGGCCTGTTTTATAAAATAATAAACATTGAATCCCTGCCAGACGACAAATCCCATATAGATCAATGCGAAAATAAGCACTTCGTTTTCCTTTGGACTGCCGATGACAAAATTGTCGATCGCATGGCGGTTCAGCAGCGGAAATGAAATATCCACAAACGCCAGCATGATCATAAATCCGTATAACACAAACAAGTCTTTTTTATGGATCCATAACAGCTTCAATATCTTCGACCAAAGCTTGGTATCCAGCGAATCCGTATTATATTCTTGTTCTTCAAATCGTTCACTCATCATCTTCACCTCCCATCACCATGGCACTCTGAATGTCCGCAATGCGCTTATACAAGCCTTCCTGCGTCAGCAACTGTGCATGGGTTCCCTGTTGCTCGATCTTTCCTTCGTTGAGCACGATAATGTTATCGGCGTGCTGAGCGGAGGAAATGCGATGCGTAATAATAATCGTTGTTGTATCTTTGGCGATGGCGCTTAACGCGGAGCGGATATGCATATCCGTCTCGGTATCCACCGCCGAAAGCGAATCATCAAAAATCAGAATCGGCGAGTTGTTGATGATCGTGCGGGCAATGGCGATCCGTTGTTTCTGACCGCCGGAGAGCGTTACCCCTTTTTCACCGACCAAGGTCTGATAACCTCGGTCAAACTCGGTGATGACCTGATGGACACTGGCAATCTTCGCAGCCCGTTCGACTTCTTCTTCCGGTGCCTGCGGCATCGCCAATGCAATATTCGCGGAAATCGTCTTCGAGAACAAAAACGGTTCCTGCAAGACGATTCCGACATGTTTTCGTAAATGACTGCGTCTGATTTCCCGAAGCTCTACACCATCGATCGTGATCGAACCTTCACGATAGTCATGCAAACGGGTCAAAAGATGCACCAGTGACGACTTCCCGGATCCGGTCGGACCCATGATCGCAATCGTTTCACCCTTTTTCACGTTAAATGAAACGTTCTTCAAAACATCCTCTTCCCCGTCATCATACTTGAAATACACCTGGTCAAATACGATCGATCCGTGAATCGCCGGTGTCAGACCCCGATCGATATCTTCAAGGGGATGATCGAGGATCTCTTTGAGACGGTCGATCGAAACTCCGACTTTGCCCATATCAGACAGTATTCTTCCGACATTGCGGACCGGCCATAAAATCATGCTCACATAAGAAACAAACACGAAGTAGTTACCGACGGTGATCGATCCCTGATTGGCCATGGAAATCCCGCTGACGACCACTAACAAGATCTGTAACAGACAGATCAAATCCGAAAGTCCCCAGTACATACCCAGCAGATGAATCAGCCGGTACGTCAGATCTCTGAATTTGCGGTTTTTCTTCTCAAACTTATCCAATTCGTAGCTCTCACGGCTGAATGCCTTAACGACCCGGGTTCCCGAAAGATTCTCCTGGATCACGGCAGACATTTCGCCTTCCGACTCATCTGAAGCTTTGAATGCCTTCTGCATCTTGATAAAGAAGATATATGCAAAGGCGAAGATGATCGGCAGACTGATGATCGAAAGCCAGGCCAACGGAGCATGGATGCCAAACAAAATGACTCCGGCAATCAGCGCCAATGCAATGGCATACACCAGTTCTGATATCTGAGACGCCAGAAAGCGCCGGATCTGGTCGACATCTGAAGTGCATCGCTGGATCAGATCCCCAGTCTTCGCATTGACATGATAAGAGTACGGCAAACGCTGTAAGTGTCGGTATACCTCATCCCGGATCTTTTGAGTGACATTTTCGGAAATCTCACCGTTGAGACGGCCGCGCCAATACATGGCGATTCCGGATAACGCACTGATCAAAACGATGATGACACCGCCAATCCACAAATTGCTGCGTAAAACTTCGACACCGCCAAGCCACGCTGAGAACATGCGGGCAAGCGGATGGATGATTTCACCATTGCCAATGACATTATCAACAAAGAAACTGAAAAATAACGGCGAAAGCAACATCAGCGTCACATAAAAGATGACAGACAAAAACATAGCCATCATTCTCAGACGGTTATTCTGTAATTTCTGCCAGATGAAATTAAACTGTTTCATAAGATCCCCTCATTTCTACAAAGCCAAACAAAAAAGGCACACGGGTGCCTTGAATGGTCAAATACGCAAATATCCCGCGAAATCATTCAAGTCACCGACTCGAGCAACTCCGCGAACAAAAAGGTGTTTAGCTATCGGACACACCATGAAAGCGAAGTTTCAACTCATTTACTTTTCCATCTCTCAACTTGATCATGGTGACCCTCCTTTCGAAATTCTCTTCAATACAGCGACAGCGAGCGCTCCCGTCAGTATCCCTGTGGGTATGCTCATCCAAATCATGACCGGCAGCCAATAGACCATCATGATCGAAGACCAGATGATGATTATGGCAATGATCTGACCGACATTATGAAATGTTGCGGATGCAACGCTCAATCCGATGGCACTCAGCGATGTCGTTTTCTTTAACAAAATGACTGTAAGACTGCTTAAGGCAACCCCGCTTAGTGACAGCCAGAATCCCGTCCCAAAAATAATACCACGCAACAGCGAGGCAATCAATACCCGACTGAAGTTAATTGATAACATTTCTCGCCAGCCAAACATATACAGCGCTATCAGTCCCAGAATATTGGCTAAACCAAGTTTGACTCCTGGGATGGGAAGCGGTAAAGATGGCTCTAACATATGAAAGACGATGCTCATTGCCAACAACATCGTCAGAATCATCATTCGGCGGACTCGGTTTCTGCGGTTCATTTAACCGTCGTATCCTCACCATGCTCATTGACCGCATTGATGATGACGATTACGACGTGATTGGGCAGACAGGTGATCGGCACATTGGCATACTCGATCCACCCCTGGATCGAACAAATGTGTAAGGGGGAGGTTTCTTTCTCAACCCGGATCCGATTATCTTTAACTTCGATAAATACTTCTCCCAAGGTACCTTGGACGGTGTACTTATCGTCTCTGCTCATATCGATACGCAAGACTTCCTTATCACGGTAACTGACGACGGCGATTTTCTGATTGGAGGTAGTGGCTCTGACGACATACTGTAAAGATCCGTATAACAAGACGGACAATACGGCAACGATGGCAATAAACGTTTTGTCAGCTTTATTCATAACATACCTCCTTGCGCAAACATTCTAACAGATTTGACTCAAAAAGAAAAGGACAGTATTGTCCTAGTCACTTAAATTGAGTGCGTAAGCGTATTCACTGACCTTTCGATTGACGATTTTCAGTGTTTCTTCAACGATCGTTAACCCATTCCCATTGTCAAGCAGCGGATTGAATTCTACGATATCCATGCTCGAAATGATAACCGTATTAAACAGCATAGCAATCAGATTAAGCGGTATCGAAGGATGTAATCCGCGGACGACCGGAGTCGATACTGCCGGACAATACGCGGGGTCGATACTGTCTAGATCAAAACTGATGTGAGTATGAGCAAACTGTTTACAATGGTTGATGACTTCTTCGATGCAAGCCTGTTCTCCCTTGTGATGGATCTCATCGGTCGTTATGTACCGAATGCCTTTTTCTTTGAGAAAAGTGACTTCCGGATCATCGAGACTGCGAATGCCAAACATGATGATCTGTTCCGGTTGAAGGGTTGGCTGCCCGGCAATCTCCACAAATCTCGGATCACCGTATCCCATCAGCGATGCCAAGGGCATCCCATGAGCACGATGAGTCACGGAGGTTTGCGGGGTATTGACATCTCCGTGCGCATCGATCCACAAAACTGCCCGGTCCGTGCGCATATTGGCACTGATTGATCCGATGGCCAGCGAATGATCTCCGCCGATGATTAGCGGAAAATCGCGGTCAAGAAGCACTTTTGTTACAGATTTTTTAAGTCTTCGGCAAACATCCGCAATCAGTTCTCCGTTTCTGACACCGTTTTGATCCGATAATTCCAATAAAGGGCTGATCTCATCTTCAAACTCCATTCCCCGCTGCTTTAAAAAGGCTGTCGCCAACTGAGTTCCCTCGATGTCACAGCCTTGATTCATTGATACTCCGATCATTTTAACGAACATTTTATCACCAATCCCATTATACCTAAGAAAAAAGGAACGCACAAGCATTCCTATAGTTTTCCAAAATATTCAAACTTTTCAAACATTTCTGTTTCCGCAATGACCAATAGCTGATCTGTCGCTTCGATTACATAATCGGCAGCCGGCGATATGGACAGATGTTCGTGCGGACGCTTGCGGACACCCAAAACATTGACACCGTAATTCACACGTAACTCCAATGTCCGAAGGGATTTGCCGACCCATTTCTGCGGTGCAACGATTTCAATGACACTGTACTCATCATCGATGTCGATCATATCAATGATGTTACGGCTCAGTAATCCCTTAGCTACACGTTCTCCCATTTCCTTCTCCGGACGGACGACCTTGTCCGCGCCTATTTTGGTCAGGATATGCATATAGGTTTTATTCTTGGCTTTTGCCAAAATATAAGGAACTCCCAACTCTTTCAGATTCATGATGGCCATGATGCTTTCTTCCAGACGGCTGCCTGAAGCAACAACGGCTACATCGCAATCAGCAATTCCGATGGCACGCAGCTGTTCGATGTCCGTAAAATCAGCCAGAACTGCTTGTGTGACAAATTCACTGGCACGGTCGACACAGGTGATGTCTTTGTCCAATGCGATAACTTCACAATTGTATTCACTCAATGTTTTTGCGATCGTTGATCCAAATATTCCAAGGCCAAGAATGGCATACTGTTTTTGCTTCATTTTTACTCCTATCCGACAATGACTTGTCCTGCGGGATATGCAACTTCAACTGATTTTTTGTTAATTCGGCCGCTTCGCAAAGAGAATGCTACGGCAATAGGTCCGATCCGACCGATAAACATCAACAATATGATGACAATCTTTCCGAAATCTGTCAATACCGGGGTAATTCCCATCGATAATCCGACTGTACCCATGGCTGAGAACGCTTCAAAAGCAATCGTCATAAAATCGGCTTTCTCCGACACCGTAAGTAGCAACATTCCGGTAAAAACCACCGTAAACGAAAGAACCATGACCGTAAGCGCACGTCTGGCGATTTCACGGCTGACATTACGTTTATACAAAGTAATGTTGTCACGATTCAGCAGTTCGGTAATAATCATTAATACGACCAAGGCAAATGTCGTCGTCTTGATACCTCCGGCCGTGCCCCCCGGTGATCCTCCGATAAACATAAATGCCATCATCAGCAGTTGTGAAGCCGGGTACAATCCGGCAATGTTCAACGTTGAAAATCCGGCGGTACGCAGAGTCACAGACTGAAAGTATGCGGCCATCAGTTTATCAAACAAACCAAGCGGGCCTAATGAAGCCGGATTTGCATACTCAACCACCAATAAAAACAGCCAGCCGCTGGTAATCAGTACAAAGGTCATAAAGAAAACGAGCTTGACATGAATCTGCAGGTGCTGTACCACCCTCTTTACCGCCTGATGATGCTTAAATATCGATGTTGCACTTTTGGTCAAATCAAACCACACAGAAAAACCTAACCCTCCCATGATGATCAGTGAACTGACCGTAAGATTGACGATGACATTGCTTACATACGGCTGTAAACTCAATGCGCCTAAGTTATCAAATCCGGCATTGCAAAAAGCCGAGACACTGACAAACAAGGCTTTAAATAATCCGCTGCTTAAACCAAACTCCGGAACAAACACAAAGGACAACAGGATCATCCCTGCCAGTTCAAACAGAAATGTGTATCCGATGATAAATCCCAAGAAACTTCCTAATCCCGCCATTGACCCGATATTGGTTGCTTCAGCTACGACCATTTTCTCGCGCAGTGCTAACTTGCTGCCAATCGCCAGCAAGAAGATCGCGATCAGGGTCATTAATCCCAAACCGCCGATCTGCATCAGAAGAATCAGTATGACCTGACCAAACAAAGTATACGTTTCAATGGGAATCACCGTTGCCAACCCGGTCACACATACTGCCGAAGTCGCAGTAAACAAATGATCGATAAATCGAACTCCGTCATTCAGATTGCTTATTGGTAAGGATAATAATAGTGAACCTGCAATAATAACGAAAAGAAAACTCAGAGCGATTTGCTGCGCCGGTCGTAGTTTAATCTGTTTTTTTGCTATATAGAAACGGTTTGACATCTTTTCACCCATTTTCAATCAACATTACTATACACTTTATTTCGTAAAGTTCAATACCTAACCTAAGGATATCTTCCAACCTTAATCAACATAACTATACCAAAAAACGCCCGAAGGCGTTATAAGAATTTTACTTCGTAATTGAGTTGTGCAACATGAGACAGAGTCGTATATATTGAACAGTATTTTGCCGCCAACTCAAAGCACCGCAGGATCTGAGGCTGATTGTCTGCACCCTCAACAGTTATTGTCATATGCAAAACTTTGAGCGTCTGGGGTACTTCATCCCGTTTCTCACCTTCGAGATGATATTTCACACTTTTAAAAGACAGACGTTTTTTGACGGCTACGTCCAAGAATGTCGAATGAAAACATCCGGTCAGAGCTCCTAATAACAACTTATAAGGTCCGGCTTGATCCGGCTTCATCCCAATCTTGACCGTCCCTACTTTTAAAAGCATTTCTCCTTCAAAAACATCCGTAAATTGTACGTCGGCTTCTACATGTTGTCCCATATTACTCTCCTGTAGCTAATTTTCTGCGAATCTTAGCTGATCCATACTCGACAGCCAAGACAAAAATAATCAGACCTATCAGCAATGCACCCGTATCTGCCCAACGGTAAGCGGTGATGGCAAAAATCAGCGGAGCACCGATGCCGCCGGCACCGACCATCCCCAGAATGGTCGCATACTTAACATTGATTTCAAAACGGTAAATGGCGATGGAGGCAAAATTGCCCATCAGCTGCGGCACGATGCCATACTGTACTTTCTGAATTGCATTGCATCCGGCTGCATCCAGGGCTTCGATAATGCCCGGATCCAAATCTTCGATGACCTCGATAAACAGCTTGGATATCATCCCGATACTGGCAACGGCCAAAGTCAGCACACCGGTAAATGCACCCGGACCGGTGACCCGGATAAACATAAGCCCATAAACGACGGCGGGAAAGGTCCGGACGACCGTTATAAATGCGACTCCGATATTGGCCATCCAACCCGGCACGACATTGCGTGAACTGAGAAATGCGATCGGAATCGAAACAATGGTTCCGATGATCGTTCCGAGAAAAGCGATAGCAGCCGTTTCAGTGATCAGAAACAGCACCCCGTTTTTGCCTTGACCAAGCAACAACTCCATATTCGGTGTAAAAATGCTTCTCGAGATATTCCACATCACTTGCAAACCAAACTCAGTGAATCCGTTATAGCCGATATAATTGACTGCCAAAAAGCCGATGGCTATCAGCCCTAAAATAAACAATGCTTTTAATCCGAGATTCTTGGGCTCTCGTTTCAGTTGTTCACTGACCGTCAGTTTCGTACTCATTATAACAACCTCTTTCGGATGTACCGGCTCAGACTTTCAATCAAATACACCGATAACAATAAAACCAATAAAATCATGGCAACTTCCGGATAGGCACGCCATCCCAAACGGTCATTAAGTAAAATCCCGATGCCGCCGGCACCGACATAACCCAGAATTGCCGCATTACGGATATTCATTTCGAAATTGTATAACAGAATTGAAATATACTGCCCCCATAACTGAGGCATGATTCCGGTCCAGAAAGCTTGAATGCGGCTGGCACCGCTGGATTCGATGGCTTCAAAAGGTCCCATATCACAGGTTTCAATGAGCTCATAAAACATTTTCGTCATGATCGTAAATGTAAAGACTCCCAAAGAAACCATTCCGGTGAATGCACCTGCCCCAAACATGTTCAGAAACAGGATAACCAAAACCAGCAGCGGGATCGTACGTAAAATACTCATGATCCCGCGAACGATAAATTTAACGATCGGACTTTTGATCATGTTTTCACTGGATAAATATGCCGCCGGAATTGAAAACAGAGCTCCGGCCAGGGTTCCGACGATTGACATGACCAAGGTAACGATCATCGGGGTCCAGACTTTCGAAAAATACCCAAAATTAGGCGGAAACATTTTGACCAGAATATCAAAAAACCGGGATCCGCGGTTGATCAGCGTATCGATCTGAAAGCCGGTCAGTGAAGTACTGTAAAAAAAGAGCACAAGTAAAATTGGTATCACATACACCATCGGACTCATGGCCGGCTGTACGATTTTACCGTTGCTTAAGGTCAAAGGTCTGGGTAAAAAGAATTTCTTGATTTTATCCATCTTACGCACCCATCAATTCATCATCACTTAACTCGCGTCCGTATATCTCTTTGAGAATATCATTGGTGACTTTGGCTGAAGGACCGTCAAATACGACCTTCCCCTCTTTGACACCGATGATACGATTGGCATATTTCAAAGCAATATCGACGTGATGCATGTTGGCAATCACGGTAATATTGAGCGCTTTGTTGATTTTAACAAAATCACTCATGACCTGCTGTGATGTCACCGGATCTAATGAAGCGACAGGCTCATCGGCCAGAATGATTTTCGGCTGTTGAGCAACCGTACGCGCCAATGCGACCCGCTGCTGTTGTCCGCCGGAGAGCTGATCGGCGCGGCTGTACGCCTTTTCCAAAATCCCGACCTGGTCCAGGGCTTCCAAAGCAATG
Source organism: Erysipelotrichaceae bacterium (assembly GCA_036677505.1). Lineage (GTDB taxonomy): Bacteria > Bacillota_I > Bacilli_A > Erysipelotrichales > Erysipelotrichaceae > UBA2227. The sequence continues at coordinate 37,437 of JAVBWK010000015.1, forward strand.
ATCTTATCCTGCTTTGCATACAGTCCCAACAGGCTTTTCCAAAGCGGCATATCCGCCACCCTGGCTGCCAGGACATTTTTAATGACTGTCGTCCGCTTAACTAAATTGAACGACTGAAAAACCATTCCGATATTTCTTCTGAAACGGCGTAATTCCTTTCCCTTCAGTGTCGATACATCCACCCCATCGACCGTGAGTTTTCCGCCGGTGATCTGATGCATCTGATTTATACTTCTCAACAACGTGGATTTACCCGCTCCGGATAAACCGATGATACATACGAACTCACCTTGTTCAATCGACAAATCGACGCCTTTAAGCGCTTGAACACCGTTCGGATACGTTTTTACGACACCTTCAAACTTTATCATAAAGCCTCCTGTTAAAAAAAGAAGCGAGGCTAGGCCTCGCTTCTAAAAGTCAGAAATCAGTTGCCCGAAACTAGTTCTTGAGCTCTGCGAGCACCTTCATAATCTGCATCCGTGACGACTTTATAGCCTTCATGGTTATAGATCTTGATAGCTTCAGCACCCGCCGGAGTTTTAGCGATTTCGATGAATGCTTCTTGAAGAGCTTTCTTAAAGCCTTCAGACATTTCCGGGTTTTCCAATCCTACCGAAATCGTATCATTGAAGATACCTTCGGTAACACCGATGACATCAGTTTCAACCCAGATTTCAGCGGTGCGGCCCCAGTCGGTTGTCCATTGACCTTTGTAATCGCGACGGATATCCGCATAACCGACACCGACATCGCACAAACCGGTTGCCAAGTTGTTAGCGATGACGGAATACGATCCGGTGATCGCCGGTTTGGTCAGATCGGTCAGTTTCTTATCAAAGTTGTCAAGCAGCCACATCGTCGGATAAACATACCCGGCAGAAGAAGTCGTACTGTTGGAATAACACCAGGTAGCACTGTTGATATCTTCCCAAGTCAGTGCTGTGCCGGCATTGACTTTCGCGGCTAATGCACGGCCGATTTCACTTGGTCCTGCATAAATCAGCGAACGGTAGTAAGTCACTTGGTTGGCGGAATCGCCCAAGGTTTCTAATCCGTCATTCCAGTCTTTGGCATTTTCGGAATCCTTGTTCAAACCGGCGCGGGTAGCAGCCAAGATAACTTCGACATTGTCTTCGCTATACAAGGCATAGGTACCACCAGGCAAGAATCCTACATGAGCAGTACCGGCGGCTAACGCTTCACCAGCGGCATTGTAATCTGTAGAGACTTCGATGGTGACTTCATTGACAGTATAACCCTTGGTTGCCAATGTATCGATCAGCAGTTGTTTCAAAGGTTCGGTCTGTGTCAAAATCAATCCCGGGTCGCGGCTGGGTACAAAAACAACGATCAAATTCTCGATGGTTTTGTCTTCAGTTTCTTTCGGTGTGCAAGCAGCTGCAGCAGCGAAGACTAAAAACGCAACAAAGATAAGTTTTAAAATCTTCTTCATCTGTTCCTCCCATTGTAAATGTTCATTTACTTTTTGATTTTAACACACTTGGCAATCGACATTCAATCAATGGTTTGATGAAAGTTCAAATTTTTACACATTCATCACAAAGTAAGACATATTTGATATAATGTCCTTGGTGATTGTATGAAAAAATCATGCTTATGTATAACCAGTGATGTCCACGGCGCCATCCTGTCAAAAAACTATGCGGATAACAGCATAACTTCTTACGGTCTTTCGCGATACAGCGAAGCTGTAAAGAAACTAAGGAAAGAATATGATGAAGTGTTGCTTTTTGATAATGGAGATGCCATCCAAGGATCGCCCTTACTGACTGTCAGTAACCAAGATCCTGCATACACTCATATTCTCGCTTATGTTTTCAATCATCTGGATGTATCGATGATCAATCTTGGAAATCATGATTTTAATTATGGTGAATCCACCCTGTTGCGTTACATCCGTGATAGTAAAGCCATGCTTTTGACATCAAATGTCCTGTTTATGAATCATCCTTTAGGCAAAAGTCAGATTATCACTTTAACATCCGGGATTCGGTTGGGTATAATCGGTGTTGTTACCGACTATATCCCCCATTGGGAAAAGCCGGAGCATATCGCCAATTTTAAGTTTCTCGATCCGATCGAAACCGTAAAAAAAGAAATAGAGATTATGAAAGATTCCTGTGATAGAATCATCGTTTTATATCATGGCGGGATCGAGCGGGACTTTACCGACGGAAATCCAACCGAAACGCTTACCGGTGAAAATGTCGGCTATCAGATGTGCGGTCTGGATGGATTCGATGTGTTGATCACCGGCCATCAGCATCGCTCATTTGTCACAAATATTCACGGAAAGACCGTGGCACAATGCGGGGCCAATGCTTCGGAGTTCATCAAAGTCGAAATCAGTGATGATATACGGATTACAATCGAAGAGGTTCGTCCCTATCCCATCGATTTACAGATGGAACCGCTGGTTTCCTTACTTGAAAACCAAGCTCAGATGTGGCTTGATCAGCCCCTGGGAGAAATACACAATGTTTCACTGAAAATCACCGACGGCTTTTTAGCGAGACTCCATAAACATCCGCTGGTCAGTTTCATCAATCAGGTTCAAATGGAAACGACCGGGGCTCAGCTGAGCGCAACGGCTCTGTTTAATCATGCGACCGGTTTCAATCCTTCGATATCGATGCGTGATTTGGTTTCGACCTATGTGTACCCCAATACATTGGTCGTCAAAAAAATGAGCGGAAAAAATCTGAAGAAAATGATTGAAAAATGTGCGAATTACTTTGAGATGGAAAATGGTGAAATCACGGTCAGCCGTGAATATGTTTATCCGAAAATCCAGCACTTCAATTATGATATGATCGACGGTATCGACTACACATTAAAGATTTCGAATCCCCGCGGTAAGCGTCTGATCCGCTGTCAGTACCTTGGCAAGGACATATCCGATGACGATGAGTTTACACTGGCCATAAACAATTACCGGGCCGTGGGCGGTGGTGATTTCGATATGGTCGCCCAAAGTGAGACCATCATGGATACCAACCGAGACATGGTCGAAATCTTAGCCGAATACATAAGCAATCATTCTCCGGTTCAAGTGAAGCATACTGAAAATATTACCATCATCAAATAAACGGATTTCATTGCATTCACTGTGAATTATGATATCATTCTGAAGGAAATGAGGGATTCTATGAACAAGAAGATCGATGTTATCATCATCGGCGGCGGGATCGGCGGCTTAATGAGCGCTTATCAGCTGATCGAAAAAGACCCGTCACTGAATATCATCATGCTGGAAAAAGGATTGCCGATTCATCGCCGGGTATGTCCGATCATCACCGGCAAAGTCGATCACTGCATCCACTGCAAGCATTGTGCGATTATGGAGGGCATGGCCGGTGCCGGCGCATTTTCTGATGGAAAGTACATCATTTCAACCGAATACGGCGGCTGGCTGACCGATTTTATGCCAGCCAAAGAGGTCATGCGTAATATCGAACATGCCGATGATATCCTGCAGAAATTCGGTGCGACGGACCATCGCTATCAGCCGGATACGGAACTGAAACATTTATGTCTTCAGTACGACCTTCACATGAATTTGGCTCAAGTCAAGCATTTAGGGACCGATGCCAACTTTCAGACAATGGCTAATCTGATCGACAGTTTACAAGATCGGGTGGACATCCGCACCGAGAGCACCGTGGTTGATGTCGACAAAGGAACCAACACGGTTTTGGTTGAACATAAAAATGAAAAGTATACCCTTTCTGCCGATCACATCATTTTTGCCATCGGACGGGCCGGCAGTGACTTCTTCGCGAAATGGTGCGTTAAAAACGGTATACCCCTGGAAAACAATCAGGTGGATATCGGTGTGCGCGTCGAACTTCCTTATGATATCTGGTCACACTTCTCAACCAAGATTTACGAACCGAAAATATGGTACCGGTCGAAAAAATACGGAGATATCACCCGGATGTTCTGTTTCAATGAGCGCGGTCATGTCGTCATTGAAAACACTCACGGCGTACAAACGGTCAACGGTCATGCCTTTAAGGATGAATCCAAGAAAACCGAAAATTCGAATTTTGCTTTGCTCTCCACAATCAAATTCACGACCCCGTTCAATGAACCGATTGAATATGCCCGACATATCGCCCGCTTGGCCAATATGATCAGCGGCGGAAGTGTGTTGGTCCAGCGTTTCGGTGACCTTATGCAAGGCCGCCGGACCGATCACCGCCGGCTGAATCAGTCAACGACGTTTCCGACTTTGGGTGCCGTGCCCGGAGATCTCAGTCTTTGTATCCCAAAACGGCAGTTGGACAATATCGTTGAAACCCTGCAGGCTTTGGATAAAGTAGCCCCCGGCACAGCCAATACCGATACATTGCTGTATGGAATCGAATGCAAATACTATTCTGCACGTCCGAAAACGACAAACTTTGAGTTGGACCAGTGCAAAGGCATTTATGCTTTGGGTGATGGGGCCGGATTTACCCGCTCATTATCTCATGCGGCTGCCCACGGGATCATCATCGCCGACACTATCATTTCCAAGTAATTTTCACTTTACAAAGACCTGGAAAATTGATATTCTAGTGAGTGTACAAGGACACACGGAAACGTTTGTCCTTCTTTATTTTTACAAACCAAGGGAGAAAAACATGATAAAAGCTATCGTAGGGGCTAACTGGGGAGATGAAGGCAAGGGCAAAGTAACGGATGTTTTTGCTCAGCAGTCCGACATTGTCGTACGTTTTCAGGGCGGTAACAATGCCGGACACACCATCATCAATGAATATGGGAAGTTTGCGTTGCATATGCTGCCTTCGGGAGTATTCAATCCGCATATCACCAATGTCATCGGTAATGGCGTCGCACTGAATGTCAACGGACTGATGAAGGAAATCAATGAAATCAAAGCCCGCGGCTTGAATCCGAATCTGTTGGTATCGGATAGGGCTCAGATCGTCATGTCTTATCATATCCGCTTCGACTCATTGGAAGAAGCACGTCTGGCCAACAAGCAATACGGATCGACCAAATCGGGTATCGCACCGTTTTATGCCGATAAATATGCAAAAATCGGTTTTCAGGTATGTGAACTGTTCGATGACGGATGGCTCGATGAGAAAGTCGACCGTATCTTAGCTCAAAAGAACGCATTGCTCGTTCATCTGTATCATCAGGAGCCAATGACCAAACAACAGATATTGGAGGAGCTGCACGGTTATCGCGATCAGATCGCTCCGTATGTCCACGACACGATTTCCTTTTTACATAAAGCTTATCACGAGAACAAAACAATTCTGCTTGAAGGTCAGTTGGGCGCTCTGCGTGATCCAGATTTCGGTATCTACCCCTACTCGACTTCATCTCATACCTTGGCCCATTTCGGTGCGATCGGTGCCGGACTGCCCTATCCGATCGAAGAAGTCTGGGCCGTGACCAAAGCTTACTCCTCGGCGGTGGGTGCCGGTCCGTTTGTGGCGGAGATTTTCGATGATGAAGCACACCAGCTGCGCATCCGCGGCGGTGATGCCGGTGAGTATGGGGCAACGACCGGCCGTCCGCGACGGATGGGCTGGTTTGACTGTGTAGCCACCCGTTTTGGTGTTCAGGTACAGGGAGCCACCCATGTCGTTTTGACAAATCTGGATGTTTTGTCTTATCTCGATAATATTCCGGTTGTGATCGGTTATGATACACCGAACTATCATCAGGACCGTTTCCCTAACATTACCCGAATTCAACAGTCCAAACTGATTTTGACGACACTTCCGGGCTGGAAGACTGATATTTCGAAAATCACGCAGTATGATCAGCTGCCTCTGGCTGCCCGTCAGTACGTCGATTTTATCGAACGTCAGATCGGCGTGAAAATTGCCTTGGTTTCCAACGGACCGCGGCGCGAACAGATCATGGAGCGTAAAAGTAAAATCTGACCAAAAAAGACCTGATTGCTCAGGTCTTTTGTTTAATACATCGGTCCTTCCGGTAAAGCCGGTGTTGTTTTCGGTTCCGGGATGGAAGCAACGGCAGCCTCGGTCGTTAAGAATAATGCGGCGATCGAAGCGGCATTCATCAGTGCGCTGCGCGTCACTTTGGTCGGATCAACGATGCCGGCCTTGTGCATATCGGTCCACTCACCTTTTTTGGCATCGAACCCGGTTCCGTTGGATGCCTTCAGTTGTAACGCCACGATTTCCGAACCGTCAAAACCGGCATTCTCGGCAATCTGCCATAACGGTGATAATATTGCATCAAAGACTGCAGTGATGCCTTTTTGCTCATCCGGAGTTTCCCCTTTGACCTTGTCTTTGAGCTCAAGATACGCATGAGCCAAAGCCGCTCCGCCGCCGATGACGACACCTTCCGCTACCGCAGCTTTAGTGGCGTTTAAGGCATCCTCGATGCGCAGTTTCTTTTCTTTCATTTCACTTTCAGTCGCAGCACCGACTTTGACGATGGCAACTCCGGTGGTCAGTTTGGCCAGACGCTCATTGAGGCGTTTTAAGTCATACTCACTGGTCGTATTGGCAATGACCGTACGGATTTCATTGGCACGTTCATCGATTTTCTCTTTCAGCCCCATACCGTTGACGATGGTCGTTTCATCCTTCTTAATGACGACTTTCGCGGCTTTCCCCAACATCGCCGGATCGGCTTCCTTCAGCTCCATGTTCAAATCCTTCGAGATAAAAGTTGCACCGGTCACGATCGCGATATCTTCCAAAATCGCTTTCTGATTATCACCGAAAGACGGTGCTTTGGTTGCGGCAACATTGAACGTGCCGCGCAGCTTATTGACGACCAGGGTGGCCACGACTTCATTATCCAAATCTTCGGCAATGATCAGCAGCGGCTTATTCATCTGTACGATTTTTTCGAGCATGGGCAGGATGTCCTGAACCGTATTGATCTTGTGATCGGTAACCATGACGAAAGTATCTTCCATGATCAGTTCCATCTTTTCGCGGTTCGATACCATATAGGGCGATACATAGCCCTTGTCATACTGCATCCCTTCGACAACTTCAAGTTCAGTCTCGAAGGTGTTGGATTCATCCACGGTGATGACCCCTTCTCTTCCGACTCTCTCCATCGCTTTGGCTATGATCTGACCGATCTCAGTGCTGCCGGCTGAAATAGCCGCAACATCTGCAATGTCCTGATTCGATTCGATTTTAACGGACTGATTGAGCAGATACTCGGAAATCTGCTTGGCGGCTTTTTCGATGCCATACCGCATGAGTACGGGATTGGTTCCTTTATCGACAGCTGCCAATCCTTTATGAATGATGGCCTGTGCCAATAAGGTTGCGGTCGTCGTTCCGTCACCGGCCGTATCATTGGTGCGGTTGGCCACTTCATAGACCAGTTTGGCACCCATATCTTCAAATTTATCTTCCAATTCGATCTCTCGGGCAATCGTCACACCGTCATTGGTGATCAGCGGAGATCCGTAACCCTTTTCCAAAACGACGTTACGTCCTTTTGGTCCTAATGTAATTTTCACGGCATCAGCTAAAGTATCGATGCCCTTTAACATCGCCTGACGTGAGTCACGCGAAAAACGAACTGTTTTTGCCATAATTTGCCTCCTCTACTCAATGATGGCAAGGATATCCTTGCTTTCGATCAGTAAATACTCCTTGTTCTCGAATTTTACTTCGGTTGTCGCATACTGTTTGAATATGACGGTCTGACCGACTTCAACGGCTGCCGGAATCAGCTTTCCGTCTTCCAGTTTCCCCGGTCCTACCGCAACGACGGTACCCATTGAAGGTTTTTCTTTGGCAGCATCCGTTAATATGATGCCGCTGGCCGTTTTTTTCTCGGCCTCCACTCGGGTTAACAATACGCGATCTTGCAAAGGTTTAATCATATGACCCATCCTTTCTTTCTATTTTAGCACTCTTACCCATCAAGTGCTAACCCATTCTTTATTATACTTGTCTGCAGTATCTTGTCAAGTTACAAGATAAAAAAAGCCCGAAGGCTTATAAGTGCTTATGTCCGAAAGCTTTCTGCCAGTCCGAGGTAAACTTATCGACAGCCCGACAGGTGTCCTGATTATCAATCCACTTGAAAAACAAATCCGGAGCCACGGTGACCGCATCGACTCCGGCCGCTAACAAACGACTGACCTGATATAAATTTTTGAAGCTGGCCGCAATGATCTTGGTTTCAAATCCCTGACTGCGCAGGGCATAATGCATATCGATGACCGTTTGCACACCATCAGAGTCATTCTCACAGATCCGGTTGACATACGGAGCCAAGTAAGTTGCGCCGCACTGCGCCGCAAACAAGGCCTGAGCGATATTATAAATTGCCGTTGCCAAGGTCGGTATCCCCTTTTTGCTCAACACGTGCAATACTTGATATCCTACCGGCGTCACCGGCACTTTCACGATCACATTGGGACGCAAAGCCAAGATTTTATTTGCATCGGCTATCATGTCTTCCACGGTTTCACCGATGACCTGAATACATACCTTCAGATGTGCATCCAGTGCACACAAGGCTTCGATCGATGTCTGATCATTGACGACGATCGAAGGATTGCAGGTGATTCCGGTCAGCGGATAAATCGTACTTACCTTGTTGATGATTTCAATATTTGCTGTATCTAAATATAGTTCCATAACGTACCCTCCGCTTCTATTATATGCTCAGTGAAGAAGGGTTGGCGAACAATTTTTGCACAAAAAAGGACAATCGTCTGGATTGTCCTGATTTATAATGCCTTTGCGGGATTACCGACGACGGTCAGTCCATCCGCAACATCCTTCACAACGACGGCCCCGGCACCGACTTTGACGTCATTGCCAATGACCAACGGTCCGATGATGATAGCCCCGGCTCCCACGACCACCCGGTCTTTAAGTGTCGGATGGCGCTTGCCGTTGCTGCCGTTTTTACCGCCCAACGTCACATCGTGATAAATTGTACAGTCATCACCGATGATGGTTGTCTCACCGATGACGATTCCGATGCCATGATCGATAAACAGACGCTTACCGATCGTTGCTCCCGGATGAATCTCGATCCCGGTCAGAAACCGGGCCCACTGAGAAACCATCCGCGCCAAAACATATCGTTTCCATCGGTATAGCTGATTGGCGATCCGATAGTAAAACAGTGCATGCAGCCCGGGATACAGCAAAATGACTTCGAGCAGATTTTTCGCTGCCGGATCGCGTTTGAGAATGGATTTTGCCGTGTCAAACATCACACTATCCCTCAAAAACGCCACTGGATAAATAGCGTTCTCCGGTATCCGGCAATAAGGTCAGCACGGTCTTTCCGCTATTTTCCGGACGTTTTGCTAGTTCTAGTGCCACTGCAAATGCTCCTCCCGAAGATATCCCTGCCAAAATCCCGGTTTTCTTGGCAAGCAGACGGGTAGCCTCAAAGGCTGCCTCATCCATCACGGTAATCACTTCGTCAAAGGCGGATACATCCAAAGTTCTGGGAATAAAGCCGGCTCCGATCCCATAAATCTTATGCGGCCCGGGCTGACCTCCGGATATGACCGGAGATTTGGCCGGTTCGACCGCAATCACTTTTAATTGCGGGATCAGCTCCTTTAATACGGAGGATACTCCGCTAAGAGTACCGCCGGTGCCCACACCGGAGACAAAGAAATCCACCTTCCCTTCAGTATCTGTCAATATTTCCTGTGCCGTGGTCGCGCGGTGTACGGCCGGATTGGCCATATTTTCAAACTGCATCGGAATAAATGAATTCTCATGTTCAGACGCAAGCTCATTGGCTTTGGCAATCGATCCTTTCATGCCCATGGGTCCCGGGGTCAGTTCGAGTTTCGCCCCATACGCCTTAATAAGCATACGTCGTTCCACGGTCATCGTCTCCGGCATGACAATGGTCAGATCAAGTCCTAAAGCTGCGCATACCATCGCCAGACCGACACCGGTGTTACCGCTGCTCGGTTCGATGATACGTGTGTCTTTGTCGATTTTCCCTTCTTGCAGAGCTTTGGAAATCATCGCAAAAGCAATGCGGTCTTTGACGCTGCCGCCTGGATTGAAACTTTCGACTTTGACTAATAATCGGGCCGTTAAACCCTCAAAATATGAAGAAACATCGACGATCGGAGTTTTTCCGATCAGATCGGTAATCGAATTTACTAACATAAAGTCACCTCTTTGCATTGTAAGGATAGCAGAATGAGAACATTTTTACCACTGAAGTTATCTTTTCGGACAAAGAAAAAACCGCAAGCGGTTTCATCTTTTTTATAAGGAAGAGATGATTCGAAAACTAATCTTTTCGCAAAACATCAGAATCAAATCAAATCCAAAATACTATCTAGATACTCATCTTTGAAGAAACACATCCGAACACTATTTCAAAACCAATCCAAGGACCGAATCATCTCTTCACCATTATTATACCATAACCTAGTTAAATAGAAAGTATTTTGCTGATAAAACGTTGCAACCGATCAGTACTCGGCTGTTTTAAGATATCCGCCGTTTTACCGACTTCACCGATGCCAAATTCATCCATATACATGACCGTATCACAGGCATTTGACGCAAATCCAAGATGATGGGTAACGATAACCAACTCTACCCCGCTGATGACAAGTTCTTTGAGCATGGTCAGTACCTCATGAGAAAGTTCGGGATCCAAAGCACTGGTCGGCTCATCCAAAAGCAGCAGTTTAGGCTCGATAGCCATAGCTCGGATAATGGCAATACGCTGTTGCTGACCACCGGACAACTGTGCCGGGAACTTATGCGACGAATCTTCCAATCCGAACTTGCGCAGCAATGTCATCGCTTTTCCCTTTGCCAGAACTTTATCCATGTTAAAAGTATGAATCAGAGGCAATGTAATATTATCGATCGCATTGAGATGTGGGAACAGACCGTTGCTTTGAAATACGAAGCCGATCTGCTTGCGATATTCACTTAACTGCTTTTCATTACTCTCGATCCATTGGCCATTAAGCGCAAACTTACCGCCGGAAGCCAAAAGCAGTCCGCCCAACACCCGAAGCAGAGTCGATTTGCCCCCGCCGCTGGGACCGATGATGGCCAGCGCTTTCGCTTCGATGGTATCGGTGAAGCGATCGAGCACGACCTGTGAACCGAAACGTACCGTCAGATCACTGAACTCAAGTTTCATAGCGGTTTCTCCTTTCCAGCCACCGGGAAAGCATCGAAACCGGGAATGTAAGCAATAAATACAACACCGCCAGTACGATGTAACTGGTATAGTAGGTTGAATAATTGGTGGCAGTAATTTCCTTGGTCACTTGCATCAGTTCAATGATCGCGATGGTCGATAATAAAGAGGAATCCTTGATGACCGAGGCAAACTGGCCGGCAATGGCCGGAATGATCCGTATGATCAGCTGCGGAAGCAGAATCAGCCGGAACATCTGCATCTTCGTCAGTCCTATCGAACGCGAAATTTCCATCTGTTTGGATTCGATCGAATTAACTCCGCCGCGAATGATTTCCGATATATACGCCCCTTCAAATACCGAGAGGATCACTACCCCGGCGATGAACCGGTTGGAAAGTCCCCAGGCCGTTCCGATGATATAGTAGAAGAAGATGATTTGAACCAATAACGGGGTGCCGCGGATGATTTCGACATACGTACTCGCCAGATCACGCAGAATCATCCATCGGCTCCGACGGGCAAGCACGACAATCGTTCCGAGCATCAGCGAAAGCAGCATGGAGAAAAGACTGATTTGCACGGTCAAAACGAACCCTTGTGCAAACCGGGTCCGATATACCCACATTTGGGTAAAATCAAAATTGACATCGGCATTGATGGCGGATATGACCAGAAATGAAGCAATGATCAAAAAGACACCAAGCCAAGAGAGGATCCGTTTATATTTCATCTCAATCAAAGAAGAACGCAAATCCTAACTCATCGAACATCTTCTTCTCCTGCTTTAAGTACTTTTCAACGATCGGATCAAATCCTTTATCCTCTTTAAATTTCTTCAAAAAAGCATTGAACTGAGCGACCAGCGGACTGCCCTTTTTAAAAGCCGCTCCCCAGAATTCCGGCTGTTGATTGTCAATAAATACCGTCTTGGTTTTATCTGAATACTGCTGATAGTTGCGCACGATCGTCAGCTGATCGTATATAAAGGCATCCGCCCGGCCGTTGATGACTTCGGCAATGGCCGCACTTTCATCATCCAAACGCAATACTTTCGCCAACGGGAAATTGTTGGTTACATAGAAGTCGCCGGTACTGCCGGTTTTTACGGCTACCGTCCGCTCTGCATTATTCAGTTGGTCAGAATTTATGACCGGACTGTCTTTGTTTACTAAAAAGGCTAAATATGCCTTAGCATATCCATCTGAGAAATCAACGCTTTCCTTACGCACTTGCGTAATTGTCATTGATGATATGACCATATCTACCTTGTCTGTCTGTAGTGCCGGGATCAGACCGGTCCAGTTGATATTCTCGATGATGACTTCCCTTCCCAGATATTCGCCGAAAGCCTTTGCCAGTTCAACGCTGACTCCCGTGGGATTCCCCTCGTTATCCTTGGTTTCAAACGGAGGATAGGCCAGTTCCATCCCAACGACAAGTGCATTCGGCTTCGGTGTGGTGCATCCGGTAAATACCAGCAGAAATAATCCGATAATCATGATTCGCTTCATATAATCACCTCATGAAAACAATACCGACAAAAACGGCATTCGTCAATCATAAATAAAAAAGCCGTTACCGGCTTAATTCTTTGGCGTACAGCGCACACAGATTCCTTTGAAAGTCAAATCGTGCGACAGTATTGAAAATGAAGTTTTCTCTCTGATCTCCAAATCCAGATTCTCATGATAAGGAATATCGACATCAAACAGTTGGTTGCACTTGATGCATTGAATATGATAATGCGGATGAATCGTCGGATCAAACACCGTAGCCCCTGATCCGTTGGCAACTTCCCGCAATTCATTGGTATCGACCATCTCATGCAAAATCCGATATACAGTGGCGAGGGATATGCGCGGATTGACTTTGATCACCCGATTGTAAATCTCTTCGGCACAAGCATGTGTATTGAGATCTCGGACGATCTTTCTGACCAGGCTCTTTTGTTTCGTATTTCTTTTCTCCATGGTATCTCCTCTCCGTAGGACACTATTATATTAAAATTCGTGAAAATTTGCAATTAATTATCACACGATTTTTCTGGTTTTATGAACATTTTTCTTGATAAACAGTATAAATATTATAATGTCATGCGATGTCAAATCTGTCCTGAAAATCTGTGACAAAATAGCATGAAATCATTTACTGGATCGTGCTCTCTTCGATGCCAAGTTCACTGAATATCGTATCTACGGCTTTAGCAAGTCCGCTGTACTCCACTGAATCGAATTCACCCTGATCAGCGGCTTGCGTCAGTGCCGATACGATCGGCAGCTTTGCCAGTACACGGATCCCATGTTTCTGAGCAAATTCCTCGACTCTGCCCTCGCCAAAGGGATAAATCTTCTGATGACAGCACGGACATTCCATATAGCTCATATTCTCGATGATGCCCAAAATCGGCACATTCATCTGATGGGCCATGTCAATGGCTTTTGCGACGATCATGCTCACAAGATCTTGCGGTGTGGTAACCAGGACAATTCCGTCAATCGGTAATGATTGATAAATCGTCAGCGGTACATCCCCGGTTCCCGGTGGCATATCGATGTACAGAATATCCATATCTCCCCACAATACTTTACTGTAAAAGTCCTTGACTGCTCCGTTGATCAGCAGTCCCCGCCACATCACAGCCTGATCTTCCTGATCCAAAAGCATATTCGACGTAATCACTTTGATTTCACGATTGGTTACAGCCGGATAAATCAGACCATCTTCGGTTCCGTAGGCGCGATCATTGATGCCAAACATTTTCCCGATCGAAGGGCCGGTAATATCAGCATCCAAAATCCCGGTAAAGTACCCTTTCTCGCTGGTGTTGACCGCCAGCAGTCCGGTCACCGAGGATTTCCCGACACCTCCTTTACCGCTGACCACGGCCACGACTTTCCGGACGCGGCTTTGTTTATTCATTTTCACTTTAAACGGATTAAAGCGCGGATCTTCATTGCTCATACTTTATTCTCTCTTTCTTTTTCTGACACATGCACATTTTCTGACAATCGTTTCGAATGGCAATCCCATGTCCGGGCTCAATAATGATATCATTCCCATTCATCAGTGAAGCCACGATGGATCGTCTGGCACGGATGCACAATCGCTGAATCGTACCGCGGGAAACACCCATAATCAACGCAGCCTCTATCTGGCTTTTCCCTTCGAAATCGACCAGACGCAAGGCTTCCAGCTGATCTGAATGTATGACTACGGATGACTGTGCTGAGTTCTGACAGCTGAATTTCCTGTTTTCGACTTCAAAACAGAGATTTCGGGTCTTTCGTCCTTTCATGCATCCTCCATGTGTGCATATGCACAGATATTATCATAAAAAAGACTTGACCATAAGTCAAGTCTGAAGGCTCATCCGAAACGGCCGGTAATATACGCTTCTGTCCGCTTATCTTTGGGATTTGCAAAGATATCCGCAGTCAGTCCGTATTCGATCAGATCTCCTAACAGGAAAAAGGCGGTAAAGTCTGAAATCCGGGCTGCCTGTTGCATCGAGTGCGTTACGATGACGATCGTATACTCTTTTTTCAAATCTTCAATCAGCTCTTCGATGCGTTGAGTAGCCAGCGGGTCGAGTGCTGAGGTGGGTTCATCCATCAAAAGCACTTCCGGTTCCATGGCTAAAGCCCGGGCAATGCACAGCCGCTGTTGCTGACCGCCGCTCAGACGGGTCGCTGATTGATTCATGCGATCTTTCACTTCGTCATACAAAGCAGCCTGTTTCAAAGCTTTCTCAACAATAACTCGCAGTTCTTCTTTTTTCTTCACTCCTTGCTGACGGGGTCCGTAAGCAACATTATCAAAAATACTCATCGGAAAGGGATTGGGTTTTTGAAAAACCATGCCGACTTTCTTGCGAAGTTCAATGACATCGACATTGGATCCCTGAACCTCATTGCCATTAAACAAGATGGTTCCATCCACTTTTACATTGTCGATCAGATCATTCATGCGATTTAAACAGCGCAAAAATGTACTCTTGCCACAACCGGAAGGACCGATCAGTGCTGTGACTTTATTGCGGTGAATCGGCAGATTAATATCATTGAGAGCACTGAACTCTCCGTATCGTAAATATAACGACTGCGTATCGATAACTTTGTTCATAATCATAACCCTTTCTTTGAGAATAAATATACACTTAACTTCACGGAAACATTGATGATAAGCACGATAGCCAAAATCAGCAGAGCAATGGTACTTGATAAAGCAATATTCGCAGGTTCATCGGTCATCATGGACCAGATATGAACGGCCAAAGACGTCGACGGTTCATAAATGTTGATCCTGTCTTTGACGGCAGCACCTAAAACGAAAATCAGGGCGGCTGATTCACCGATGACCCGTCCGATTCCCAAGAAAGTTGCGGTCAGTATGCCGGGCATAGCCTGAGGCAATACAACTTTAAAGGTGGTTTGGGTTTTGTTTGCACCTAAGGCCAGGGATGCTGCCCGGTGATCGTCCGGAACGACCCGCAAAGATTCTTCGGTCGTACGGATGATGGTTGGCAGGATAATAACCGATAAAGTCAGCGCTCCGGCAATCAGGTTGGAGTTAACTGCCGGTGTCAGTCGGATCGTCAGCGGCACAAATACGGTAATACCCAGCAATCCGTAGATGATGGATGGTACGCCGGTGAGTGTTTCAATGAAGTTTCTCATCGTTTTGGTCATCCAGTTGGATGAGGCAAATTCATTGAAATATATGGCAGTCAATACCCCAAAAGGTATGGCAATCAGCAGGGTCATAAAAATCAGATACAGCGTCGTGATGATTGATCCGCGGATACCTCCGCCCAAATCCGAAAAGAATATTTCATTCACTTCCCGTTGCGGATCATTGAGTTCCGCAGCGAAACGCTGTGCACCGTTTCTCGATAAAGATGTCGGATGATCGACATAGGAAATCCGTTGAAAAATCATCCCGGCATTTAAGTCAACGACATCCGAACCGACTTCTTTACTGATCATCTGATTAAACGGCGATTGCGGATCTACATAACGGACCTTGATCACGCCATTGCCGGCCAGATCGAAGTCCTGCTTCAATACGATTCCGAATCTTTCCACCGGATATACATTCTCTTCACCGGAGAAATCAGGCAGACTGAATGTCTGCTGTTCAAGACTTTTAAACTCAGCAATATAATTGCGGGCATGGTAATTACCGGTAAACAATTCCCAGCTGATCAAATCCGTTCCTCGGCTGATAACATAGAAAAAGATCAGTCCTAAGGCTACTACTGACAAAAAAGTGGATATAAACACGGATCCGTTAAGAAATATCTCACTGAATCTGATTTTGCGTTTAATCATGGACATTTCCTACTTTCCTTTTGATGAAATTCAAAGCGAAGTTTGTCGTAAGGATGACCACCATCAATAAGATACCCAATGCAAATCGTATATCATAGTCGATTCCGCTGGTCTCTTTCAATCCCTGTAGCAAGGTGGATGTGATGGTTGCCGTTGTTTCAAACAGTCCGAAAGAAGGGCCGCTGCGGGCATTACCGGAAACCAGGGATACTGCCGTAGCTTCGCCTAAAGATCGTCCGACCGCCAGAATTGCTCCGGAAAATATTCCGGATTTTGCAGCCAGCAAGGTGACTTTAAATCGCGTCTGTGTCGGGGTAGCACCTAAAGCTAACGATGCATGTTCCAGGCTCTCATCGACCTGACGGATCGACACTTCTGCGACCGCTGTGATCGTCGGAATGCTCATCAGCGACAGAACAAATACAGTCGCCATAACACCGCTCCCTGCACCGCTGGAATAGCCCAGCGATCTGGCCAGCTGATATATCAAAGGCAGAAACAATCCGACGCCGACCAATCCGAAAACGATCGATGGGATCGATGCCAATAGTTCAATGATCGTCCGCATTGCTGCGGCAAGAGGCTTAGGAGCGACTTTTGCGATAAACAAAGCTGTAAGAACTCCGATCGGAAATGACATCAGTACCGTCAGAAATGCGATGTACAGAGTGTTGATAATGATAAATCCGGCACCATAAGCCGTCGAGATAAAGTACGTTCCGCGCAGCCATACGGTGTCGGTAAGGAATTGAAGGACATTGACACTGCCTAAACCGTTATTGTCAGTGATAAAAGGCAGTATTCCGCGAATGGCGATAAACGCCGCAATGATCACGATGAAACTTGAAGCTATTAAAGCTAAGATCATCAGAGAACTTCCGATGATCGTATCGATTTGACTAAGACTTGATTTTGAACCTTTCATAAAACCTCCAACAGTCGAAAAAGCCCTTTTTCAAGGGCTTCCTTTGGGTCACTTTGTAATGACATCTCCCCAAATCGTATATTCGCCTTTGTAAATTTTCATCAGTTGCTCTGCGGTTAAGTTATCGACCGGGTTGTCTTTGTGAACGATGGCCACGATTGCATCCCAAGCCAATTGAGAGCGGGTGGCTTCCGGACCGCTTAACTCTTCATCGCGGAAGAAACGAGACGAGTAGCCGATGTGCTTATAGTTGACACCGTCTTTTTCGCCGCCTTGAACGCGTTTGAACGCATCACCTGATCCTGTATGATCGTTTTCGGTTTTGACATTGCCGCATGCCGGTGAGAAGGCTGCCGATAATGCTTCGGCAATTTTCTGTACAGAGTCCGATCCGCCGAATTTCAGCGTGACTGCACTGTTGTCCAAAGCACATACCGGGTGGTCAGCTACTTGCGACGACCATGAGCCTGTACCTGAGGTAGCGGTAGCGCCGGCATTGGCAATGACATCAGCTCCGTCATTGGATGCGACATAGGCCAGAAATGCCATGGTCAGCTGATATTCCGTATCATTAAGATAGTCGCCATCGACTCTTCTCATCATGACAAACGGACGTTTCAGTTTATAGGTATTGTTCAATACGTTCTCTTCGGTAGCATCAACACCTTCAAATTTCAATGCTTTGATCGTGCTGTTGACCGAGGATAAGGATACATAACCGATGCCTGCCTTATCAGTGGTCATGGCATTCATGATGGCATTGTTGTCGGCCGTGATAAATCCGGCGACCAATACAGAATCGTTAGCGGAAGCATCCGCAAATCCGATGCCTCTCATAAATCCGTCACGGGTTCCCGAAGTGGTATCCCGGGTATATACGTTGATTTTTTCTTCTTCAAGTCCTGGTTCCGTCGGAGCCGGGCTGCACGCCGCTAAGGCCAATACAAATATAAGAGTGATTAATAATGTGATCTTCTTCATCTTTGTCCTCCTTGACAAAAACATTATAGATTCGGATTATCAATTCTCTATTTTCGTATTGTTAAGAAAATGTTAATTTCATAAAAAAGCTTGCATATCAAATCATGCAAGCAACTTCTACAGATAGATTCGATTCATCTTCTCAATCTCATCTCCGATTTTATTCCTCAGTGCTTCAGGTTCTAACACTTCGCAGTCACTTCCCAGCTGCAATACAAACTGCATGATCGAGAAATCCCCTCGCAAATCGACCGAAAGGATAAACTCATCGTCACCGATCCAATCGATCTGTTGATTCTCGCCAAAGACATATTCGGTCAGATATTCGCGGTTTCTGATTCGAAAAACGCACTTCAACGGATCAGATACATTATGTCCGTATGGAGTAACCGCTTTTTTTGCATAAAAATCTTCATCAAGGCGAAATGTTTTCTCGGTTATTTTCAGTTGCTCAATACGATTCACTTTGTACGTTATCAGTTCTCTACGGGGATCTTGACATAACACATACCATAATCCATGGACCTGAACGAGTTCACGGGGTTCGATCACATAATGCTTTGATGCCCTGTTTTGAGGTTTATAGGTCATTTCGACCCGTTTACGACTCAGGATAGCCGATGAAAGAATGGAAAGATATTGTTGAATCGTCTCTTTGCTGATAGCTAACTGCCAGCCGATGCCGCTTTCAATCGATATGGTATCATCCCGGGTTTCATTTGCGACCAGCTTCTGCAATGCATTTTTGAAATCGTCGGTGAACAGCGGTTCATTGTTTGTCAGCAAAAAGGGCGCTGCATCAAGCAGTGCACGTCTTTCTTGCTGATCCAGCGAAGCCAGCGGAAACAAAGTCACATCGATCAGACGGTATCCCCCGTAAGGTCCGTGGCTAGCTTCAATCTGATAGCCAGCGGTTTCCAGCTCTTTTTTCAGCTCGATGATATTGCGCGGATTGGTTTCCAAAAGCTGAGCCAATTCCGCCTTTTTAATAAACTTGCGGGTTTTTAAAATCAGTAACATTCGAATTGCCAATGCGGTACGATTCATACGATCGCCTCACTTTTCTCTTTGATGATCATCGTGTTGAATCGAATGATATCCTCTTCATTATGGAGTAACTGATGCACCTTACTCAAGCTTAATTGGGGCAGCGCCTCAAATATCCGGATGATGCACTGAGTGTGGTGCAAATGACCTTCGGTAATGTGTCCGCTCAAGGTTGAGCCCGTGTACATCTGCCGGTAATCGAATCGGAAACTGAAACCATGCTGCTGTGACAGTGAGATCAATCCCGGTTCGAAGGGATCGAAAAGATCGATGACATCACAACTGACATCCAGATGGACGATCCGTTCATTGACAGCATCCATCGACGGTCGGACTTTATCCAAACGGCACATTGAGTATTTCAGGCAAAAGTGGAAGTCGGCGGCCTGGCGGGCATTCTCAAATTCGCAAACGATTCGCGAATTTTCGTTCTCAAAAGCGATAAACCGGCTCTCACCGGTTGCCTGCTGTCGGATCAGCCAGTCAAGATTCTGTTTCTTCAGGGTCGGATCACTGGTCATTTCGTGCAGGATGTGGGTAATGTTGGTTTGAATCATTGTCATCTTGTTCACCTCTTACACCCAGTATATCGTATATTATTACATTATTTATGTAAGTTTATCAATCATGTTCAGTGTATTTTATTGAAAAATAAGGTGAAATGTCGGATTTTTTGCTTGTATTGTCAAACTAATCATGATATTATGAGCGCGTTGTAAATTTTAAGGAGAATCGATGAAAGCTATACTGTCTAACGTAAACCTGCTGGATCATCAAAGCGATCTGGCTAATGAATTCTATTCACAAATCGATGATTTGATGAGTCATCCGCTGGTACTGAAAATGGATGATTACTCTCAGCATTTAAATACAAGCCGCCTTCAGCACTCGCTCAATGTCGCATATTATTCGTTTCTGTTAGCCCGCAAACTGAAATTACAAGTGCGTGATGCGGTCAGAGGTGCATTGCTTCATGATTTGTTTTTGTATGAGTGGCGGACCGAACAGCCCGATGAAGGCAATCATGTATTGGTTCATCCGATTCAGGCCCTGCAAAATGCACGTCATGTGACTGAAGTGACCGACATAATGGAAGATGTCATTGCCAGTCATATGTGGCCGGTGGGAAATGTGAAACCGACGACACCAGAAGGATGGCTGATCCAGATGGTCGATAAAATGTGTGCTGTCATGGAAATCGGCGTTCAGACATCAAAAAAGATCGAGCGTCTGAATTTCGCACCGATCCTTCTGGGCTTATTATTCTATATCAACTAGATGCTTCGGCATCTTTTTTATTTTCTCCATCAGTTTCAGATTATCAAACAGATGCACAAAGGGATGCCGCAAAATGGGCATCAGCAACAGCCCTGCCACATCTTTTTTACCCCAGGAATCAAGCAGCCATATCGCATCCGGATGCGGACTGACCGAACCTGCAGATAATAACTTATCGATATCCGCCTTCTTTACCTTCATATTCAAATCCGAAAACTTCAAATCTTCAAGATACTGAAGCGTTTGCTTCGCAACCGCAATGCGATAGGCTTTGAGTTGTTGAAAATCGACTTGTCTGCTCAAATCAATAATCTCATCATCACTCATGGCATTGCCGGTGTCCCGATAATTCGTATTCAGCTTTTTTTGCCAGTGATCAAACAACTCCTCGCGATGCAAAATCAGAGTACTGACGATCATCTCTTCAATGCGGCTGATGTGCCACAGATTCCAGACGATGGTCACATCCTGCGGTGTGGGCATAACGGCTTGCTCATAATGATTGCATTCAATATCAAAAAAGTCATGATGGGCAAGAGTATGCAAGTTCAGACAGAGTTGCCTGGTCTTTTGAAATTCACTTTCCTTTCTGATAATGGAGCGCAGTTCTTTGATTCTCGGATTGATGTCTTTGGCCGTGGAAATCATGGTATCACCTTCTGACTTCATTATACATCCGTGCATTTTTGTTGAAAACGGTATGTGATATAATTAACTCAGATAAAGATGATCAATCTTGTACAAGAATCTTTGCGTGTCAATGTACGACCTGACGCAATGAATAAATCCCGGTAAATCCGGGTTTTTGCATTGATACCCATGAAACGGAGTGATGATTATGAAGAGGATGGTATCTGTATTTGCCTGTATATTGGCCATCATATTCTCGTTCAACATATCTGTGCAAGCTGCCAAACCAGCGCCAGCAACAAATACGGTCATCGTAGAAAAATCCGTAGACAACGAGCCTGCGGATACGACGCAGTTTACAATTACCTTGCTGAAGGATGGTAAGTACTACGCTGAGGGTATCGTATCAGCCAGTAATCCGCTGATCTTTTCAAATCTTCCAGATGGAAGATACTCGGTCAGTGAAGCAGCAAAAGAAGATTACACACTTGTATCTATCAGTCCGTCTTCGGTGCGGGCAAGTAAAGGCGGTACCTATACATTTAAAGTCGTTAATCATAAAGATACGATCGAACCGCCGCCACCTCCTCCACCCTCATCCGATATTTATTATGTCGCCTTGGGTGATTCGATCGGTACCGGAGATACCTCTCGCGGAACGACCAGCAGTTATATCGTTGGATTCTATAACTATTTGGTCAGTAGCAATCCGGATGTATCAGTTACCTTGCGAAATCTCTCGACCAACGGCGATGATTCCAGTGACTTGCTCGGTAAGCTTCGTGCAGATACCAACTGTACAGGTGATGTGGCAAAGGCAACGGTTTTGACGCTCAACATCGGCGGAAACAATGTTCTTCCTGCCGGGGAAAGCAGCTTCTCAAGAATCAATCACACGGTCGCACAAGAGGGTACGCTTCGATTTGAATCCGATTATCCGCTGATCATTGATGAAATCCGTCGTTGTAACCCGACAGTTGAAATCATCACGATGACTCTGTATAATCCTTACAATGCCATCAGTATCCGGTATTATGAAGGCGATCCTGTTTTACATCAGGAAGTTGAGTATTACGTCAGCAGAATCAACGCAAAAATCCGTGAAATCACTGATACGAAATATCGCTATGCCGAAGTACATGATATCTGGAAAGCCAATTATGCGGAAGTCGGAAAAATGGGCAGTGTCACTTACTTTTATCCGAATGTCTTGTTGAAGTTCACCCGGGATCCTCATCCCAATCAGACCGGTCAGAATGTTCTGACGGAGATGATGAAACAAGCGTATCTGAATACGCCATAAGAGAGACAGCCGAGATTATCGGCTGTTTTTTAAATTAAAAAGGCTCCCGAGAGGGAGCCTGATTATCTGGCAACGCGCTATTTTCACATGGGCAGGCCAAGCTATCGTCGCCGCTGAAGTGCTTAACTTCTGTGTTCGGGATGGGAACAGG
>JAVBWK010000016.1:0-12074 GCA_036677505.1 Erysipelotrichaceae bacterium
TCAAACTCTTCGATCTCATCTCTGTTTCATCACCTCTGCCGCTTGTTTTCCCAAAGAAAAACGGAGTTAGAAATTCATATGAATTTTTAACCCCGTATTTGTCTACAGTCTGAAGAACGCAACGCGTTCTTTATTACTTCTTAAATAAACTCAAAATCCAAAGAAAGACGACGGCTCCTACAGTTGATACGAGCAGTTCACCGATCCACCCGGAAGCACTTAATTCCAACGTCTTAAACAGGCTGTCACCGATATAAGCACCAAACAAACCGATCAGGATATTTCCCAGCAAGCCATAACCGCGGCCGCGCAAGATCCTTCCGGCAAGCATTCCGGCCAGAAACCCCGTTAGCAGAAACATTCAACATCCTCCTTATTTGTACATTACCATTGTAATGGAAAATGATGGAATTGCAACCTATTCACTTTTGCGATATCTCACGATTACCATCATCAGGATCATTGCGATCAGAAATACGAATCCGGCCATGACAAAGGCCAGCTTGGCTCCCAGAGCATAAATCAATCCGGCAAGCAATGAACCGAAAATCATCCCCAACGCCCGGATCGAACTGAACATTCCCATAAAAGCACCGGTTGAGTCGCTGCGGCTTTCTTTGCCGGCCAGTGCCTGAATAAGGACGGAATATATACTGTTAAACGCAAAGAACAGAATGCCGATCATGATGAATGATAAGGCCTGATCGCTGAGTAAAACCGCAAATCCGGTCAATGAAGTCAATGCCATGGTCCATACCAACGGTTTTTTCATGCTTGTCTTACGGATCAGATACATGCCGATGGTCGAGTTGACCAATAAGGCCAATACACCGACACCCGCTTTAAGGATCCCGTTGTACGATGGCGGAAATCCGAACTGATCGCGGATGTAGTAGTTGAACGCCTGATCGAAAGCCGTGGATCCGTAAACCGAGAAGAATAAAACCCCGAAGAATACCCAAACCCAGAGCGATACGGATTTTGATGCGCTTTTAAATGCGGAAAACGGATTGGAAGCATCCAACAGCTGCTTCATCTGCCAATGGGTGCCGTCTCCCGGATGGATTTCTTTCATCTTCGCAAAAGTCACGATTCCGCTGAAAATCAATCCGATCACTTGAACCATAAATAACAGCGGTATCGAGATACTTCCCAAAAAGCCGCCGATCAGATAACCCAACGAACCGGCCAAAGTGAATATTGTCGAGTGGATCGTCAGATTCTTTGCGCGATCTTCCAAGGATGAGCCATCCATGACATACGTCAGATGCGTCACATTGATCCCGCCGATGAAAAATCCGGCGATGCCCCTCGCCACGAAAATTCCGATTTCCGTGGTTGCCTGCATAAACAGAAACTGACCGAAGGCATAACCGATACACGCAAACATATACAGTTTGACCCGGCCCTTATGATCGGACAGTTTTCCCCAAAACGGCGAGAACAGAAAATTGGTAAAAGCCATCGACGCAAACGCAGCCCCAAAGGTATAGTCCGGCAAATTGAGATTTTTGATCAAAGCCGGGGTGGCGGGGTGGGCGAGGTTTGCAAAAATGAGCTCCATCATCATGAAACTGAAAAACCAGACCAGTGATGTCGTTTTCTTAGTCAACATCCGACAATACCCCTAAAAATTTGCATAATCGCTCAAAAACGCGGTCAAAAGAAGCTAAATCCATTCTTTCATTGAAGGTGTGGATCAGTTCGTGAATCGGTCCCATCGTGATGATATCCAGCGTTGGGATCGCTCCTTTCCATATTCCCAATTCCAAACCGCCATGACTGGCATCCAAAATCAGATCTTGGCCGGTTTCTTCTTTAAACCACTGTTGATACAGGTTTCTGAGCTTACTGTCCGCCTGATACGGATATCCGGGATAACGACTGTTGAATTCTACCGAAAGTCCAAGCAAATCGGCTAACAGCCGGATATCGGAAATATTTTGATCAAGCAAGTCAGAGACCGGTGAGCGGAATGAAAATCCGGCAACTAGCTCATCATTGACCGCTTTTAGGTATCCGAGATTGGCGCTTAAGATCGGCAGACCTGCGATTTCAGGGCTCATCCACTGGACTCCCTGAAAAAACAAAACGCCGAAACGGATGAAACGGGCGGATACTCCGGGATCAAATCCCAGCGAGCCATTTCCCTGCGTGTATGTAACCTTGATATTGGGATCAGTTATTTTATACGGATCAAGATGTCGGGTGACAATAGAATCCATCAGATCCGAATTTAATTCATTTTCACACCCAACCATCACACTTCCGGCAAACGGGATGGCATTTTCCGACTTCCCAACCTGAATATCTATGATTCCTAGTAAACAATTCGATTTTTCTTGATACTCAAACACGATGCGAGACAGCAACTGAGCCACATTGGCCCGCTGTTTCAATATATCATTGCCCGAATGTCCGCCGATCGCACCGCTGACCGATAACTCGAACGTATTGGGATATAGATGATTTTTCTCGGCTTTAACTTTGGCTTTTCCGCGGATACCGCCACTGGAAGTGATCACTGTGCGATTTTCTCCGCCGCTATCCAAACCTATGCACCGCCCACTTTGTATCAGAGATGTATCAAACGCCACCGCTCCCAACAAACCGATTTCCTCGGCAGATGTAAACAGACATTCCAACGGCGGATGCTTGATATCAGAGTTTTCCAGTAAGGCAAGCATATAAGCGACCGCAAATCCGTCATCAGCACCCAACGTCGTCTGATTAGCCCTTAACCAACCGTTCTCTTCGATCAATTCGATTGGATCATTGGCGAAATCATGGGTACTTCCCGGAGCCTTCTCACATACCATATCAGTATGCCCCTGCAACAAAATGCCCGGCGCAAGTTCACCGCCACGCTGCCCGGGTTTTTTAATTAAAACATTGTGCATTTCATCGCGCACAAAATTGAGATCGTGTTTCTTGGCAAATTCAACTAAAAAATCTGCAATCTGTTTCTCATTTAGGCTTCCGCGCGGGATTTGGCTGATTTGTTCAAACCAGATTCTGGGGTGATTCATAGGTTCATCTTCCTTTGACTTATAACGACTATTATAGCACTTCTGAAAGAAAATACATCCCGAAGGATGTATGAGATGATGAAATGATACCGATTAATTCTTATACTTCTCAATCAATGCCCAGCCTTCAGCTTCACTGAAATACTCACTGATCACCGAAATCCAAGGAGCGATGATCTCAATCCGTTGCTCCCGGCGATATAATCGTTCAATATGTTCGATGAGCAGTTCATATACCATGTGCGGATAAGGATCGATCAGATACGGATGCAGCTGCGCGATAAAATGCGGATTTTCCCCGACATACACAGCCAGCTCCTCCCACCGCTTTTCCTCGGTCAGTAAATGACGGTACACCCAATCGGAAAAAGCTCCCTGATGAAACTCCCGAATCATATCATCCACTTCCTGCCGCCACAAACGTCGGTCGGTCATGCTGCGCAAATGCTCCAACGCATTGCCCTCTCCGCAGTAATACAGCCATTTCAACGTGGCCCGAAAGCCAGTATCGTCTTCCAACTGCCGGTATGCCTCAAGCATCGAACCTACCCAACCGACATCCTCATGTTTAGGAGATTGCCGGATTTTCTGCCGACACAGTTCAACGACTTCTTTTGATCGGTTTTGCTGCAGATAAATCTCGATCAGATGACTTCGAATCAGATCTGAATCCTTATGCGCCTTCGCATACTCGAGCAAATCGCTTTCTTGAGCGGCCAGCTTATAGGCAAACTCGATTTCTGCCAAAATCAGCGGATGATCGATTCCCTCACTGATCGAATCGATGACATGAAGCAGATCTTCTTTCAGTAAATCATCAGAGGCGAAGACACATAAGGCCTGAAGCCAAAGACCTTTGACCTCATGACTGATTTCCGGATACAGCTGTGTCCAAAGCAAGACATCAGAAATCAGCCGGCGCGGATCGATCTGATAGGAAGCCGCAATCGCCTTAATCCACATGGTCTGCTTCTTAAAGAAATTCATCTTCTCCAAATCGTTGTTACTGGCTGTCCAGTAACTGACGATTTCATCCATCATAAACTCCAATACGATCAGAGCCGGCTGATAACAGTGATGGTCCAGCAGCCAGTGCATCTGTTCGTTGTAATACTCGTAAGCCTCAAACAAAATATCGACATTCTCATTTTGGGCGGCCGCCTGAAGAGCCAGCGTTAATTGTTCGATAACGACCGTATGCAACTGATCGGGATCCTGAATGGTCGCATTGATGTTACTGTCCAAATGCAGATGACTGCCAACCTCATAGTCCTTGCTCTGACGCTGCGAAAGCATGATGAAACTGGCCGCCTGATGTTTACAGTGACGCACCCCGCAATCGCACGTATGCGAAAGCAGATGTCCGGCATCATCAACAGCGATCTGAATATGATACGGTCTTGTTCCGTCGACAACCATGTCAAACACATGCGGGTCGCTGATCGGACGCTTTCGCACCAATCCCCACTCCATGTAATCGACGCCGCGACGGAAAATGTAATCGTCAAACAAATGATGAGCAAATCGGATGTGCATGACTCGTCCTCCTTGTTTTCAATTAACGTCTGTACTTCTATTATACCGAACCTGCGCTTATAGATAAACAAAAACTGCGGACTTTCACCTTTGAACTTCATTGAAATATGTTACAATGGAGTCGAACGAAAAATTGTTATCTTGTTTAGGAGGATACACCCATGAATTCCAACGAGTTTCGCGTTGAAAGGGACTCCCTTGGCGAAGTCCTGGTTCCGATCGAAGCCCTTTACGGTGCTCAGACCCAACGCGCAATCGAAAACTTCCCGATTACCAAACGCCCGATCCATAAACAGATGATCCGTGCTCTCGGCATGATCAAAAAGGCCAGTGCCCTGGCGAATCAGAAGGCCGAACTTTTGGACGGGCGCAGATCAAGATATATCATTAAAGCCTGTGATGAAGTCATCGACGGCAAGCTGGATGAATGGTTCATTACCGATGCCATCCAAGGCGGTGCCGGTACTTCGGTCAACATGAATGCCAACGAAGTCATCGCCAACCGGGCCGCACAACTGGCCCGCCGTCCGATCGGTGAATATGATTATATACATCCTAACGATCATGTCAATTTCGGTCAGTCGACCAATGATGTCTACCCTTCGGCCGGCCGTTTGGCCAGTCTGTTTCTGGTCAGAGAACTGCTTCAGGAATTACAGCTGTTGCAAGTTTCCTTGCTTAAGAAAAGTGAAGAATTCGAGAATGTACTGAAAATGGGACGCACCCATCTTCAGGATGCCATCCCAATCCAGCTGGGACAGGAATTCCATGCCTTTGCGACCTCATTTACCCGCGATATCAAGCGCATCCGCGTGGCTTTCAATGATCTCAAAGCCGTCAACATGGGTGCGACTGCCGTCGGTACCGGTCTGAATGCGGATGAACGGTACAAGAAAATCATCGTCAAAGAACTCAGTCACATCTGTGGGATCACGCTGACCTCAGCCAAGGATCTGGTCGATTCTACCCGCAATGTCGATACCTTTGTGTGGGCTTCCAGCTCACTGAAAACCCTGGCAGTCAACCTGTCTAAAATGGCCAATGACTTGCGTCTGATGGCTTCCGGTCCGAAAACAGGATTTGGGGAAATCCGATTCCCAGAACGTCAGCCCGGCTCGTCGATCATGCCCGGCAAGATCAATCCGGTCATCGCCGAAGTGACCAATCAGGTATGTTTCAATGTATTCGGTAACGATTTGACCATCTTAAAAGCCGCTGAAGCCGGGCAGTTGGAACTCAATGTCTTCGAACCGGTATTATTTTATAAGATATTTGAATCTTTGGAAACGCTGACCAATGTGTGCTACACTTTGCGGGTAAATGCGATTGACGGGATTGAGGCCAATGTCGAGCGCTGTCAGGAGTTGGTCGATATTTCCATTGGCACAATTACTGCGGTCGCTCCGCATATCGGTTATGCCAATGCTTCGAAACTGGCCAAGCAGGCACTGTTTGAAAACCGCAAGTTAAAGGAAATCCTGTTGGAAAGCAAACTGATCGAGCCTGGCGAGTTGGAGGTCATTCTCAATGCCAAAACCATGACCAAACCGGGGATTCCGGGGCGCAAGTTGTTGTTAAAGAAGACCAAAGAGCAAAGCGAGCGTGAAGAACATGAACATCAAGAAGATTTCAGCAAAGAGGATTAAAGAAGCGGTCAAAGAGGGCTGTCTGGCCATTCAGTATAAGTACAGTCCGAAAATGCAAGAGACCATGACAAAGTACATGGATCAGGAGAAGTCCGTTCTTGCCAAAAACATTCTGAAAATCCTGTTGGAAAACAGCGATACAGCCTCTGAAAACCGGTTGCCGATGTGTCAGGATACGGGCATGGTCGTCGTTCGCATGACTATCGGTCAGAATGTACTGATTGTCGACGGTTCGTTAAAAGAAGCGGTCAATCAGGGAGTCCGTGAAGCGTATGATGTCGGATATTTGCGCAAGTCCATCGTTGATGATCCGGTGTTTGACCGTAAGAATACCAAGGACAATACACCCGCCATCCTGTATACCGACATCGTTGATGGCGATCAAATCGAAATCGAAGTTGCGGCCAAGGGATTCGGTTCAGAAAATATGTCCGCCTTGAAAATGTGCAAACCTTCCGAAGGTCTGGCCGGTGTCCGGCAATTTGTATTGGACACGGTAAGAAATGCCGGTCCCAATGCCTGTCCGCCGCTGATTGTCGGTGTGGGCGTCGGCGGTACGATGGACTATGCGGCAGTGCTGGCTAAAAAAGCGCTGTTTAGAGAAATCGGTGATCGTAACGCGGATGAACGTTATGCCAATCTGGAAAAAGAACTTCTGGCGGAAATCAATGCGATGGGTATCGGTCCGCAGGGACTGGGCGGTAGCACGACAGCCTTGGATGTCTTTATCGAAAACTTCCCTACTCACATCGCGTCGATGCCGGTGGTCGTCAATATCAACTGCCATATGGCCAGACATACCAAGGTGGTGTTATCATGATCAAAATTCAGACTCCGCTTCAGCAGCATGTGATCGATGGGTTGCAGGCCGGCGATTTGGTATTTATCTCCGGTACGGTCTATACGGCGCGTGATGCCGCGCATAAACGCATGATTGATGACCTGAATACGACCGGAGCATTGCCTTTCGATGTTGTCAATCAGATTCTCTATTATGTCGGTCCCTCGCCCACCCCGCCGGGACAACGTTTTGGCAGTGCCGGTCCGACGACCGCGGGCCGAATGGATGTTTATACACCGACTCTGTTGGACTTAGGTCTGAAGATGATCATTGCCAAAGGCTATCGCAACGATGCGGTCAAGCTATCGCTGTTAAAAAACCAGGCGGTCTACCTGGTTGCCATCGGCGGTGCCGGGGCGATGCTGGGAAAATGCGTGAAGAACAGTGAAGTCGCTGCTTATGAAGATCTCGGTCCGGAAGCGATTTACAAACTGGAAGTCGAGGATTTTCCGGCGATCGTCTGTTGGGACACCCGGGGAAACGATGCTTATATACAGTAAAGACGGGTCATCCCGTCTTTTCAATTCCTTTGTTTGTCAGCCGACTGTTGACCATGTCTTTAAATACCGCATAAATCACGGAGGCCAGCGGGATAAATAAGAGGATTCCCAGTACCCCAAACAAGGTACCTCCCACCGTGATTGCCAACAGAATCCAGATGGAAGGCAGTCCGGAAGCCTTACCGGCCACCTGCGGGTAGATAAAGTTGTTTTCGATTTGGCCGATGATATTGAAAATCAGAATAAACCACAAAGCCTTGATCGGATCGACCATCAGGATGAGCAAAAAGCCAAAGACCATCCCGATCAGTGCGCCGACCATCGGAACCAATGCTGTTACACCGACCAGAACGCTGATCAGCAATACATAGGGATATCCCAACAGATTTAATACCACAAAGAAGATCGATCCGAGAATGACCGCTTCGACACACTGACCAAAGAGAAAATGGGAGAAAATACGATTGGACAGCGATCCGACCTCTAACAGTGTGTCCGCAGCTTTTTGACTCAAAAATGCATAGACGACTTTTTTGAGACCGCGAATGACATATTCCTTCTGCATCAAAGCGTACACCGAGAAGAAATAGCCAATGATCAGCGTGGTCAAACCGCTAAGCAGCGAAGAAGCAAAGGAGAAAGTATTTTGTAACCATTCCAGCCAGCTTTGTTCAAAGAAGGCAACGATCGTCTTCTCAATGTCCAGCCAGTTGATTTCCAATCCGGTTATCCAGTTTTCAATCATCTGATTTTCACCGATGATCCCTTCGAGCCAGCCGATCAGGTTGGTCCAGTGATCCGGGCGCTGAAGTTCAATGACGATCATGCGCAACGTATCGTATAACTGAGGCAGGATGTACATCAGGATCATGGCGATCACAATCGTAAAGGCGATCAATGTGATCAGATAACTGATGGCACGATGCATCTTGGCAGGCAGTTTTTTCAGCCATCCGGGCTTTTCGTACAAAAACCGCTCAATCCACATCATCGGTCCGTTAAATATAAAAGCAATCGCGAATCCGACCATAAACGGGGTCAGAATCGATAAAAAGCGTAAGGTACGTCCCAGCAAATCCATGAAGTTGAGACTGACAAATAGCATCAGTGCCGCAAAAACGATCAATATCATCAGCTGTTTCATATTTTTTTGATTCAGTTGCATAAACACTCTTTTCTAGCGCAGCCGTTGTTGCCCGCTGGCCGTGTAAATCTCATACCACTCTTGGTGAGTCAATGCCACGTTTAAGGCATCCACCGCGAATTTCAGCCGTTTGATTTTGGAACTGCCCGAAATCGGCAGTGCTTTGACCGGATGATAGAGCAGCCAGGCAAAGATGATGGTCTCACTTTCCACTCCGTGACGCCGGGCAATCTCGTCGATTTTCTTGCGGGCGCGAACATATTTTTCTTCAGAAGAAGTGAATAACCGCCCGCCGGCCAGTGGGGACCAGATCATCGGAACCACATTCATTTTCTGTAAGTAGTCCATATTGCCATTATTGAAATGTTCGAAACAAACCGGAGACCATTCGATCTGATTGACCACGAGTCTGTGTCGCATGTGGGCTTGTAAAGCATCAAATTTTATCGGATCGAAGTTGGAGACTCCCACAGCTTTGACCCAGCCGGCATCCACAAGTTCATCGAGGGTTCTGCCCAGTTCTTTATGATCGATCAGCGGATCTTCGCGATGGATCAGAAAGAGGTCGATGATATCGCAGTTCATCCGTTGGATGCTTTGTTGACAGGACGAGACGACTTTATGCTTTCGGGTATCGTAGTGACTCATCGTATAGGCCCGTCTGTCACTGAACATATTGATTCCGGTTTTGGTTACGATCTGCATGCGTTCTCGCAGGTGCGGCGCAGCTTTGAGAATCTCGCCGATGCGCTCTTCACAAGCATAATTGCCATAGATTTCTGCGGTATCAAAGGTCGTTACTCCCATCGCGATGCATTGTTCGAAAAATTCGACGGTCTGTGTCAGAGTCCAGTTCCAGTCGGTCAGACGCCAGAGTCCCTGGATGATCCGTGATACCGACACCTGCGGATTGAGGTTGATTATTTCCATTGTATATCACCGATATCATCATATCACAGATTTTCATCCTGTGATTTTTGTTATAATAAATTCGGTGATGAAAATGTACTGTCAGTCCAAGGAAAACGCCCGTCGATACTTATTGACGTATCACGGATTATTGAATGAAAATGAATATGCGCATACGACCGGGATCATGGATTTCATCCGTAAAGTCGGTTGTATTCAGTTTGATCCGATCGATGTCTGCGGACGAAATGCCGATCTGACTCTTCAGTCTCGCATCCGAGATTATAAGATCCATTGGCTCGAGAAGCTGCTCTACGAAGATCGTACGCTAATCGATTATTTTGATAAGAATCTGTCGATCATGCCGGTGTCGGACTGGCCGCTGATGAGCCGGCGTCGAGCGTACTATCGCAATGAAAGCCGAAGCAGTGAAGTGACAGACAGACACGAGCAGATGATCATGGATTACTTGCAAAAAAATGATTTTGCCTGCAGTAAAGACTTCGATCTGAAAGAGCGGGCTGATTGGTATTGGAGTTCTTCCAGTTCGGCGAGAGTCGTGT
Source organism: Erysipelotrichaceae bacterium (assembly GCA_036677505.1). Classification (GTDB taxonomy): domain Bacteria; phylum Bacillota_I; class Bacilli_A; order Erysipelotrichales; family Erysipelotrichaceae; genus UBA2227. The sequence continues at coordinate 10,169 of JAVBWK010000016.1, forward strand.
TGGAGACTTTGTACTTTCGCGGTGATCTGGTGATTCATCACAAGAAAGGGACGATCAAGTATTACACTCGCAGAGACCGTCTGTTTGACAGTGAACTGAGTGATCATGTGATGTCAGATGATGATCATGATGACCTCTTCGTATATCGTCGGATCAAATCGGTCGGGATGTTGTGGAATAAGCCCTCCGATGCATTCTTGGGAATCATGGATCTGAAAGCTGATCGGCGAAAAGCCGCGTTTGAGCGATTGTGTGCCCAACATAAAATTACTCAAGTGTCCGTTGAGGGAATGAGGGAACCACTCTATATCCCATCGGAGAATCTCTCCTTGTTTACCCGGCAACATGAAATCATTACATCAAGGACAGAGTTTTTAGCTCCGCTGGACAATATGTTGTGGGATCGCAAGCTGATCTCAGCATTGTTCGGATTTGATTATAAGTGGGAGATTTATGAACCGCAGCATCGGCGCAAATACGGTTATTATGTGTTGCCTGTCATTCAAAATGACGGATTTATCGGCAGAATCGAAGTTGTACATCAAAAGAAAACCAAAACCTTGAGCGTAAAGCGGTTTTGGCAGGAAAGCGAATTGGAGATGGATTCACTGAAACAGTGTATTGAGCGGTTTGCCCGGTTTCATCAGGCAAAACATATCGAGTTTGAATCTGACTGGCTCATCACATCGGATGAACCATCCGGATCTCTTTGACCGGTGTAATCAGTATCACTTCTTTGATCAGACCATCCTCAACAAATCCTTGTCTGCGATAGAAATCAATGGCCCGCTGATTGGTGGACAACACCCAAAGCGTGGCCTTTTTATATCCAAACAATCGCAATTCCATTAGGGCCACGTTCATCAGATGTGCTCCCCATCCCCGACCGTGGTAGGAGGCAAGCATATACATCCCCCAGATTTCTCCGGTGTCCTTGGACATATCTTCGTCTCGGCATTTCCCGTATCCGCAAAATCCGACGATTTTTCCCATGGTTGCAATGACGATGGTGTTTTCACAGCGCATCGAAAGAAACATGTTCTCACTTTTTTCGATCGTGCGTCCGGCAATGAAATCCGGATGGATCTGTCCGCGATACGTCTGATTCCAACTTTCCACATGAACGATTGCCATAGCATGGGCATCCTCGATGGTCGCTTTTCGGATATTGAAGTTCATAAATTCTCCTCCACTGAAATAATATCAAAATAAATGCAATGTAACGGATTTTTAACTCAAAATTGATAATCTCTCATAAACTTTTCATAGAATATAATCAGAGGTGCGAATATGGAAAAAATCCGTGTTTTATTTGTATGCGTTTATAACTCGTTTAGAAGTCAGATAGCTGAAACTTTCTTAAATCATGAATATGGTGATATGTTTATCGCGCAAAGTGCCGGACTGATGACCAAGGAAATCAATCCGCTTGCCATTGCCGTTATGGAAGAAGCAGGCTTTGATATAAGTAAAAACTCATCTGACAGTGTTTTTGAGTTTTACAAGCAAGGCCGTCTTTATCATCATGTGATCACAGTTTGCTCTCGGGAAGCCGAAGAAAAATGTCCGGTATTTCCAGGCATTCAACAACGTCTGCATTGGAACTTACCCGATCCGGAGGAATTTGAGGGGACTTGGGAGGAGAAACTTGATCAGGCTCGACAACTCAGGGATCAGATTCGTAACCGAGTACGCGGTTTCGTGATTGAAACAACCCATTTATCAAAAGAAAAGTAATCTTGAAGTGAACCCAATAAAGTAGACATTAAATAAAAAGTGTCTGTGAAGTGCACCCAATAAAGTAGACATTAAATAAAAAGTGTCTGCTTTTTGTTTTTTCTTCTTTGAGTGTTGTAGAAAATTAACCACGATTTCACTATTTTGATGTATTCTTCATGAGATTTGA
>JAVBWK010000017.1:0-48715 GCA_036677505.1 Erysipelotrichaceae bacterium
ATTCAAGCCAATAGCCATCTTGTCAACTCACCACATTTTTGCCAGCAATCTTTTCAACTCACCAAGCCTATATTCAAATTCGTAAATCCGGTGAGTAATCCACCACTCTTGGATATCTTCCCACAAAGCAAAAATCCGTGATTATCCTTCCGGCTTAGAACCAGACCTCAAACCACGGAAAGCCTTTATTTACTTGCTTTTTTACACTCTTATTTATTAACCCTTGACATCAATACCACCGTCTCAACATGATACGTCTGCGGAAACATGTCCACAGGCTGGATAACTTTGATCTCATACTGATCCTTAAGCAACGCAATATCCCTTGCCAGGGTCGCCGGATCACACGATACATAAAGCAATCGCTCTGGGGCAATCTCGAGGATATCCTCGATCACCTGCACACTCAATCCTTTTCGCGGCGGATCAACGACGATGACGTTGACTTTCTTATTCTCACTGGCCAGTTTGACTTTTGCACCATGGGCATCCATTGCCCAAAAATCAATGTTTGAGATATGATTCCGCTGGGCATTGGCCTTGGCATCCTCGATGGCCGCAGGCTCGACATCGACCCCAATCACCTCATCGACGAACCTCGCCAAGAAACCGCCGATCGTACCGACTCCGCAATACAAATCCAATAAAACGTCCGATTTCTTTAGCTGTGCAGCCAGATAAACCTGATGATACAGTACTTCCGTCTGAATCGGATTGATCTGAAAGAACGAGCGCAAGGACACCTTAAACTTCAACCCCATCAAATCATCCTCAATATAATCCAGACCAAACAGGACATCATCCCGATCGCCCATGATCACATTATCCTCACGGTTGTTTACCGATACCATAATACTTTTTATATAGTCAAAACGCTTGGTCATCAGGTCAACCAGTTTGTCCTGATGATCAAAATTCCGATATTTAGAAACAAACGCCACCATCACCTGCTTTGATTTAAATGCCTGACGGATGATGACATGTCGAAGCTGTGAGATGGGACGATTCGTCAGAAAAACCCGAAGCCAGGCGATGATCTCATTTTGCTCTTTGCTTTGAACCATACACTCATCCATATCGATGATCTCATGGGAGTTATAGCGGTAAAACCCGATTTTGACCCCTTCGGACGTCGATTGTACTGGCACCTGAACCTTATTTCGGTAAAACCAGGGATTCGACATCGTCAGAATCGGGTGAACCTCCGTGTCGATTTTCGCAATCCGACGCATGACCTGTTCGACCAGATGATGCTTAAACTGCGCCTGATGTTCTTGTGACATATGCATTATCTGACATCCGCCACACTGCTTGACCACAGAACATCGCGGCGTTACACGATCCTTGCTTTCCTTGACAACGGAAAGTCTGCGACCGTAAGCAAAACTTTTCTTAACCAATGTTACAACGATCTCCCCGCACTCCCCGATCATCATATCCTTCACAAACACCGGAAAACCATCGAGCTTCACGACACCCAACCCTTCCGACGTATAATCACTCACACAACCAAACACGACCTCATTTTTTTTCATCACATTTTAAAAAAAGGGCATTGCCCTTTTATCCTCCATTGGATTCTTCTGAGTTGCCATTGAGACGCTCATAAAGAGCCGCCACAAATTCAGGATTCTTCGGATCGGAAACCAACTGAATGATCGGTTCTTCCATCATCGAATTCAAAACGAATATCAGATACTTATACGATTCCTCATCCTTCAGTTCGATATTATTGAGAATATGCAATTCAAGATCATACATCTTCGAATTTTCCTTCATCATAAAATACGTCTCACGCGGAAATTTCGTTATGACTTTGGTATACACATTCGCCGCTAACGCATTGAGCTGTTCCAACGTGATATCATCTGTCACATCGATATTGACACGCAGAGATGCACTGATCAACGTGACCGACACCTCTTCCACAAGCGATTCGGATGAAAGTTGATCTTCCAGATCATCGATCTGATCTTTGGTAATCATGGGATCTAAATCCATCTCGAAGCGATTGCCAAAGGCTGGGGTTCCTGTCGCCGCAAAAGCATCGTACAACACCTTACCGATAGCCACGGTCGGAATCGCAATGAGGATCAGACTTAAAATCAGTATGACCGCCGGCCAATGTATTTTTGAAAGATTGCTCTTTTTAACAGTTTTTTTCTTCTGAGTCATAAAATCCTCCCTACCGAACTTATTCTACAATAATTTATCAGAGAATGCACGATTTATCGTTTCGACAGTTCACTGACAAGCATCTCGCTGGTCATCGCCGGATTGGCTTTTCCCTTAGAAAGCTTCATGACCTGACCGACCAAAAAGCCCAACGCACGATCTTTCCCGTTTTTATAATCCGCAATCGACTGAGCATTGTTATCCAATATTTCTGTGACCCACTTCAGCAGCTGACCTTCATCAGACACCTGAACCAACCCTTTTTTGCTCACGATATCCTTGGGATGTCCCCCCTGAGTCATATCCGCAAACACTTCTTTGGCTTGTTTTCCGGAAATTTTTCCGTCTTTGACCATGATCAGCAGATCAGCCATGTCTTGGGGAGAAATCCAATCTGCAAATTTGAGTTCATTGCGCAAGCTAGCTACCGACAGCACTTCGCTGATCAGCCAGTTGGCCGTGCTTTTTACCGGAGCTCCGTAATGCAGGATGGCCTCAAAATAATCCGCCAGATCTTTACCTGATGTCAGAATCGATGCATCCGTCTCTGATAACTCATATTCACCGATGTACATCATTTTGCGCTCTTGAGCGGTTTTAGGCAGACGGCTTTTTACTCTGAAATAAAACTCATCTGAAATCCTGACAGGCGGAATGTTGGGCTCCGGAAAATACTTATAATCGACCGTGCCCTCTTTCTTACGCATCAGCACCGTTTTGCGGCTTGTTTCATCATAACGGCGCGTCGACTGAACGACTGATTCGCCTTTTAAGTAAACTTCACTCTGACGTACAATCTCAGCTTCGATCGCCCGCTGAACGTTATTGACCGAGTTTAAATTTTTGATTTCAACTTTCGTGCCAAAGCCTTCAAATCCATACGGACGCAAGGAAATATTGACATCGCAGCGCAACGATCCTTCTTCCATCCGAACATCTGAAATATCCCCAAATTCCAACAGCGACTTCATTTTCTCAACAAAGGCTGCCGCCTCTTTGGCACTGCGGATATCCGGCTCGGTAACGATTTCGATCAGCGGTGTTCCGGCCCGGTTAAAATCGATCCAAGTGACATCCCCATGATGAAACTGTTTAGCCGTATCCTCTTCCATGTGCAAACGGTTGATCCGAATACGTTTGTTTACGCCATCGACTTCAATTTCCACATGTCCGTTTTTACCGATGGGATGAAACTGCTGAGTGATCTGAAACCCTTTGGGCAAATCCGAATAGTAATAGTTTTTTCGATCGAAACGGATCAGACGGTCGATATCGCAATGCAACAGTTCACATGCGGTAATGGCCAGTTCGACTGCACGCTTATTGAGCGATGGCAACGTTCCCGGATGACCCAAATCGATTTCATTGACACACGAATTGGCCGGCTGACCGAAGGAAACCGGCGCACCCGAAAACATCTTGGTCTTCGTTTTCAGTTCACAGTGAATCTCTATCCCGATGATGACCTCAAAACTCATATTTTCACCTCTGCGACCATGTCTTTACAGCCGGTAATTTCTTCCATACCTAAAGCCACGTTGAACATGGTCTGCTCTTCAAACGGTTTTGCGGTCAGGTTGATGCCGATCGGCAATCCCTGAATCCTACCCATGGGAACCGTCATGCTCGGATATCCCGAAAAGTTACCCAAAACCATATAATTCTCCGCAATCAGATAGCGGGCAGAAAGCAGATCGGCTGATTTATCAGTCAGCAGCGGCGCAACATCCCCGCTGGCTGGAGCCACCAACACATCGACATCAGCCAATGCCCGCTCAAATTCCTCAACCAGCAGACGGCGGACTTTCTGAGCTTTACGCAACAAAAGCTCCTGATTCTCATCGGCAAGACTGTAACTGCCGATGACAAAGCGCTTGCGTAACAGAAAACTGAATCCTTCGGTGCGGGAATTGGTCATCAGTTCTTCGAGAGAATCACCCCACACCTGCATTCCGAAACGGACACCGTCGAGATTGGAATGATTGGCCGTCGCCTCACTGTTAGCAATGATGTAGTACACCGGCAGACAGGTCTGAAGCAATTGCGGATTCATGGTGATGACTTTGATCTTAGCCCCCGACTGCTCACACTTCTTCATCAGATCTGAAAAGAGATGCAGCGTTTCCTGGTTTTTGATCGAATCGATCACATTACCCAAAATTCCGATTGTCTTTCCATTTAAATTTCCGTTTAGATTCTTAAGATATGATTCAACCTCTCGAAACGATGAAGTCATATCCTTATCATCACGGCCGGCCAATACTTCCAAAGCCAAAGCTGCATCTTCAACACTGCGCGTAAAATATCCGACATGATCCAACGAGGAAGCATACGGTATGATCCCATATCGCGATATTCGGCCATATGTCGGTTTGACACCCACAACACCGACAAACGATGCCGGTTTGCGGACACTGTCCCCGGTATCCGAGCCGATCGCAAAGGATACGGCTCCCGAAGCGACCAGCGCGGCCGAACCGGCCGATGAACCACCAGCCATCCGCTCGACATCATACGGATTACACACAGATCCTGTATGACAGTTTGTCCCGGTACCGCCCATACCCAAACCATCCAATGCCGATTTCCCAATGATGACAGCACCCGCCTCTTTCAGCTTGGTCGTGATCGTTGCATCATAAGCACCGATATAATTATCCAGGATTTCAACGCTGCCCGTGGTGCGGACTCCTTTCGTCAAAACATTATCCTTCAAAATGATCGGTAATCCTTTTAACCGTCCATCAGAAGTTTTCGCTTGTTCAATCGCCTCATCAACGTCCATAAACGATACCATCGCATTGATCATCGGTTGTTGCCGACGAGCCAATAGGACAGCGGTTCTGACTTCGAGTTCGATATTCTCGATTTTACGATTCGCAAACATCAGTCCTTCACCACTTTCGGGATCACAAAATACCCCTGCTCTTCTACCGGAGCGTTATATAATGCATCTTCAACCGTCAGCACATGATCGACAGTGTCTTCCCTGAAAAAATCTGTGGGATGTTCAAAAGGATAAACCATCTCCGCCACATCGGTCGTATCGATCTGATCCAACAGGTTCAGCTGTTTCAATAATGTATCAAACTCAGCAACAATGTTCTCTGCCTCTTCATCACTGAGACGAAGCATCAGCTGCTTCGCCAGTGTCATTACCTTCTCTTTCGAAATACTCTCCATACATGCTCCTTAATTTAACATAATGACCGTGGGCTTGTCTTGATTGCGGTTACGCTGCATCACGGCCATCACAGTGCCCAACGATCGGATCTCTACCACAATTAGCATATCGTTATTTTCAAATGTGTCAAGCAGTTGTGCCGTGATTTGTGCCACGATACTGACTTCGGTGTAAGTTTTGGCGACCATGTTGATCGTGATTTTTATTTCATCGGCTTCATTATCAATAAACCTGACTTTCCCGATGACACCGATGGCCTCAGGAAGCAGATTCTGCAACGTTGATTTCAAGGTTGTAAACTGCGATGCCAACACACCGTCCAGATTGGTGGCTTCTGTTGAAGGCAATATGACCCATTTCTCCTGATTACGGACAAACTGGCCGCTGCGATTTTTAAACAGGCCTTCACCGATAAAGGAACCGGGAAGAGTCGCATCGGCACTGGCTGTCGAATACAGCGTGATAAATACCGGAATATCACCGACTGCCGGAATGGTCCGCAAGTAGCTTTCCAGTTTTCGGCCGATATCGGTACCAAACTGATACAGACGGTCCGTCTGAATGGTTACGAATGTGTCCACCCCATCGACGGTCCGACGTACATTCTGATTTAAAACGATCGCCAGGGATATACCTTTTAAAGCATATTGTTGCGAGGCATTGCCCAGAAAGTTCAGTTCAACGATATCCGCTACGACCACAGCATCCTCCACAAACGTTTTTCCGTCCCCGATATCAAAACTGCTTCCGGCCGGCGGATTCAATCCTTGGGGATTTTCATCGGATTCCCGGCGGACCAGACGGATCAGCCGGTCGTAATTCAATATCTGACCTTCCTGCAAGTAATGCTGTTCGATCGGAAAATGGACTTTCGATTTCTGTTGAAGACGTCGTCCGATTTCCATAGCATCATACGATCCTAAGTACGTACCGTGATACAGACGGACCGGAGATACCTCAAAATCGGCAATCAGCGAATACTCCCCTTCGGTCGTCGGTTTGATGATGTTGGGATCATCGATATCCTCACCGCCAAAACAGCCGGTCAAAGTCAATATCAAAATCAACACAATCATCAGTTTAATTTTCAATGGAAACCACCTCCTGCATAAATCGTTCTTCATCCCATACCGTGACCCCAAGGCTCTGTGCTTTGGTCAGTTTACTGCCCGCTTCACTGCCGGCAATAACAATATCCGTATTCTTTGACACCGAAGAAGTCACATTGGCTCCCTGACGGCTGAGCCAGTCAGAAGCCTCGTTTCGCGTCATTTGAATCAGTGTGCCGGTCAGTACGATCGTTTTCCCTGAGAAAAAGGATGTTTTCTCGGCTTTCTTCTTCGTCATCTCCATATTGACACCGACCGAACGCAATACGTCAATCAGATGATGATTGGGCTGCTGTGAGAAAAATAGAACGAATGACTGAGCCATGACCGATCCGATTTCGCGAACCGAGCACAACTGCTCTTCGGTGGCATTCATCAACCCTTCCATCGTCTCAAACCGTGAAGCCAGCGTCGTCGCAGCTTTCTCGCCGATATGACGGATACCCAATCCATATAAAAGCTTATCCAATGAATTGTTCTTGCTGGTTTCAATCGCCGCCAAGAGTTTTTCCACGGATTTTTCGCCCATTTTTTCCAAAATGACAAGCTGTTCTTTTTTCTGATGTAAAAAGTAAATGTCCTCGATCGAACGGATTAGTCCCTGCTCATAGAGCTGTTGTACCCGCTTGACACCCAATCCTTCGATATTCATGGCATCTCTCGATGCAAAATGAGCAATAGCTTCCACGATACGCGCCGGACATTCATTGTTGATGCAGTAGGTATCCGCTTCATCTTCGAATCGGACCAACGGCTGTGCACAGCGCGGACAGTGTCTGGGAAACTGATACGGCTGACTGTCAGAATCCCGTAAGTGAGGTAATGAGACCACGACTTCCGGAATGATATCGCCGGCTTTGCGAACCATGACCTTATCTTTGATGCGAATATCTTTGTTTCGGATATAATCCTCATTGTGCAGCTGCGCAAAACCGACCGTCGTCTGTGCCAACGTCACCGGGGTCAATTGGGCATTGGGTGTGACTTTGCCGGTTCTGCCGACAGTCAGAAAAATATCTTCCAGCGTCGTCATGACTTCATCCGCCGGAAATTTATAGGCGATTGCCCAACGCGGAGTTTTGGCAGTATAGCCCAATCGCTGCTGAACTTCCAGGGAGTTGACCTTGATAACGATACCGTCGATATCATAGGGAAGCTGTTCCCTCATGTTTGTCATTTCTTCGATAAACGTCCATACCTGATCGATATCTGCGCAGACCCGAGTCAGCGGATTGACCTTAAATCCCAACGATGTCAACCGTTTTAGTGCTTCACTGTGAGTGGCAATACCCAATGTCTGGGCATTGACCAGATAGTATAAGTATGCATCGAGCTGGCGTGAAGCCGCGACTTGCGAGTCCAACTGTCGGATCGATCCAGCCGCCGCATTGCGCGGATTGGCAAACAATTCCGCCCCGCTGTTTAAGCGCTGCTGGTTTAGTTGATTAAATGCTGCTTTGGGCATATAAACTTCCCCGCGCACTTCAAAGGTCAGATCTTCGTTCAGTTGTAAAGGGAGCGATTTGATGGTGACGATGTTATGGGTCACATCTTCTCCGACCTCACCGTCCCCCCGAGTCGCCGCTAAGGCCAGCCGACCGTTTTGATAACGTAAGGACATGGCCAGACCGTCGATTTTCAGTTCTGCCACATACTCAACATCTCCGACATCTTTACGTATCCGGGCATCAAACACCTGCAAATCCGCCAGCGAATAGGCATTGCCCAAAGAGAGCATCATCACATCATGAGAAACTTTCTTAAATCCGTCGAGCACTTTACCGCCGATGCGCTGTGTCGGCGACAACGGATCCGCCATCTCCGGATATTCATTTTCCAGCCGTAGCAGTTCCTTCATGCATGCATCATAATGAGCATCGGAAACCGTAGGGGCATCGAGCACATGATATTCATAATTGTATTGATTGATCAGTTTGCGTAATTCAATAATGCGTTGATGGCTCATGAGGTACCTCCTTTGATATGCAATGAAGGATGTGAAGCAACGATGCGTTTGATCCCATGGGGAAAGTTAAAGGCAATTTCTGCCAAATCTTCCTCAAGGCCGATCACGATGCCTTCCCCAAAGACCACATGCTCCACTATATCGCCCTTTTTGATTTTTACTGCTTCTTTCTTTGATAAGCGATCCCGGACATCATCGCCGCTCAAAATGGCAATCGCGGACAGATTCCGTTCTTTCTTTTCGCCCGAAGACAAGCCGATATGTTCGATTGTCTGTTCATCGATTTCGGTAATAAAGCGAGAGCGGGTTTTGGGTCGTGAAAGCACATAACTGAACCCCTGACTTTCGGTCAGGTACAGTTTCTGTTTGGCCCGGGTCATCGCGACATAAGCCAGCCGCCGCTCTTCCTCGATGCCGTGACGTCCGTCCGATATCGACCGCTCATTGGGGAAGACCCCTTCGGACATCGAAGCCAGAATGACCGTATCAAATTCCAGCCCTTTGGCCGCATGGACGGTCATCAGCTGGATGAACTCTCCTTGTAACACTTCGGCTTTATCTCCGTAAAGAGATACCATCTGTAAGTATTCTGTCAGATCTGCTTCGGGATAGCGGTCCATAAAGTCCACGATATCGTTGATGAGTTCTTTTAAGTTTTCGATGCGGTCGGTTTCGTTGTTTTCCTCGAGCATTGCCCGGATGCCCGATTCATCCAAGACCATTTCCAAAACCTTATCCAAGGTCATATGCTCAGTTTTGCTTTTCCACTTCTCAATCATCAGAATGAAAACATCCAAGGTTTTCTGGATCTTACCGCTAAACAACGGTCCCTGTTTGATAAAGTCGTACATCGTGATATCTTTTTGTCGTGCTCCGGTACGGATGACTTCCAACGTCTTATCCCCGATACCTCTGCGCGGCTGGTTGATGATGCGCAAAAAAGCCAGATCATCGTTATGGGTGATCATTCGCAAATAACTCAGAGTGTCTTTAACTTCCATGCGGTCGTAAAATCGGACGCCCCCGTAAATCACATAAGGGACATGAAAATCGCGCAACCCTTTTTCCAAGGAACGGGATATGTAATTGGATCGATACAGGATGGCCATATCCATATAAGACTTGCCTTCGTTGTGCAATTGTTTGACTTTTTGAGCGATCCAGGCCGATTCCTGATCTTCGCTGGGACAGCTGACATGCGTGATGACTTCGGCCGGTGCCTTGTTGGTAAACAGGTCTTTATCGACCCGGTATTTATTGTTTTTGATCAGCGAGTTGGCTCCGCGCAAGATGGCCGGGGTAGACCGGTAATTCTCACTTAAAACGACCGTTTCACACGGTGAGAAATCCCGCTCGAAATTAAGGATGATGTTGACATCCGCTCCCCGCCAGGTGTAAATCGTCTGATCAGGATCACCCACCACATAAACGCTGTTATGTTCACCGGTCAGCTGCTTGATCAGGGTGTACTGCACGGCATCGACATCCTGAAACTCATCGACATGGATGAAGTTGAAGCGTCTTTGCCACTTCGCCAGACAGTCCGGATGCATTTTAAACATCTTGACCGTAACCAAAAGCAGATCATCAAAATCCAGAAAGTACTGGGCATTGCACTTATCGACATAATACTTATATATTTTTGCTTTTTCTTTTTCGCCGAAAAGATTTCCGGCCAGTTCGAGTGCCCGTTGCGGCGTGATTTCGGCGCCTTTGTTATTACCGATGTAGTCAATCAGATGACCGATCGAATAGCGCTGACGGTCGATATTCAATTCTTTCAAGGCTTCTTTGACGATGCTTTTCTGATCTTCCGCATCCAGCACCGTAAAATTGCGGGGCAGCTGCATGCGAACGGAATCCTCACGTAAAATCCGGACACACAGCGAGTGAATCGTTGATATATGAGCACCCCGGCCGCTATCGCCGAGCATGCGTAAAATCCGCTCTTTCATTTCATTGGCGGCTTTATTGGTGAAAGTAATGGCTAAAATACTGCTTGGCGGAATGCCAAGCGCTTCGATCAGATGGACGATCCGGGTGGTCAGAACCCGGGTTTTCCCGCTGCCGGCCCCGGCGATGATCCGTACGTAACGAGAGGTGGTCGTCACGGCCGCGGATTGTTGCGGGTTGAGATTGAGTGTTTGCGTCATAGATTCACCTCTGCATTATTATAGCATGACACGGGGGTTGTGATAACTGAAACCCGAAGCAATGTGCTATAATATCGGCGAGGTGACCGTGATGATTCGTTACAGTAAAGAATGGAAGGACTATCGTTGTCTGGATGCCGGCGATGGCGAAAAATTGGAAGTATGGGGCCATGTGACCGTCCGCCGTCCGGATCCCGTCGCTTTTTGGCCCAAGGGAAATGATCCACGCTGGAAAAACAACGATGCCACGTATCATCGCAGTAAATCCGGTGGCGGTTCGTGGGAAGTCAAAAAGAAATTTGCGGATGTATGGCCAGTCAGCTACCGTGATCTGACGTTTAAAGTGTCTCTGACGGCTTTTAAACATACCGGATTGTTCCCGGAACAGGCCGTCAACTGGGACTGGATGCGCGATCGCATCCGAAACAGTGAAAACAAGAATTTACGGATCCTCAATCTGTTCGCTTATACCGGCGGGGCAACGCTGGCAGCGGCCATTGAGCCCAATGTCAGTGAGGTCGTGCATGTCGATGCAGCCAAGGGTATGGTGGAGTGGGCCAAGGAAAATGCAAAACTCTCTAAACTCGAGGACAGGCATATCCGGTACATTGTGGATGATGTCGTAAAATTCGTTCAAAGAGAAGCAAGAAGAGGAAGAACATATCATGGAATCATTCTCGATCCCCCTTCGTATGGCCGCGGTCCTAACGGTGAGATGTGGAAGCTGGAGGATCAATTGGTTCCGTTACTGACGGAATGTATGCATATCTTGGATAAAGATGCTTTGTTTATGATTTTAAACAGCTATACGACCGGACTGTCGGTCACGGCGATTGAGAATATATTGAAAACAACGCTGCTTTCTGAGTTTGACGGTCACATCGAAGTCAGTGAAATCGGCAATGCGATCGAATCAAGAGATCTGATACTGCCATGCGGAGTTACGGGTTTATGGTTCCGTTAGAGGTATTGTTTGAAGATAATCATATCCTGGTCGTGATCAAGCCGGTGAACATCCCGGTTCAACAGGATGAGTCCAACGATATGGATATGTTAACGATCATCAAGGATTATCTGAGAGAGAAATACAATAAGCCCGGTAATATCTATGTCGGTTTGGTCCATCGGTTGGACCGGCCGGTGGGCGGTGTGATGGTGTTTGCGAAAACATCCAAGGCCGCATCGCGGCTATCCGAGTCCGTACGATTGCGTCAGCTCGATAAAATCTATACACTGGTATGTTTCGGAGATCCCAAGTTAGGCAAGTACAGTGATCGGCTGCTCAAAGATGAGAAGACCAACATGGTTCGCATCGATCCCAAGGGCAAGGACAGTGAACTGATCGTTCTGAGTAAAAAAACGGTCGGTGATCTGAGTCTGTGCACGGTTCGGCTTTTGACTGGACGGTCCCATCAGATCCGAGTGCAGTTCGCTTCACGGAAAACTCCTTTGTGGGGAGATCAGCGCTATCACTCAACCGCGAAACCCGGTCAGCAGATCGCTCTGTGGGCGAGTGAACTGACTTTTCCTCATCCGATATCCAAGGAGCCGTTGACGTTCTCTTGTTATCCGCCCGATCAGTTTCCTTTCAATCAATTTTAAAGCACCCTCTTCTAAAAAGGTGCTTTTTTCAGTCTTGAGATGTCCTGTTGAGAATCATGATTGATTTTTATCAGTTGTTCTGTTTCTTTAATCGGATAAAATCAACCCCACCGGACAGTGATCGCTGCCCATTACTTCCGGATAGATCATCGCATCAACGATATGCTCATTCAGTGCTTCTGAAACCACGAAATAATCAATGCGCCACCCCGCATTGTTTTTGCGGGCAAAATTCATATACGACCACCAAGTATAGGCATCCCTGACATCGGGATAAAGATATCGGAATGTATCCGTAAATCCGTTGTCCAACAGCTGAGTGAATTTACTTCTTTCTTCATCGGTAAACCCGGCATTTTTGCGGTTGGACGAAGGATTCTTGAGGTCGATCTCCTTATGCGCGACATTCAAATCTCCGCACACGACCACCGGCTTGACCTGCTCGAGTTTCTTGAGATACTGAAGGAAATCATCCTCCCACTGCATCCGATAGTCCAGACGGGCCAGCTCATTTTGAGAATTCGGGGTGTACACGGTGACCAAAAAGAAATTCTCATATTCACAGGTAATGACGCGTCCTTCCTGATCATGATGTTCGATACCGATATCGTAGGTTACCTGAATCGGCTTGATCTTCGTGAACACAGCTGTCCCGGAATATCCCTTGCGTACGGCACTGTTAAAATACTGATGATACCCCGGCAGATCCAAAATCAGCTGGTCGGGCTGCATTTTGGTTTCCTGAAGGCAAAAAACATCGGCATTGACTTCATTGAAGAAATCCATAAATCCTTTATTCATCACGGCACGCAGTCCGTTGACATTCCAAGATATCAGTTTCATGATTTATCTCCCCTCAAAAAAGTCAATGATCTGACCCTTCTGTGCTTCACAGTCCGAATAGCCCAAATCAAATAACGCCTGTAACTGCTCCCGATCCCCTTTAAACCGCTTGACCCCGAGATTTTTCGAAGGATAAATGTGCATGGCCTTGCCTTCTTCAACCAAACGGGAAACCTGTTGACGCTGAGCATAATAAACGTCTGTACGCTTACGGAAATCCTTCAGCATTCGCGGATATTTCAGATAAATCAGATCCAACAGCAACTGTAACGGCTTTGAATTGGGTTTACGGACAAACGAAATGTCCTTGGTCGTAACGACAAAATGCTTATCACAGTTGTTTTCCAAAGACCGCTCGATAGGGATCATCGACGTCAAACCGCCGTCCATATACTTCTTCCCTTTGATCATAACGCTGCGACCGGCAATCGGCAGTGTGCAGGCTGCTTTTATAAACAGCCAGCGATCATCACAGTCTTTATTGGTCAGCCAAAAGGTCGACTGCTTGGCCAAATCGTAGATGCCGAATTCCATTTTTGTTTTTGCCTGCCGGACACGCGCCGCATCCAGTTTCAGTTTCTGATTGATCACCGTCTCAAACAAATAATTATAACCGACCGGAGTTCCTTCATTGAGAATCGGATACCAACCGACATTCTCCTTACGCGAAGCATACTCCACGGACAACTGAGGAAACTGCTCCCGCATATCCGCCACAAAGCATGCGGCATATAACGCGCCGGAAGAAATCCCGACCGCAAAGTCAAAGTCGATATGATGATCCATCAGCCAAGCCAGAACGCCGGCCGTATAAGCACCGCGCAATCCGCCGCCTTCCAGTACCAATCCGTATTTTTGCATAGTTCACCTCATAATAATGCGCTGAATAAATTCAAAATCGCCCGGCCCCAGCGCCGGAAAGTTCCGACCCGCAAGCAGTCTTCCATCGTGATTTCAATGCACTGCTTCTGCGTCAGCATGAAATCATTTTTAAGATCGCGGATGATTTTGCCTTCAATAAACAAAATCCCGCATTCAAAGTGCATATAGTAACTTCGAAAATCCATATTCGTCGTACCGACGATCGCCACTTCATCATCTGCCACCAAAGACTTGGCATGCATAAAGCCCGGCTCATATTCAAATATCCGAACCCCGCCTTTGATCAGCTGTTCATAGTTGGATCGGGTGATCGCATGCACATACCATTTATCCGGAATATGCGGCACCATCAGACGCACATCGATCCCGTTTTTCGCCGCGGTGATCAGTCCCTTTTGCATTTCATAACCGATGATCAGATAGGGTGTCATGATGTACACATACCGTTTGGCCAGATTGATAATATTCATATGTGCGGTCTCACCGACCTGCTCGTCATCGGTTGGCGAATCGGAGAACGGCTGAACATAGCCATCGGTAATATATTCCGGACTGTCGGTATTCTTAAACTTCAGGATATCTTCATTATCTTTGGAAAGATAATTGTAAAAGGTCAGAAACATGACTGTCAGACTCCACACGGCTTCTCCACGGATCATCACGGCGGTATCTTTCCAGTGTCCGAAACGCTCGACGACATTGATATATTCATCGGCCAGATTGACCCCGCCGATAAACCCGACTTTCCCGTCAATCACGCATATTTTCCGGTGGTCACGGTTGTTCATAAGGATGGCCAGGGTCGGTTTGAGCGGATTGAAAATGTACGTCTTGATTCCCAGCCGGTTGAGATATTCATCAAAATCCTCTGGAAGTTCATGACAGCCGAAATCATCATAGATCAGTCGGACATCCACCCCGGCTTTGACTTTCTCCACCAAGATTTCCTCAATTGCACTCCACATGCAGCCTTTTTTAATAATGAAATATTCCAGGAAAATAAACTTCTCGGCTTTTTTCAGCTCGCGCTTCATCGCCTCAAACTTTTCCTCGCCCAAATCGTAATACTCGGTTTGCGTGTTTTTATACACCGGAAAATAACAGTTGCGCCACAGATAGTTGATCTGTTTGAACAACTGAGGATCCAAATGGCGGATCTGATTGAGGACCGCCGGATCCTGAATCAGAAACGGTGCGTTCTCATTGGAAGACTTGACCATCTCTTTTCTCAGCGCTTTGGGTATTTTCTTTCCGCCGAAAATCAGATATAGGACCCCACCGACGATCGGAACCAACAATATTAAAATCGCCCACGACAGCTTGTATGAGGGGTTGTCCGGACGATTGACGATATAAACGACGACGATGATGCTCAGAATGATCAACGTGGCATACGCCGGAACCGCAAACTGACTTAATGAGTAAACAAAAAGCATCAAAACGGCCAACTGTGTCAAAATCATAACAGCGACCACGATGCGCTTGCGAATCAGATATCTTGCCAGCTTAATCAACTTTCCTCACCACATTCCCCTATTTGATGATGCTAAAAGCATCCTCTACCCAAGAAAAAGACAAGTCATTAAGGATTTCCATGACTTTATTATAACGGAAATTTTCAGTTAATGTAACTGGTTTGTGGGCGTCAAACCCAAAGACCGTTTGGATGTCGTACTGAGCAACGATCTGCCAGAACTCATAAAACGGATAGGCATATCGCTCACCTAACCCTTGATACAGCTGCAATCCATAGCGCATCCCGTTGAGATTGACTTCCATGGGCAGCCTCGCTTTTTCAGCTGCCCGGCATATCCGATGGGTCACATCGATGCATCGCTGATTCCACTGGGTTCTGCCCTTCATAAAATAATCCGGATGCGCCATATACGTAAACAAGCCGCTGTCACACGCCTGCTCGATCAAATCCGCGTAAATCAGCAGATCGTCATCCTCATTATGACGGGCAAAATCACGTTGATCCATCTCAGGATTGTGCTGTCCCAAAATCAGATAATCCACTTCGGACTTGCGCAGTTTCAGCTCATCGATATTTTCCGGGAAAAACTCGCACTCATATCCGGACAAGATCGTAATCTGATTTTTGTACTTTTCTTTCAGATCATTGACCGAACGCAAATAGTCATCCTTGAGTGTCATCGGCATCCGCTCGGTAAACAGCTTCGCATCAGACCATGGCACATGATCGCTGAAGCCGAGCACGGCAATTTTCGCCTCGATCGCCGCAAGCACATACGCCTCATCTTCTCCGAAAGCGTGCCCGCACCGGGCAGTGTGGGTATGCAGATTAAAGTTCTGCATGAGCAATCCCCAATATTTCCATCATCGCTTCATCGACTGAATCCACGACTTTTTTACCTAATTTCAATACATCGGAACTGGCATGTGACATGACGTAGCTGTGTTGAAAGCGTGTGAGCATCGCCGCATCGTTCATCGAATCACCGATGACCGCAACCTCATGTTCTTTGATGTTGTAATGACGCATCAGCACCTCAATGCCCGAGGCTTTATTGACATTCTTCGGCATGATTTCAATATAAATCGGACCGGAATAGAACATATCTAAGTTGTACTTATCGATAAAAGGCAACAGCTTCTCCATGATCTCATCGCGATGTTGCTCGACGACGATGACGATTTTATTTGGCATTTGCTCACTGTGCTTCGCCCACTCCAGCAACGGAATTTCGGTAAACGAACGGATTTCACCGTTGGCTTTCATATGATTGAACACAAAAAACACGTGGGACTTCGGATTAGTCATCACATGACGTCCTTCGCTGTCAATCGTCAGCAGTTCAAAGGGATATCCGAATTGTACCAGCTGTTCATTCAGTTTTACCATGATATCCCAGCTTAACGTATGATTGACCATCAGCTTTTCATTGACGACGACACAACAGCCATTGGAACCGATCGCATCGATATCAAATCCGATCTGCTCACTGATTTTATGACGCGTAAAATAATCGCGTCCGGTAGCGATTGCGAAATGGATTCCGTTTTTCCGTAACTGATGAATCAGTTCGACTCGGGTCTTCGTTAAGTTCGTGTTGTGATGCGAACCATGGCCATCATAAAGCAAGGTTCCATCCAAATCGGTCGCAAAAAGTTTTATCATAATCTCACCCACCGTGATTATACCCAAAAAAGATCAAAAAGGGAAACAAAGTCCCCTCTTTTTCAAACATTTCATGACATTTTCTTTCAAAGATTGATTGTAAGCCCTATCATATCAGTGACTTAACATAAATGCACTTTTGATATTCTTCCTGTTCGATCAGTTCGTGATCTTTAGGTACTTCTACGATCTCCTTCAATATGCAGCCGGAGAGCTCGCATGTCCTGCGTGAAGCATAATTGTCCGGATTGCAGGTAATGATGATTTCCTTCATCTTATGCTGTCTGGCGATCTCCATGAGCAGTTTCGTCGCTTTCGCCGCATACCGATGACCGCGATACGGTGGGTAAATGGCATAGCCGATATTGCCCATATAGTACAAATCCCGGTTCATGCCAAAGCGGATGTCACAGCGTCCGACAATTTTCTTATCCTCGATCCGGCGGATATCATAGATGTTGGAAGCCACCCAGTTTTTCTCTTTATTGGCCGGTGTTTTAACGACTAACTCCAACGTGATCTCGCCGTCAGACCAGATTTTCCTGCGCCGAAACATCACACATCCTCCAGTAGCCGACCCAACGTCAGCCGGATGTTCAGTTTTCCCTCAATCTGCTCAATCACTTCCTTGGATTTCTGACTCTGCCTGCGCTCTTGCCGCAGCGCCCGAATCAGAATGTTCTTCGGTGAGTGAGACAAATCGAACATTTCAAGCAAGTCGACCGAATATCCCATTCTATCCAGATACGCCGCCCGATAATTATCGGTCAGTAAAGCACTTATACGCTCTTTGCTCAATCCGTATGCTCCGATCATCGCTAACTCATTGAAATCTCCGTGATGCAACAACTCTTTATGACAACAAGGCACTGCCATGATGATTTTGGCATTCCAGCGGATCGCCTGATTCAGTGCATAGTCGGTTGCCGTATCACACGCATGCAAACTGATGACCATATCGATATCCTTATCACTGACAAAATCCCGGATGTTACCAAGTTTGAACTGAAGTTTATCATAACCGTACTTTTTGGCGGTCAGATTGCACTGCGCAATCACATCGGCTTTTAAATCCAATCCGGTCATTGTCACATCCAATCCCCGGATGCGCGTCAGATAATCATACACGATAAACGTCAGATAAGACTTCCCACACCCGAAATCTACGATATTCCATGACTTCTGATCCTGCTTTTCAATCACATCTTCAATCATTTCCAAAAAGCGGTTGATCTGCTTAAACTTGGCAAATCGCGATGGGAAGATATTCCCCTGATCATCCATGATTTTCAAATCCACCAGGGCAGGTACAGCCTTTCTTTCCTCAAGGATATACTGCTTCGGACGGTTATGAGCAACCGCTTCAACTTTCTCCTTGTTGACCTTCTTACTGACCAACAGCTTATCTTTTTTAGTACGCTTAAAATTCCAGATATACTGAGTGCCCCAAGCATCGATCTGTCTGAAATGCAAAAATTCCTTCATTAAAAACTCATGGAGTTTATCTGTGGAAAAGTTTACATGAAATACCTGCTGTTCGGTATAATGCGAGCATTGATAAAAATCCGGACTCCCGGTAATCAGCCGTATTTCACTTTTCCGATACTGACCCATCGGATGGCTTAAAATCAGCCGAATCGGACGATCTTCAATCAAAGCTAAAATTTCCATTACCCGTTACCTTTCGAAGCAGCGATAAGATCTTCTCTGAGTTTACGATAGGTCACGATCGGCTGATCGCCTTGAATAAGCTTTTCGCCCATGCGCAACTGCGTCCGCTTCGGACGCTGCGTGATCACTACGCGTTTATCCTGACGTTCGATGATCAGATTTGCATATTTTCCAAAGAAAGCGATGAGCCGGTTGACCATCTTGAACGGCGTGATTTTATGATAAAAGCGTAGGTACAGGACAACTTGTTCGTCATCCACCGGCGCAAAATACACGAAGACTTTCACTTTCTTTGCGATAATATTGATCCAAAGATTCGGATACTTAAAGCGCAGCTGTAAATCCGGATTGATCTCACATTCCTGAGGTTTTCGTTGTCTTTGACCCTGATCGGCCTCATTGTCCGCACTGGTAATGATCGTATCTTCGATCACGACCGTTTTGGGTCCGTGCACCAACGTCCGGTTTCCCCGGCCGATCGTATTGTGATGAACAAAAGGCAAATGAACGACATCCAACTGATTTTCAATGGCTCTGGAATAATGGGTATCCCAGGTATCCGCGATTTCACTATAAGTAAAAGATTCATCCAGAACATCGGTAAAAAACGGGACTTCCCCGCCGGCTTTCTCTTTATCGCCGTTAAACACGTAAATGATGCCGTATTTGACTTGGATAGCGTAACTTCTTACTTTGTAACGATCATCGACCGGACTGTTCTTTCCGTTGGCCGGGATCATCGTACATGTTCCCCTGGCATCAAACCGTAGTCCGTGAAACGGACATTCGACACATCCGTCTTCTTTCAGTCTGCCTGCGGATAATTGTACACCGCGATGGCTGCACAAATCTTCAATGCATCCCCACTGCTTATCTGCTGTCTGAAATATCAGCAACTCTTTTCCTAAACGCCTGAGCCCCATCATCTTCCCCGGTGGGATCATTTTTTCCGGAGCGATCGCATACCATTGATTCTCAATCATATCTTACCTCGGTTTGTTCTACGTTTATTATATCATCGTAATCCTGTCGTTTGACAA
Organism: Erysipelotrichaceae bacterium; assembly: GCA_036677505.1. Classification (GTDB taxonomy): domain Bacteria; phylum Bacillota_I; class Bacilli_A; order Erysipelotrichales; family Erysipelotrichaceae; genus UBA2227. The sequence goes on from JAVBWK010000017.1 coordinate 19,768, forward strand.
AAAATGGCGAAAATGTCATACGCTGAAAACCGTTTATGCTATACAATAATGTCAGCGGGAAAAGTTATGACGGAAAAAAGCGATGTCTTATACCTGATCAAACAATGTTTGATCTTCATTGAGAAAAATCTGGATCAGCCGATGACATCGGACGATGTTTTCAAGATGCTTGCGGTCAGCAAATCCGCCTTTACCCCACTGTTTAAAGCTGTGACCGGTTATACCCTCAGTCAGTACATCCGTAATCGCCGCTTATCCGAAATCGCTGATCAGTGCCAAATTCCCGGTTCATCCGCCTATCAGATCGCACAGAATTATCAGTATGAATCCTGTGAAGCCTTCTATCGGGCGTTCAAACGTTATTTCGGTATGTCCGTCCGTCAGTATCGTGCCTCCCGCTTTCAAAGTCAGATATTCGCCCCGCTGAAATATTCTGTCATCCATCAGAAAGGAACTTCTATGATACAAAAAGAAATGAATCTCGAATCTATCAATACCGCACTAGAAAGTCAAGCAGGCAATGTTTTGATCGATGTTGACATCGATCACTTCCAGAAAATCAATGACACCTTTGGGTATGCCATCGGTGATGCTGTGCTCGCCCAGACAATACTTATAATCCAACAGGTGTGCAAACGGTATGAGCATGTGCAAGGTCCCTGGCGATATGGAAATGATGAGTTTCTGTTGATCGCCAAAGAATCTGCCAAACAAATCACCGCAGATATCCTTAAGGCATTTGAACTGCCGCTGACCATCGCCGATCAGCCGATTCATGTTTCCATCAGCATCGGAACAGCAATCATCGGTGATCAGTCCATCCAACGGGTTCAGGAGTCGATGTTTACGGCGAAGAAGCATGGCCGAAAACAGGCCGAAACCAGCTCCATCGATGTGTCAGACCGGAAAGTCTCTAATAATTGATTTGGCTGCCGAAAGGTAGCCTTTTTCAACAAAAAAACGGCCGAAGCCGTTAAACACTGATCAGAGAATCTAAGATATTTCGAACCTGAACCTTACTGACGGCACCCTCATGGAGTTTTTTATCCCCGTCATAAAATGTCGGCACCAGGTAATAATCATGTGCATCCGCATATGCTTTTTCTTTGCCCTCATGGATCCAGCGGATGGACACCGACGAGTAACGCTCGTCTTTCATCAGTTCATCCAGATATTCCTTCGCCTGATTGCAATACGGACAAAACGGCAAATAGAACAGTTTCAACTCTTTCATACAGCACCACCTTTGAAGAAATTCTAAATTACGGCTGTGTTTCTTGCAAGTGTTCTGACTGTTTCATCCGCTTCCAGAAGATCACGATGACATACACGGCCAGCCACATAAACGCAAAGACAAACAGTTCAATCAGCCAAATCGATACGCCCCACAGACTGAACAGTGCGGACATCGTATCCAATAAGGCATGAGCACCGATCGCCACCCCGAAAAACGGCAGATACTTTTTACTGCGCAATCCTTGAAACACCAGGAAAGTCAGAGCAACATGAATAACGACCGTCATCATCCGCTCAAGTCCGGCCATCAGGAAAATCCAGGGATTGGCGGTGGTCATCGTAACGATCAGACTGTCAATCATTTCTTTGGTCACTGTCTCTGTCACCAGATTATACACGCTGCCGTCATTGATCCACATCGCCAGCAGGATGTTGTTGATATACGTCAGACCGACGATGAAAATGGCCTCAATGACCCCATGACCGATACCGACAGCCATGATATGTTCTTTGTCCGAAAAACGCTTGCGAATGTAGAACATCGAAATCAGCCGGCCGACAAACTCAAATACTGCCGCACTGACACCGAGCAATAAGGCATAAAGAATCGGATTGTCCATGATAGCCTCCCCGACCGAAGAGGAAAGAATCAGCTGAACGATCGGTGTCCGAAACACCTGCGATCCCAAAATGAAGCCCATGCTTCCGGCGAGCATCGCAGTTACGATACCTTTCTTACGTAAAATAAAAACGACAGCCACAGGCAACCCGAAAACCAGGATGGTTGTGACTATCATGTTGAAAATAGCTAATGTTGATACCATAGATACCTCCCGTAAATCATACGGGACTATTGTATCACATTATCGCAATATTAGGGCAGCTGCGATGAAAACGATCCCAAAAACAAGCAAGAGCAGTTTATAGTTCTTCTTTCCCATTTTCTGAATCATAAAGCGCGTTTTTGGATTGCCTTCGTAGAAAAACGGAATTTCGACGAAATAGGCGACGAGATACAAAACACCGAGAACAAACAGCAGAATGACATACCACTCCATATTTTTTCCTCCTTATTGTTATGTTTGCGTTCTTTTTCGAAAGAACGAGTACATAAATACCACTAAAAACAGATTATAGGCAAATCCGATGAACAGATACGGCCAGAAACTTAAGTTCATTTCGATAAATCCGCCCGAAATCGCATCTTTAAACAATAACGTCTGAACGGCTTTGGCTGGCCAGAATCCCGGAGCGATCGCAAAGAGCCACTCCTTCCAATCGAGAAACAGATAGGAGAATACCGGGAAGATCAGCAGAAAGCCGGTCGCTTTCATCGTCACGAACCCTTCGACTTTATTAGAAGCAAAGGCATTGATCAGAAAAGCGTTCATCGGCGCCTGCAGCGCTGTCAGACTGGCTACCAGTACGACCTGCCACCATTCAAATCCCAATCCTCCGGCAATATACACCGTAATGATCCCGGATAAAACGGCCATCACATAAACAAACAGTACTTTAAATATAACATAGGCCTGAACGTTGAGCGGAGATATCGATATGGAAACAAAGACATGATCATCTCTGTCATCCAGGATCGAAAATCCGGCCATGGCCCCGAAAATCATACCGGACATCAGCGTCAGAGCTATGATCACCATTTCCGACACGGTCTGATCGACGGTCCCGCTGTCAATGAAATAGCGTCCCATCAGGCCGATCAGAAACGGCCATACCAACAGCATGATCGTCATCCGATCCCGTAAGATGTTCTTGAATTCAAATTTTACCAAGCGTGCATACATAGTCACACCCCCAGATTGGCCGTCGCATAATCCTTAAAGCGCGGCAGGATCAGAAACTTAAAGAACACAAATCCCAAGACGATGATATACAGACTGTCCAGTCCGTACTGGATCCAGTCCACCGAAGTTTCAGCTCCGGCCATAAACAGTCGGATAGTGACATCGGCTGGGAACCAGAACAGGTAGTCCTTCCACTCGACGGGAAGCAAACCGATCATCACGGCGATGCTGGGCAAAATGAAGATGATCATCAGAACCATATAATTTAGAAGCAGTGCCGTAAAATCTTTGGATATATACGAAAGCAGGATACCGACGAAGACATAGAACGAAGTCACCAGAAATACTGCGACTAAAAGGATCAGATAATTGAACGTCATATCTTTCAGAAAGTACATCGACAAGAAAATCGTTCCGAAAATGATGATCAGATTGAGGATATTGGTCAAAATTTTACTGACGATATAGTCCGTCGATGTGATCGGTGAGATGAGCATCGAAGAAATCGTATGCTCCTTCTTTTCGTAATACATTTGTGCCCCGACCAGCAGTGCGGTCATCGCGGATGCTTCCATCAGAAAGACAAAGGGCAGAAACATCCGGAATTCTTCCGGATCCAGAAACAGTCCCAAACCGATCCAAATCAAAGCGACAAAGAAGGATGCGGTAAACAGATTGTACTTGGTCAATCGCTGAAATTCACCAGAGACCAGATGTTTAATCTTCTCCATGCAACTTCACCCCGGTCACTTGAATAAAGATCTCTTCCAGCGTCGTCTCACCGCTGTGAATCGTTTCAATATTCTTGGTCGTGATCAAGTCCATAAAGGCTTTCTCACGGATCTGATCCATCGTAAACACTTCTTTGACCACATGTCCGTCATTTTTATACTCAACCGCAACCGTACGCTTGCCATATTTGAGTTTCAGATTGCGCGGTGAATCGACTTCGACCAGCTTGCCCTCGGTTATAAAGGCTACCCGGTCGCACAGTTCATCGACATCGCCCATGATGTGCGAGGTCAGGAAGACGGTTCCGCCCGCACTTCTGAAATCGCGGATCATGTCTTTGACAATGCGCGCATTCTTGGGATCGAGACCGTTGGTCGGTTCATCCAGAAACAGCATCTTGGGATCATTGAGCAAGGCTCGCACCATGTTCAGGCGGATTTTCATCCCTTTGGAATATTCGCTGACCAGTTTGTCCTTGTCTTCCCACAGTCCCAACCGTTTCATCAGCGGTTCGACATCGACCTGACGTTTGTACAGCTTTTTGAAAAACTCCAGATTTTCCATGGCGGTCAGCTTTGAGAAGGAAATCGGCATTTCAAAACAGACTCCGATATCTTCATAAAAATCGTCGTTGAAATGGGAGAGGTCTTTTCCGTCAAACTCAATATAGCCTTTGTAATGGGTCAGCAGTTTGACCATCAGTTTCTGCGTGGTCGTTTTTCCGGCGCCGCTGGGCCCGAGAAATCCGAAAATCTCTCCTTTGGCAATGTCAAAATCAATGCCATTGATGGTGTTGGACGTGTTCTTTGGATACTGGAATTGTAAATCCTTGACTTTAAACATGATTTTCCTCCGTTGTTGATCCTTTTCGGATGATGTCTAAAATTTGGTGGTTCTGCTTTTTCATTCCCTGAAAATCGCGGTTGTAGTAGAAGCTCATCAAGGCACTGCGATTGATGGAAAACAGCATATCGGTCAAAACTGCAGGATCAATATCTTTGCGGATGATCCCTCTTAGCTGGTCCCTTCTGATCAGTGATGCGAAGTAGTCCAGTCCGGCCTGATTGCCCTTAAGCAGCCGCTGGATGAATTCGCTGTCATCCATATCCATCCGGATACCGATCTGATAATACTGCGGTTTTACCTCGATCCATCGGATGGCCTGATCCAGCATATTCTCATACTCATCGAAGACCGTATCTTGAGGATCTTTTTCGACGATATCCTGAAACATAATCATCTTCTCTTTGGCAATTTCACCGAGAAGATACATGTAACAGTCTTCCTTATCTGCAAAGTACTGATAAAAACTTCCCCTTGAAATCCCGGCAGACTTAATGATCTGATTGATCGATGCTTCGCTGAATGTATGCTCAGCGAATTCTTCGACACAAGCCTCAAATATCTGCTTCCGCTTCTCCTCATCCAGGTTGTAAAATGTGCTGGTCGGCATTGTATCACCCCGATATGACAACCCTGTCACATTCAGTATATCACTTTTTTTGTGCTTTGCAACATTTATTGAAATAAGCGCTTTCATCTTTTATAATACTTGTGGAGGACGTTTAATGAAAGCAATCTATGTTCTTAGCCCTTTGACCAATCCTTTTGTAAATCTGGCTTATGAAGATTGGATGATGGATCAGATTCAGGATGATGAAATTCTTTTTTTCCTGTGGCAAAACCAGCATACGGTGGTCATCGGAAAAAATCAAAATGCGTATAAAGAGTGTAAAGTCGCAGAACTTGAAAATGACGGCGGTAAGCTGGCACGTCGTTCTTCCGGTGGCGGCGCCGTGTATCACGATTTGGGCAATCTCAACTTTACCTTCATTGCCCCGCATCACCGCTATGACTTGCATAAACAACTGAAAGTCATTCTGACCGCACTGAACAAACTGGGCATCGAAGCGAAGTTTGCCGGGCGCAATGATATCGAAGTCGACGGGTGTAAAGTGTCGGGCAATGCCTTTACCAAACGTAAGAACAACTCATTGCATCACGGAACTCTGCTTGTTGATGTGAAGATGGAAGATCTGGCGAAGTATCTGAATGTATCGAAAGCGAAGATGCAGTCCAAAGGCGTGGATTCGGTGCGAAAGCGCGTTGCGAATCTGAAGCAGTTTAATCCCGAACTGACAATCCCACAGCTGATTGAAACACTGAAGGTCAGTTTTGAGGAAGTTTATCATACGAAACTGACGGAACAGCTGATGGACACCACGCAATATCAGGATCGGGTCGTCATGTACAGGTCCAATCAGTGGCGCTTAAATCCGATCGAATCGTTTGAGGCTCAAGTGGAAACGAAGTTTCCTTGGGGTGAAATCCAGGCGTTTTTCCATGTGAAAAGCGGCATGGTCATCGAGTCACACATTTACAGCGATGCAATGAACCCTCTGTTTATCGAAGAACTCAAGAAATCATGGACAGACATTCCTTTTGAACGGTCGGCCATGAAAGATGCGGTTATAAATCCGGAACATCAGGATATGGTAGAAGATATCCTTTCCGCCTGTTTCCATCGTGAGGAGAACATATGAAAATCGTCGTCATCGGCGGTGGTATCGGCGGTTATACTGCCGCCATCAAAGCTGCACAATATAAAGCTGAAGTCGTTTTGATTGAAAAAGGAAAACTGGGCGGAACCTGTCTGAATCGCGGTTGTATTCCAACCAAAGCCTTTTTGCATGATGCCCATATCATCGAGGCCGTACACACATCCAAAACTTTGGGCATATTTGACAGTGTGCCCAATCATAATGTACAGGCGATCATCGACCGGAAAGATACCGTTGTTTCCCGTCTGAGAGATGGGATCGCCTCGTTGTGTAAAGCCAATAAGATCGAGCTGATCGAAGATGAGGCTGGTTTTATCGATCAACATTCCCTGTTGTTAAAAAACAGAAATGAAAAAATCACAGCGGACATCTTTATCATCGCCACCGGATCACAACCTCATCGTTTACCCATCGAAGGAGCGCATAGTGAAGAAGTCTGGACCAGTGATGACTGTTTTGATACACCGATCCAGCCGGGCGAGCATGTGTGTCTGATCGGCGGCGGGGTCATCGGAGTCGAACTGGCCACTTTCTATAAGTCGATTGGCTGCAATGTGACGGTCATCGAAGCGCAGAAGCGCATCCTACCGACGTTAGATAAGGATGCGGCCAATCAGTTGGCTACGATGCTTAAAAAGCAGTCGGTAACGATACTGACCAACGCGATGGTCGATAAAATCATTCCGGAATCTCCGTATCAGGTCATCTGCCATGTCAATGGCATTGAACATAAGATCACGGCGGACCGGATCATTCAGTCAGTCGGGCGTAAAGCAGTATTTTCTGATTTGAAACCGGAAAATGCCCAAATTGAATCCACAAAAGTAATTAAGGTCAATGAGGCTTATCAGACCAACATCCCTCACATTTATGCGATCGGGGATGTCAACGGTCAGTGCTGGCTGGCGCATGGGGCGGCCGCCCAAGCCAAAGTTGCTGTCGATCATATCTTCCATCCGGACAAACCCACTCATTCTTTGCTTATCCCCAGTGTCGTTTACAGCGATCCGCAAATCGCCTCGATCGGACTGGATGAAACTGCCGCAAAAGAGCAAAATATCGAAATCAAAACTGGGAAATTTCTGGTTTCGGCCAACGGGAAACATGTGGTCGAAGGTAAGGATCGTGGGTTTATCAAAGTAATTACCGATACGGACAACCGAATCTTAGGAGCGACGATATTCTCGCATCTGGCCAGTGAAATGATCCCCTATATGACGCAGGCGATTTTGACGCATCAGACGATTGAGTCGTTGGAGAGTGTCGTTTTCCCGCATCCGACGATTACGGAATCGTTGGAAGATGCAATGGCCGATGTATTGGGTATGTCGATCCATTCTTTCCCGAAAGTGCGAAACAACAATTAAAGCGCTAGATACAGCTCAAATCATTTGCAAAAAACCGATAAGCGATTTGCAGTGACTGGAGGATAAAAATGGTCAATGGTATAAATCATATAACATTCAGTGTGTCTGATTTGCAAGTATCCCTGAGATTCTACATAGATTTGTTGGGACTCAAATTAGTTAAAGCTTGGGATGAAGGTGCCTATTTGTTAGCAGGAAATCAATGGATTGCTCTCAACGTTGAAACTCGTTCAACTCAATGTGATCATTCAACCTATTCTCACATAGCATTTAATGTGTCTTTTGCAGATTTTCAAGAAACTAGAGACAGACTTGTAGATGCTGGTGTCATCTCTTTCAAAGAGAACACATCTGAAGGTAGTTCGTTCTATTTTCTGGATCCCGATGGACATAAACTTGAACTGCATTTCAATACACTGGAAGACAGATTGAAATGGTTCAATGAAAATCAAATATAGCATTTTCTGATCGTGATTCGAGCTGTATTCTATACAACATGCGTAGACGGTACTCAGCATGATGCAGAGTCATCCCAAGGGCTGTTGTTCGTGTTTATCAGAAAAGGGGAACACCCCCCATTAGTAACTCGAGCACTCGTTTAAAACTTCTTCATGCTTATTAGGTTCATCGATGAGTAAGAATCTGAAGTATTGTTATCTCTTCTTTTCCTAAAGTCCGTTGATTAAAGAGGCATTTCCTCTTATAATGATGGTAGATATGGATGAAGAAACCGGGAGAGAGTGGCAACACCGCCGAAGGAGCATTCGCGCTTAAACTTTCAGGCAAAAAGGACCGGTTTTGGACAAACCTCGTAGAGTGAGCAATCCACCGAAGAAGCAATCCCGTAAGGGAGAATCTTTCAGGTCAAAGGACGAGGGCGCACAGTCATTTCTGTGCGTCATTTTTTATTCTGAAAAGGAGGTTTCATTTTGGAAAAGAAAACACCGTTGTATGATTGTCATTTAGAAGCCAAAGGTAAAATCGTGGAATTTGGCGGTTATCTGTTGCCGATTCAGTATGAGACGGGCATTATGACCGAACATAAAGCCGTTCGGGAAAATGTCGGGATGTTCGATGTTTCGCATATGGGCGAATTCATCTTGGAAGGTCCCGATGCCCTGGCGAATGTCAATTTCTTGTTTACCAATGATTTTACGGATTTACCGTTGGGCGGAGTGCGTTACAGCATCATGTGTCAGCCCGATGGCAATACCGTGGATGACTTGCTTGTGTATCGGATGAAAGAAGATAAGTTTTATATCGTCGTCAATGCGTCCAACCGGGATAAAGACCGTGAGTGGATCCTAGCCCATAAGTTTGGGAATGTGCATTTCGAGGATATCAGTGATGATATCGGACAGATTGCCATTCAAGGTCCTAACAGTGAAAAAGTTGTGGCCAAACTGACCGATCAGATTCCGCAGAAGTATTACACATTTATCGATGATGTGACCTTTGCGGGCAAAAAAGTTCTGATCTCACGGACGGGTTATACCGGAGAAGACGGCTTTGAGGTGTACTGTGCGAAAGACGATACACCGCACTTGTGGAATGAAGTGTTAAAGGCCGGTGAAGAGTTTGGACTGATTCCGTGCGGTCTGGGGTGTCGTGACACGTTGAGATTTGAGGCCGGCATGCCGTTGTACGGTCATGAGCTCAGTGAGACAATCAATCCCGTGGAAGCCGGATTGAAAATGTTTGTCAGACTCGACAAACCTGATTTTATCGGAAAAGAAGCATTAAGTAAGGAGCGCACGCGTAAGCGTCTGGCGTTTAAAGTAGCGGACAAAGGCATTGCCCGGGAGCACTGCGATGTGTATGCGGATGATGTTTGGGTCGGTCATGTAACCACCGGTACTTTCTCCCCCACCCTCAATCAGGCCGTCTTTACCGCTTTAATTCGCGCTGATGTAAGCAGTGAAGCGCAGTTTTCCGTGGATGTGCGCGGAAGAAGATTAAAAGCAGAAATCACGAAGTTTCCGTTTGTTCGTAAATCTAGATAAAGGAGGATATCAACCATGAAAGTTCTAGATCATTTGTTTTACACCGAATCCCATGAGTGGGTCCAGTTTTTAGAGGATGGTACGGCGTTGGTCGGTATCACCGATTTCGCTCAGCATGAACTGGGAGATTTGGTTTATGTCAATCTGCCGGAAGTCGGCGACACCGTTACTGCCGGCAAGCGTTTTTGCGATGTCGAATCGGTCAAGGCAGTGTCCGATGTGTATGCACCGGTCAACGGTGTGATCCTTGAGGTCAATGAAGATCTGACGGATGCGCCGGAAAAACTGAATACTGATCCGTATGGTGCCTGGTTTGTCAAGCTGGGTGAAGTGACCGGGAAAGAACGTCTGATCAGTGCTGAGGCTTATCGCAGTCAGACAGAATAAGGAGGAGCGCAATGGCTCAATATGTTCCCAATACAAAAAGCGAACAGTTGAAAATGTTAGAGGAGATCGGTAAAACCTGGGATGACCTGATTGCACCGATCCCCCAGAATGTCCGACTGAATCGCGAACTCGATTTGCCGCCGGGGCTCAGTGAGTTTGAAGTGCTGGCAAAGATGTCCGGTTATGCCAAAGAAAATAAAGTATTTTCGACCGTACTGCGTGGGGCCGGTGCATATCGCCATCTGATTCCCAGCGTAGTGAAACATCTCTCTTCCCGAGAAGAATTCGTGACGGCCTATACCCCGTATCAGGCAGAGTTCTCTCAGGGGATTTTACAGTCGATTTTTGAATATCAGACCATGATCTGTCAGCTGACCGGCATGGACGCGTCCAATGCGTCGGTGTACGATGGGGCCAGTGCCGTGGCGGAAGCTGTCAATATGACGGTGGATCGTAAGCGTCGCAAAGCCTTGTTATCGGCCAATCTGGATCCTCAGTCGATCATGACCGTCAAAACCTATACTCAGCACTTGCCGATCGATGTGGAAATCATCCCGTCGAAAAACGGCCGGTTGGATGTGGAGTGGCTGAGGAATAACCTTTCTGAAGATTTGGCGTGTGTCGTCATTCAACATCCCAATTACTATGGAATCCTTGAAGATACTCAGGCCATCAGTGATGTGACTCACTCGGCCAAGGCCAAACTGATCGTTTCGGTCAATCCGATTTCGCTGGCATTATTTAAAGAGCCGAGGGCTTATGGTGCGGACATTGCGGTCGGGGAAGCTCAGCCGTTGGGTCTCAATATTGCTTTCGGCGGTCCGTATCTCGGATTTATGGCGACGACCAATGAGATGGTCCGTAAGCTGCCGGGTCGTATCGTCGGTCAGACGTTGGATTTGGATGGTAAGCGTGCCTTCGTCTTGACGTTACAAGCCCGTGAACAGCATATCCGTCGTGAGAAAGCGTCGAGCAGTCTGTGTTCCAATCAGGCGCACTGTGCCTTGACAGCAGCGATGTATCTGACTTCGATGGGTCCGCAGGGATTAAAAGAGGTGGCATCGCAAAGCTATCACAAGGCCCATTTCTTACAAAAACAGTTATCCGCACTCGGATTTAAATTAAAATACGATCAGCCGTTTTTCCATGAGTTTGTGACGACGACACCGGTATCGACCGAATTGATCGTCCAGCATTTGGAGCAGCATGATATTCTGGCAGGTTTGCCATTAGGCGATCATACGATGTTGTGGTGTGTGACGGAGGCGGTCAGTGACAAAGAAATCCATACCGTGCTTCGTCTGTTAGAGGAGGTGTCAAAATGAGTAACCTGATTTTTGAGACCAGTCGCGAGGGCAGACGCTGTGTAATGCTGCCAAGCAGTCAGATGCATGGTGATGATGTCTATGTTGAGTTTATCAGAGAAACAGCTCCGGAGCTTCCGGAAGTCGCGGAGATCGATATCGTCCGTCATTACATCGGTCTTTCTCGTAAAGCCCACGGGGTAGACAACGGGTTCTATCCGTTGGGTTCGTGTACCATGAAGTATAATCCGCGTTTAAACGAAGATACAGCATCCCTGCCGGGTTTTGCCCATCTTCACCCCTTACAGCCCGAGCATACGGTTAACGGCTCCCTGAAGGCTCTGTGGCACTTACAGACGAGTTTATGTGAAGTGACCGGTATGGACGCCTTTACGGTTCAGCCGGCCGCCGGTGCTCATGGCGAGTTTACGGGCATGCTTTTGATCAATGCGTATCACCAGTCCAGAAAAGACAGCGCAAGGACTCAAGTCATTGTTCCTGACTCGGCACACGGCACCAACCCGGCTTCCGCAGCGATGGCCGGCTATGAAGTTATCAGTGTCAAATCCAATGATAAGGGCGGTGTCGATATTGACGAGCTGAGAAGTCTGGTCAGTGAAAAGACTGCCGCGCTGATGCTGACCAATCCCAATACCTTAGGTCTCTTTGATGAAAACATTAAGGAAATCGCTGATATCGTTCACGATGCCGGCGGACTGCTCTATTATGACGGGGCGAACTTAAATGCCATCATGGGACTTTCCCGTCCGGGAGATATGGGCTTTGATGTCGTGCATCTCAACTTGCATAAGACCTTCTCCACTCCGCATGGCGGTGGCGGTCCGGGGTCCGGTCCGGTGGGTGTCAAGAAGATCCTCGAACCTTTCCTTCCCAATGGAACCGTCATTAAAGAAAATGATCATATCACCATCAAAAACAACGCAGAGATATCGATCGGGCGTATGCGCAGCTTCTACGGTAACTTTTTGACCAATATCCGGGCTCTGACCTATATTCTGTCACTGGGCAGAGACGGCCTGAAGGAAGCATCGAAAAACGCCGTGCTCAATGCCAACTATATGATGGAGAAACTCAATGATCTCTACACCGTCGCTTATCCGGGCACATGCATGCATGAGTTTGTGGTTTCGATGGAAAAAGAAAAACATGAGTACAATGTTTCGGCGAAGGATGTATCGAAGGCCCTGCTTGATGTGGGCATCCACCCGCCGACCATGTACTTCCCCAATATCGTACATGAAGCGCTGATGATTGAGCCCAATGAAACGGAAAGCAAGGAAACCCTAGACTTTGCGATCCAGACATTCAGAGACATCTATCACACAGCCATGACTAACAGCCAGGCACTGAGAGATGCACCGCTGACCACACCGGTCAAGCGTGTGGACGATGTGCTTGCGGCAAGAAGTCCGATTCTGATTTATAAGAAGCCTGAGTAGTTTAAACCTCCCAAAAGGAGGTTTTTTTAACAAACGAAAAGCAATGTCACCATTGCTTTATGTCATTTATGCGGTTTTTCTCTTTCTGGAAGCAACCAGCAGTCCCAAGCCGAGCATTCCGGACAATAATCCGAGACCGCCAGATACATCGGAAGTATCCGGCAGTGATTCTTCTTCATCACTCAGAACTTCATCTTCTTCGGTTTCTTCCTCAACGGTTTCTTCATTCTCATCATCTTCGCCAACTTCTTCTTCTATTGCTTCTTCTTCATTTTCGTCATCATCACCCAATACTTCTTCATCTTCTTCATCCTGATCATCAACATCTTCTTCGAGTTCTTCCTCGTCCTCTTCATCGATGACTTCTTCTTCGTTATCTTCGTCGCTCTCTTCTTCAATTATCTCGTCATCATTGTCATCTTCATCATCGACGATTTCTTCTTCATCTTCACTGATATCAACCAAGAAGACCGCATTGCTTACACCTTTGCGATCGCTTGTGGTGAAGCTGCCGGAGGTTCCGTTACCGTATTCCAATGAACTGGTACCGTGTTTGACCCACAGATCAGCGGTTGCGCCTGTGATGGACCATGTGAAACCGATGATTTCATTTCCGTCCTTAAATACATAATCAAATAATGTAACAATGACATCGCCCTTTGTCAGTGTCAGGCTGTCAGACTGCGATTCAATCGTCCATCCGTCACCTTCCATTGAGTTTACGGTGCCATTGCTATTGAAATTGACTTTCACTCCGTTTTCCGGCAGACGTCCGGTGTTGGGTGCAGCACTTACCTTGTATGCAAACAGACTTAACAATAAACTTACCATGATTACAATTTTCTTCATACTTTTTCTCTTTCTACGTTATTTCATATCGTTCTATGTTGTGATGTTATCTAAACACACTCCCATTACCACTGAAAATGTGTTCTTGTATCGTATTCTGACATAGTCCGGTTAGTTTTTGGTTAGTAAACAGATAAAGCAAAGTGTTAGTTAAAACAAAAAAAATCAAAAAAGAAACATCTGCTATTTTCATGGTTCTGCTTTTTACAGTCGACATCAACAATAAGACACTACATATCTCATAATAAATCGATTATGATTAATCGAATTTTATAGTTTTTAAATCAATAATCATGGAAGGAAACATCGTCAAAAAAAAGATGCGATCAATATTGTCGCACCTACCTATCTTATACTTATAGTCTCTAATCATCTAAAAAAACTCTAAACAGTGTTACCGGTTTTTCTGGATACTATGAAGGCAAGCCAATAGCATAAATCATAACTTAACGAAGTAAATCAGAAAGACACATGGAGATAGCTATGTCATCAGTGCACAAAGCATTCAAAAAGACTCTATATCTTGCACTCTTACTCAACTTAACACCTAACGTTTGCAATGTGTGGTTCAGGACAGATCAATTAGTTTATATCTGTAAGCTTGTGCACACAATTCGCATATTTTATGCAAATTTCCGCATAATTAGACATCATTTGTCACGATCAACTATCAAATTAATGACTTTCATGACAAAGAAAAACCCGGTTCCTGAGACCGGGTTTATAACATATACGCTTGTTTAATTACTATTCTACAACGCCATCATTATTAACTGTAACAGCATTATCACCTGTTCCGCATGTGATGCTAACGTTGTCTGGGTATGTCGAGCCAGCATCTAGAGAACAATCGTCCCCTGTAGCAACGAATGTAGCAAGTGAACCATCATTTGTTGCACCAACTAACATTGCTGCTGTGAAGTTCGATCTTGCATTTGAAGTATTCTTGGAAACCTCAGCAGCATTAATATAATCTAGAAGTGCAGGGATTAAGATAGCAGCTAATATAGCGATGATAGCGATAACAACGATCAATTCAATGAGGGTAAAACCTTTTTTGTTAAGTAATTTTTTCATTTTTTCTTCTCCTTTAGGTAAATTTAACTACAATTGACATGATTTGTCAATATGCATTTTCTATGCAAATTGACGTTTCATTTTTACCGTCCTAATAGACGCTTCAGTAACTCAGGATTACTGGTAATATCTTGGGCGGTGGCGTGAGAAATGGTTTGTTCGACGACGAGTCTCGCAAGGTTGGACTCAAACGTCTGCATTCCGTATCTCATACCGGTTTGAATCGCTGTATTGATTTGGAAAATCTTGTTTTCACGGATAAGATTTCCAATAGCGTCCGTCATAAGCATGATCTCGTGACACGCTATCCGGTCGGAATTGTCGATTCTCGGAAGCAGTGCCTGGGAGATGACCCCTTTTAAAGTCCCGGCTAATTGGGTGCGGATTTGGGGTTGTTGGTGAGGTGGAAAAACGTCGATAATACGGTCAATTGTGGCTGGAGCTCCGATAGTATGGAGAGTCGACAGCACTAAGTGACCGGTTTCTGCTGCAGTCAATGCTAGACTGATGGTTTCATGGTCACGCATTTCCCCAACCAGGATTACATCCGGATCTTCACGAAGCGCTGATCTTAATGCTTCCTGGAAACCTTTGGCATCATGATGGATTTCCCGTTGGTTAATCAAACTGACCTTTGATTGGTGTACATACTCAATCGGATCTTCAAGTGTGATGATATGACATGGTTTGTTTAAATTGATGTGATCCATCATGGCGGCTAAGGTCGTTGATTTCCCGGATCCGGTCGGACCGGTTACCAAAATCAAACCTCGAGGCTCCATAGCCAAATCCTTTAATACATCCGGCAGTCCCAATTCCTCAATCGTAGGAATATGGTTATTCAAAAGTCGCATAGCCAACGCATAATTACCGCGTTGACGATACACATTCAAACGATAGCGATAGCCATGCGTATCTGAATACGCAGTATCGATATCATGTCCGTCATGGTACATTGCCTTTTGGGCTGGAACAAGCAGATTGTTGATCCAATCCCTCATGATTTCATTGGTAAGAACCGGCATTTTCAGCCGTTCTAAAGAACCGACCCGACGTACGATCGGCGGTTGACCTGCTACAAGATGGATGTCTGAACACTTCTGCTTTTGAGCATACTCCAAAATTGATTCGAACATGGTATTCCTCCCCTTTACTCCGTTGAATACAGGATTCTTATTCCTTCTTCAACCGATGTTATCCCCTTTTCAATTAACTCCATGACTTCATCTCTTAACATACGCATATTCTTCTCGGATGCATACGCCTTTAACTGATCCATCGTTGCTCTCTTAGCTATCAATTGTTCTAAATGAGAATCGATTAAGATGATCTCAAAGACAGCGGTACGACCGGTATAACCGGTTTTATTACAGTTTTGACAACCCTTTCCGACATGAGCGAATTCTAAGTTGGATCGCAATAATAAATTATCTGAGCTTGTAACCGGAAGTTTTGTCTTACATACAGGACAAATCTTCTTGACTAAGCGCTGTGACATAACACATTTGACTGATGATGCAACAAGAAACGGTTCTATACCCATATCGATTAAACGAACAACAGTTGATAGCGCATCATTGGTGTGGATAGTAGATAGAACAAAGTGCCCGGTAATAGCAGCACGGATCGCGATTTCCGCTGTTTCACTGTCACGGATTTCCCCGACCATGATAATGTCCGGGTCCTGACGCAAAATGGACCGCAATCCACCCGCAAACGTCAGTCCGGCACGGGCATTAACATGCACCTGATTGATTCCTTCAAACTTGCGTTCGATCGGATCTTCAACGGTAATGATATTCTTCTTAGGATCTGCCATCTTAGCTAACATAGAATATAAGGTCGTGGTTTTACCGCTTCCGGTAGGACCTGTAACAAGCAAAATTCCGTGCGGGAAGCGAATGGCTTTTTCTATGGTCGTTTGTGTATATTCAGAGAGTCCTAAGCTGGATAAGTCATAGGTAATTGTTCTATCAGCTCCCAACAGACGCATAACCACTTTTTCACCATGAGCTGTCGGTAAACTGGATACGCGGATATCTACTGCGAATACATCATTTCTGAACTGAAAGCTGCCGTCCTGAGGAACACGCTTCTCAGCAATGTTCATACCGGAAATGATCTTTATACGTGTAACTATCAGATTGTGAGCTTCACTGCTGAGTTCGTTATGGATTTGTAAGTCACCATCGATACGCATACGAATCCGTGTGAAGTGTTCTTCCGGTTCGATGTGAATATCCGAGGCATTGAGCTGGTAAGCTTCCATAATCAATGAGTTAACTAATTTAACGATCGGTGCTGAATCAACACGTTCTGCCATACTGGCATCATCAATCGCATCCTGATCGTTTGAAATGATCGTAACTCCACCGTATTCATCTTTAAGGTTTTCCATGATGTTATCGGCGGAACGTTTAGTATAGACACGCTGAATTGCTTTTTCGATTTCAGTTTGAGGTGATAAAACCGTCTTTATTTCCAAACCGGTAATCATACCGACATCTTCAAGACAGGCAAAGTCAAGAGGATCGTTTGAAGCAATTGTCAGAGTTCCGGATTTAATATTAATAGGGACGATCGTGTATCGTTTTGCAAGTGATTCTGGAACCAATCTTACCGCATCCAGTTCAACAGAAAAAATAGGGGCTTCTAAATAGTCGACTCCTAATCTCTTTGCTAAAGGACGGAGTATATCTTTCTCGGTTGCGAATCCGAGTTCGGTTAAAACAACACCCAAACGCTTCTTCGTTGCGCGTTGCTGAACAAGTGCTTGTTCCAGCTGATCGGCAGTAATAATTCCTTCATCGATCAGAATTTGCCCCAATGGCATGGCTTTCATTCATAATCCTCCTGACTCTATATAAAAATCCAAAATCTTCTTATATAATATACGGTGTGAGGTCTAAGATATGCAAATTCTCTATACAATTCTGTTATTCATATTCGGCAGTATTCTAGGATCCTTTTATAATGTCGTCATTTATCGGTTGCCACGCAAGGAATCCATCGTTTTCGGTTCTTCCCACTGCCCTAACTGTAACACAGATATCAAACCATATGACTTGATACCTATACTCAGTTACTTCATTCTGGGCGGAAAGTGTCGCAACTGTAAAGTTCCTTTTTCCTTTCGGTATCCGCTTATTGAGTTCATTGCCGGCGGACTGTTTGTGTTAACTTATCATGTTTTTGGATTAACGTGGTCAACTCTTATAGGAGTTGTGCTTGCATCCGTTTTACTGATCATAACCATGATTGACATTGACACCATGGAAATATATGATACCTTCCAAGTGATGTTGTTCGTGCTTGCGTTAGCAAACATAACTCAATCCGGATTGACCTTAGGTGATCATCTGATCGGATTTTTCATCATCAGCGTGCCGTTTTTTATCATTGCACTCATTACCGGTGGTATGGGTGGCGGAGATATCAAACTGATTGCCATGGGCGGATTACTGCTTGGTTGGAAAGCAACCTTAGTTGCTTTCTTTATCGCAAGTATCAGTGGCGGGATCGTCGCAATACTCTTGGTTTTGTTAAAGCATCAAGGCCGAAAGTCATTGATTGCCTTCGGCCCTTATCTTTGCCTTGGTATCTACATAGCTTTTTTGTATGGTAATCAAATATTTAATTGGTATTTGAGTTTCTATTCCTAATCCTCATGATCATGATCCAGGTTATCCCTGCCAGGAATAAAGTCTCCACTGTAATCTTTCGGATTCTCTTCAGGAATAAGTTTATGAATCATATATACATCAACCACTAGCATTGCATCATTAGTTTCAAAATCATATGTTGCTTCATTTAAGTAAACGGTTGTGTCCCATGATGAGATATCTCGCGTTATGTGTCTGAACTGTAGATAGTCCGTCTTAAGTCGATACGTAAATCTCGAGTGCAACAACTGTGAGGTAGTTATCGGAATGCCTGAAACAGGAGCTGATTCATTATTATATTCTAAAATAAGAGAACGGATCTTGTACATCGGATCAAACAGCTCTGTTACCGTAGAGTCCGGGGAAACTATCGTTGGCTGAGTAAATGAAGAACCAACAACAATAGTTTCGTGCAGCGTAGTTACAGGTAACATCCATCTGTCAAACTGAGCAGCATTCATAGGCGTTTCAATTTTGTTTAGTTCAGCACCAACTTCTTGAAAAAGTTCCTCTCTTCTAACCTTAAGTATCGGTTCTAATGGTAATGTTGCATCAATGATGGTTTTTTGCGACTCTAAACCAGAAAGTTTAACTTTATTGGCATCAATTTTATTGTTAAGAGGTATTATAACAAAAGCAAACATCAGTCCGCCGATGGCCATCAGCCCTAATACAAAGAGTAAAAACGCTTCTCTTCTTGATAGTTTCATGTTACTGCCTTCCCTTCATTTGGACCTTCATCGTACCGCGATAACGTCTTAAAGCCTCATCATAACGATATCCATCGTAAACGACATCTTTGAAGAATCCGGTACGCTGTAATCTCAGCGCATAGTTTGATGAATCAGACGGATAAGGTCCCATGATTTCTAAGGAAATCCAGGAGTTGATGTAAGATACTTTCGTGATGCGAATTCCCTCGGGCAGATTATCAAACAGTATTTTTAAAATATCTTGATCGAATCTCGGGATATAATCTAGAACCGTTATGATACCGGTCACTTCTGCCTTCAGTGAGTCTAATTGCTTAATATTGGCTTGCATGGTAGAAATTTCGTTTAATTTCCTGATGACAAGCGGATCATTGATATAATTCTCAATTGATTCGATTTTACTTTCTAAAGCAGAATTGTCAAAATAAAGTTTTAAAGAGTAGGTAGCCATGGCTAATGCTACAATAAGAACTATCCCCAAATAAAATACTCCGGGAGATGTTTTCTCGCTTCGAGCTTTCTGGATTAACCGATAGCTCTCAAGTAAATTCATATCTTTCTTTAACATGTCATCACTTCCTTATCAAAGCGCCAAATGCATTGACGTATTTTGCCTGAAATCCCACTGTAGATATAAAGGTCGAAGGCATTTGAATAATATCACAAGGCACAAACAAACTATCAAACAAAACCTTCTGTATATCAGGCAAGATTTCATCAACCCCCATTAACACAATCTTCTTAATGGCTTTCTTGCTTCGGGTATAAGAGAACTGAATCATCTTGTTAATATTGTCCTCAACAATCGGAATGACGGAATCATTATCTCCCTCAGAGTAAGAGACCAATCGAGCATTCCTTGACAGAACATACATACCATTCTCAAAAAGATATAATCTTAAATAGTTATTTCCCACGTCAACCAAAATGACAGGATCGTCATCTGTAAATACTTTGGCCTCGTTTGCAAGTTTTATGATGGCATTGGTCGCTGAGTCAATAGCAACGACATTTCTTTTTGCTTTCTTAAATGCTTGAAGGTATGATTCAATAGCAGATTCAAGCATCGCAACTGCCAACACACGTAACTGTGATGCTTCATCCTCTTTTCTGATTTCCTCTAAAACGATAAAATCCATGATGTAATCTGGTGTAAGGTTAAGTGCGTTCATCATTTCGCTTCGTACAATAAAAGGGGTTTTCTTGTCATCAATCTTAGGGACCAACAATTCTCTATAGATTATTGTTGCATTATTAATACACAATATACAATCCTTGTCTTTGATGTTGTTCTTTGTTAAATGCTCATTGAGCAATGAACCAAACTCATCAATTTCTCGAATTCCCTGATTATCAATCCAACTATCAGGAAATTCAAAAAACAAAGTCTTCGAAATATTAACAGGTCCTGTTTTTGACTTCGATTTTGATTCAACTAAATAAACAAACCCACTTCGTATTTCTAATGATAAAGCCATATTTCATGCCCCCTTCTATTTACCAATTGCCCCATACATCGAGAAAATCGGCTGTATGATTGACAATACGATAAAACCTATTACAATCCCTAAAACAATAATCATAGCCGGTTCGATCATTGAAACCATTCTCTGAATTGCTGAATCCGCCTCATTGTCAAAATAATCGGCTGTACTGTTTAGCAGCTCACCCAATGATCCCGACTCTTCACCAATATAAATCATTGACGATAACATAGGATCAAACGCCCCGGTATTTGCTATGGCACGGGAAATCAAATCTCCTTGAGAAACTGAAGCCATGACATCTTTAAACATTTCCTCCAAATAAGCATTGCCCAATACTTTTGAAGTCGTTTCTATCATATCAAGTGTCTGAACACCACTAGAATATAAAGAGGCAAATGCACGTGCGCAACGGGCAGAATATATCGTTTGAACCAGCTTTCCTAATACAGGCATAAAGATCTTGAACTTATCAAAACGCACTCTAGCAGATCTAACCTTCAAAGACAACCGAATTCCGACAACAATACCGACTAAAACCGCAAAAATTGCTATCCAATTATTTAAGAGAAAATTACTAATGCCAAGCATAATTTTTGTACTGAAAGGCATGTCTTTAGGATCAAACATCGATGTGATTGAAGGCAAAACAAACATGACAAGGAGTAAAACCACTGTAACCGCAACAACTGCCAATATTACAGGATATATACTTGCACTTTTGATTTTATTGGCTAACTTTGCTTCCTTCTCGTAATGCTCGGACATTCTGCTTAAAGACCTGTCCAGTGTTCCGCCTAACTCGCCAGCCATGACCATATTCATTAACAAATCAGGAAATGCTCCTCTTTGTAATTTCATTGCATCAGAAAGAGAGTTCCCCTTCTGAACTTCCTCATAAATATTCCTGAAAATTTTCTTTGTCTTTGCGTTATCTGCCTTGCTTTGCAACATATCAAGAGCTTGCATGATTGGAATACCGGATGTTACCATCGTACCTAATTGTCGACAGAAAATTACCAAACTCTTCATTTTCAGTTTAGAAATATTATCAGATTCTGATTTCGTTTCCTTATAGTCCAATAAATACATTTGCTTATTCTTAATGATCTGAACGACTTCTAAATTATTCTCAGCCATGATAACTTCAGATACTGTTTTCCCTCTTGCATCTACAGCATTTACAAAGTAACTTTTCATATTTACCTCTATATTCTAGTCGTCATCGACTACTACATCATCAATTTCATAGATATTTGAGAACAAAATTACTGGATTTTCAGGTTCGTTATTACCTCCGCCGGTTGAAGGAGCATAGAACAGATAATCAAACAACGGAAGGGCATCCATTCGTTTATAGATAACCGAAGAACTGTTTGCAGATAACTGAACAACCTTAGCCATAATTGAGCCATAAAGCGTTGCATTAGATCCTAACTCAACCTTAGCAATAGGAGCATAAATCCAAACAGGTATATCAGGTTCTGACCCGGTGGAGTTAGAAGTAAAGTATATATCCCCACCTCCGGTTATAATATATCCTTTGAACGGAACATTTTGCATGTTTACATCAACGTTTCCAAACATCAGACTGCCGGTAAAATTAATATTATTCGAAATCTGAAAAATAGGATTAAATGATTTATCTTCTTCAGTTGAAATCATATATCCAGTTCCGAGTTCAGTAAGTAACGGGGGGATTTTCCAAGTATCAAGAACTAATATAAACTTCGTCGGATCATTTCGTTGAACTATGACGTTAGCACCCCAAGGAATAACATAATCTTGACCCGATTTTAATGTATTAGACTCATCAATCCTTCTCATCACCATTACACGGCCAGTTCCTTCAACACGTAAGGTACCTGAGTTAGCAATCAATCTGTTCACAACAAGCTTTTTAACTTGAGTTGCATAACCATAATTACCTAATCGAATCGTAATGTTCTGCGAGGTATCCAATATATCTAATAAGTAGCCTTTTTTGCCTGGGTGTCTTCGCAAATCCGGCAAGTCTAGAAAACCATTATTAACTGACACTTCAAGTAATTCATCGGTTCCAGGAAATGATGGCATTGTAATACTTGGGAAAACGCGTTTTGGTTCAATATTAAAGTCCATATATCTCGAATCAAAGCAGCCGATTTTATTCCCGGGCTTCTCGGTATATGACTGCACTGATAAAGTTGTCCCTGTCGGCCAGGCTATCGACCAAATATTGTCACACAGATTATCAGGTATTGTTATAAAATTATTGGGGTCATCTGGATTTTCCAAATCATAAATAGTCTTCGTATCAACATCCGCTAAATGTAATAAAGGTCCTACTTGAACTCTTGGAGAGTAATTAATGGGTAAAGCTTCTCCATTTGTGAAAACATCACCTCTGATAAGACCATTGTTCGAAACCATCCAAATAGATGATCTCGAAATAACCGCCTTATTCATCACAGAATCTCCTGAGCCATATGTAAGATATACGATTACTTCAACTTCCAATGTTCTGGTAACATCTTGTACATAGCCAGTAGAGCGCAAAACATATACATCCGCATCAGGCAAATCACCATACTGTAGCGGACCGTTGACATCTACTATTGCAAAATTTCCATTTCCGGTATCAACAACCTTATTGCCATTTAAAGCGAACATGGCATCAGCCAAGTATTCCTTAAGACTTTCATTCCCAACAGAATAATCATTACCCGGATTATACAAAAAACTCTCAATTTGTGAAATCCGGGTATTCAACCCAGATTCAGCGACGTAATAAGCTTCCGTATGCTCATTGGCTAGTATTGCGTTTCTTTGATTGGTTACAGCAGCAAACATTGCAGCACCTAGAAGTGTAACTAAAATAAGGAATATCAAAACCACGGTAATTAATGCCATACCTCTATTATTTTTTAACAGTCGAATCAGTTTCATGATCTGGTCCTCCTAACTTCCGACGCGAACGAATATTCGAACTACAACTTCATTCACTCTTCCATAACCATCCTCAAAACTACGCAAAGTCAATAAAATTGAATTGTCAGAATTGCGATATGATGCTAAAAAAGTATCAACACCTCGTGCGACAACAATTCCATTACGTTCTATATTGTCTCCGACTTTACAATAACTTACATCACTTTCGTAAACAGGTTGAATTAAAAAGCAGTCACCCGAAACAGCAAATTCATCTGAACCAATCACATGCCTTCTGATATCTTTCTCAAACTGAACCGCAACAATTCTTAGAGCTGCCTGATTCGCAACTTGGGTTTCTTCATCTCTAAAAAAGCCAAGTGAATCTTGAACAATCATAGTAATCAGATACATAAATATTGTCAAAACTGCCATTGTAATGATTAATTCAATAAGTGTAAATCCATTTTTATTTTTCAGAAGCGAATGTCTTAGTGTCCTATTAATCATAATCAACCGCCTAACTCAGGAACAAATCGCATGAAATTGCTTATTTCAGCTCTGTCGCCTGCGTAATCTCCCGTTGTGATTTCTACTGTGATCTCAACTACATGCAAAGAAAATAATGTTGGATCGGGATGATAATCAAATGATATTTCATAATCAATATTATCTACGGATTTAGTACAGATACTTGAACCGTCATCGGATGTATTGCATGTAAACCCACGAGTTGAACCCATCCAGGTCACGATTGCAGTCATTGTGGAAGTCTTGCCCTTATTATAAATCTGTTCTAGTTCTTCTTGAGCATAGTAGTTTGCATCCATAAACTCCTTGGACACATTATTCATCATATTGGTAATTAAGAACGCAGGAAAAACCGTTACCATAACGATAGCGAACAGTGCCATAGCTACGATTACTTCTACAAGAGTCATGCCTTTGCGATTTCTCATGTTTCACCACACCTTGTCATGAGTTGTCAACTGTCTGATTAAGTACATTGTAATGCAAATGATAATTACTTACAAGATGCTACTGACTTTAAAGTACCGAAAAAGACACCAGACATCTCAATCTACAACCATTATAGCACTAATAATTTACAATATTTCAGTGATATTATCACCAAAATGCTTTTTTTGGTCAGATTGCGGTGCTAAAATGGTTGTGTGTGTTAAAAAATTAACACTGTCCAAACTTTTTCACAGTTTGCGGGAATCGGGTGAATCAATGAAAAAAGTATATGGGGCGGCAGGCATATTGAAACAGGGCAACCGCATCTGCGCGGTGCGGCGCAAGTTCGGTGATTTCGCCGGTTATTACGAATTTCCCGGCGGGAAAGTCGAGCCGGGTGAAACGGCTGAGCAAGCCGTCATCCGGGAATGCAAAGAAGAACTGGATGTTGATGTAGAGATCCTGCATCTTGTCACAGTCATCGAGCACGACTATCCCGGATTTCATCTGACCATGCCCCTTTTTCTGTGTGAAATCGTTGGTGGAAGTCTCACTCTGTCCGTCCATGATGATCTGGTATGGCTCGATGAAGAGAATATCGCGCAGCTCAACTGGATCGAAGCGACGAAAAATTTAGTTCCAAAGATCAAAGAGATTATGTTAACCCAAATGAAAGAAGGCTAAGCCATGAAAAGAAAAATCGTAATCGTCGGAGGCGTTGCCGGTGGGGCAACCGCAGCCGCAAAACTGCGCCGCTTAAGCGAACAGGAAGAAATCATCATCTTCGAAAAAGATGAATACATCTCCTTCGCCAACTGCGGACTCCCTTATTACATCGGTGAAGTGATCACCGACAGAAACAAACTGCTCGTACAGACCGTCGAAGGCATGAGCAAACGCTTCAATCTCGACATCCGCAATATGACCGAAGTTCTGAAAATCGACCGCGAGAAAAAGGAAGTGCTCGTCAAAAAGTCGGGCGGTGTCGAATACACGGAAAACTACGATATCCTGATTTTATCTCCGGGAGCATCACCGATCGTACCTCCGATTCCCGGACTGAAAGAGTCGAACAACGTCTTTGTTTTACGCAACATCCCGCATACCGATGCGATTTATAATTTCATCAAACAGAAACAGCCGAAAACGGCAACCGTCATCGGTGGTGGGTTTATCGGTGTTGAAATGGCCGAAAATCTGCGTGAGCGCGGAATGGCTGTGACGCTGATCGATATGGCCGACCAAGTACTCGCACCCATCGATTATGAAATGGCTCAGATCGTCCATGAAGAACTGACCCGTCACGGCGTACGGCTGATACTGAAAGACGGTGTAAAATCCTTTTTGGACAATGGTAAGTATGTTGAAACAGCCAGCGGGCTGCATATTCCGTCGGATTTGATTATCTTGGCCATCGGCGTATCCGCCGAAACAAGATTAGCCAAAGAAGCCGGATTGGCCGTTGGTGACTTGCGTGCCATCGTTGTCGATGAGCAAATGCGTACCAGCGATCCCAACATCTACGCATTGGGCGATGCCATCGAAGTCCAGTCACGGGTCAACGGAGCTCAAACCAAAATCCCCTTGGCATGGCCCGCCAACCGCCAAGGCGTCGTGGTGGCCAATGCGATTCACGGCATCGACGATAAATATCCCGGATCGCTGGGAACGGCTGTCGCCAAAGTCTTCGATCTGACCGTCGCATCCACCGGCTTTAACGAAAAACTATGTAAGTTCTACGGTTTGGACTATAAAACGGTTCACGTCAACCGTAATAATCACGCTTCCTACTATCCGGGAGCGACTTCAATGATTTTGAAACTTATCTTCTCTTCTGAAGATGGCACTATTTATGGAGCTCAGGCCATCGGTCAGGAAGGCACCGAGAAGCGTATCGACGTCATCGCAACGGCTATGACCGGAAAGCTGAAAGTCCGCGACCTGCCGGATTTGGAACTGTCCTACGCACCGCCATATTCCAGCGCCAAAGATCCAGTAAATATTTTGGGTTATGTGGCGTTGCATGTATTGGAAAATGAAATCCCCTCCGTACAATGGCATCAGGTTGATGAAATCATCAAGGCCGGCGGCTATCTGCTCGACGTCCGCACACCGCTGGAATTTGATTTAGGACACATTCCGGGATCGGTCAATCTCGAGCTTGACGCACTGAGAAAAAACCTTGGCAAGTTACCGTCGAAAGACACACCGATTTACGTGACCTGCCAAGTCGGCCATCGTGGCTACTTAGCCGTGCGTATCTTACAGGAAAACGGCTTTAAGGAAGTGTACAATATCGACGGCGGTTACCGACTGTACGAAGTTGCCACTCATGATTTCAATAATCCGACCGGAATTACCGGTTCAGCCGAAGCCCAGCACGTCGATGAACAAGTCATCACAGCATTACCACAGACCAACCTTGAAGTTATTACAGTCGATGCCTGCGGCTTACAGTGTCCGGGACCGATCCTTGAAACTTACAAAGCGATGGAAAAGATGCAACCAAATCAGCTGTTACGCATTGAAGCCAGCGACTTCGGATTCTACTCCGACGTGTCCAAATGGGCTGAGAAAACAGGTAACACTGTCGTCGATTTGAAAATGGATGGCAAGAAAGTTCTGGCGACCCTGAAAAAAGGTCAGGAAAGACCTTCCTCACCGCTAAGTGCATCCCGTGAGAATGCGACCATCGTCCTGTTCTCCGGCGAGTTAGATAAAGCGTTGGCCGCTATGGTCATCGCCAACGGAGCCGCTTCCATGGGTAAGAAAGTCAGTATTTTCTGTACATTCTGGGGATTGAATGCTCTGCGCAAAGATCAATCGGTCAAAGTAGAGAAAACGATGGTCGAAAGCATGTTTGGCATGATGATGCCAAGAGGAGCTGAGAAGCTGCCTCTGTCAAGAATGCAAATGGGCGGTGCCGGCAAAGCCATGATGACCAAGGTCATGAAAGATAAGAATGTCGACTCATTGCCAAGCCTGATGCAACAGGCCAGAGAACTGGGTGTGTCCTTTATTGCCTGTACGATGAGCATGGATGTCATGGGCATCAAAAAAGAAGAACTGATCGACGGAATTGAATTTGGCGGAGTAGCTACCTACCTAGCCGAAAGTGAAGATGCCGGTCTGACCCTGTTTATCTAAAAAGAAAAGGAATCCTCGCCGGATTCCTTTATTTTTTATTTGTTTTGATCGGTACAAAGTAGTCCATCTGCTCATATCCCAATATCTGACTGGCCTGTGGCGGGGTCGTGACCGTTCCCATGATTCTACGGGTCGAATCTTCCTCAAATCCCTTCTCAACGATGAAACTCCTGATGATCTGCATCAGCTCCGATGAGTCTTCCCCATCGATTTCCGTTGCCACCGCATACAAGCCACCCTTAAAATCAACGATTGGAAAGTCTTCAGGAACATTCATCCCTTCTGAATACATATAATACCAGACAAATCCTCCCTGCTTTTCGTCATACCACAAGAAATCCCTGGGATACAACGGCCGAACCAACCCACTGAACCACTCATTAAACTTCTCCAACTTTCCATCCCCAAACATTCCGCATTGCGATGAAACCATCCTGCCCTCAGGCAACCAATAAATCCGTACATTTTCCATGATGTGACCTCAAATTTCTTATTTCATTCATATTATAAAATAATGTCTGTAAATATTAAGTGTTAATTTAATTATTAGAATTAAATACTGATATGGTCTGGGTTGAACTTTATTTGTGAAAAGGTTAGAATTGCAATTAGGAATACATTGTCGAATCTGACTAACATAAAGCTTCAAAGCTTCGGGGAATGTTATGAAAAACAATAAAGGATTCACATTAATGGAAGTTTTAGCCGTTATCATGATTATTGCTATTCTCGTAGCGATCATCATACCCAATCTCTCTGTTTTGACTTTTTCACGCGCTCCAGCGGGCTATTTCACGTGGTTCTAAGTCATTATTTTCAGCTTTATCGATGCTTTTTCCCGTCTATTAAGGTCGATAGTACGCTTTTAGTACGGTTTTTTCACGCATCTCAGGCGTTAATTTTGTCTTCACTATTCTAAGTTTTGAACTATTATATCCTGCAGAGACTTCTAAATCAATTTTATTATGTTAATATCTCACCTCTCTGCCACCGCCTCTCTTGGGGCGGTTTTTTATTGAAAGAAATCTCCAAAGTAAACTATCAAATAAGAATCCAGGAGGGTCACAATGGAAAATCAATTTTACGATCAACAGTATCTGAAACTCTGCTCTATTGCAGATAAAGAAGGCAGAGCCTTCGCTCGTACTGCATTAGAATCCTTTGCCGATCGAGAAAGTCTACAAATGTTTTTAAACTCGCTGTTTTACAACCACTCCATTATGGAGAGTGATCAGTTCGCCGTTTATCTTGGCCTGATGTATGAATTCATCGGGCAGGAAATGCCGGATGATAT
>JAVBWK010000018.1:0-4126 GCA_036677505.1 Erysipelotrichaceae bacterium
TCTCCCTCTGAATCTAATCTTCCGCCAGCTATATGGCGTGCAAGATTTCCATAAACGGTATCGAGATTTAATCCGTCAAGCTTTAGCGTGCATCCATCAATTCGAAACCAGTCAGAGTTGTAGAATGTACCTGATGCTTCGATCCAAGTTTGAGCAACATTTTCAAAAGTCAGCACGAATAAAATTTTGTATGGGATTGCCTTATTTATAGCCGTCAAAACACGTTTATCCAAGCCGCGCTGCCGCAAGGAAATTTCAAATACTTGTATTTCTTTGACATCCTCACCGGGAGCCAAGCCTACTGTAGTATCAGACAGTTTATTTCTCCAGATAATCGATTCAATTTGATTTTTTATGATGTCGCGCAACTGGGTAGTCATTGTTGTGTTAGCATAAATTTTTTCCTTTGACACACGCCGGTTGACTTCAGTTGAACGTGGTAATCCTAACATATCTTCACCTCACCACCAGGAAGCAAATCATCTCAAAGTCATCCAGACCGCTTATCTTGTTATTTAAGGCAGACGTGCCGCCTATATTAAAAAGACTATCAATGTCGTTTTCCTCTTTCACTTCAATGATGGATGTTATTGCATCTGTCAGAAGGGTTGAGATACTTTGCATATCCCGACCATCTTTTGTCTCAATATTAAACTCACGGCAAACATCCATTACCGGGGTGTTTATTCCTTTGCATAGTGACCTGAATTTATCGAGAAGTTCCTTAGGGCAAAGATGATCACAGATAACTTCCCCATCCGTTCCCACATAAACCATATAAAATGGGTGAAGTCGATTTTGCATGTCTATATTTACACTGTTATTCAGGTTCTTGAGAACGAACACGACTCCAGGAGGGCAATCCTCTGAAGCAGGAACCACAGCATGAAGTCCGTAGGGGATCGTATCCATGTCGCCGTTTTGTTTTACATATTCAAGCAGATCAAGCCGGAATTCATTCAAACCCAAGTCCATAATGGATATCCCTGATTGCATATCTTCGATATCCACAACTTCTTCCTGAAGTCGTTTAAGTTGTGCTTTGCGGTATTCGAGATCGCCCTTTTCTTCTGCATTGATCAGATCGTCATCACCAGTGGCTGTCATGATTGAAATGCGCATCCTGGTTTCAACTCGTCCTTTAAGAGAGAGATACTCATCCAGATCCACATCCGGCCAGAAATTAACAAGTTGAATTACAGCATTATGGCTGCCTATACGATCGATTCGACCAAACCGCTGGATAATGCGAACTGGATTCCAATGAATGTCATAATTAACACAGTAATCACAGTCTTGGAGGTTCTGGCCTTCTGAAATACAATCTGTTGCAATCAAAACGGAAATATCATCTCGATTGTTTGGCATCAACAAGTTCTTATCCTTAGAAATCGGCGAAAACAATGTCAGCACATCATTCATGGACGCTTTTTGGCCCTTTATGGTGGTCCTGCCTTCTACACTTCCCGTAATTATTGCTGAGTCCAAGCCAAACTGAGACTTTACGAAAGCGCTTACGTTTTTGTAAAGATACTCGGCTGTATCGGAGAAAGCTGAAAAAATCAGGATTTTTCGATTCCCTTCGTTAATTGGATTATTTAGTTTGCTCTCAATCAACCCTAAAAGAGTTTGGAGCTTGGTATCATGTTCAGGTGTGATATCATCGATCATGATTTTCAGAAGTCCTAGCGTTTCAGCATCTTCGTTGAGCCTATCTCGCCAAGACTTGTAATCCATATCCGCTAGATCAATTTTTATACTATGTTCAGCCGCGAAGTACTCTGTATTGCGGTCATCATCATCGAAATCAACATCATCACCAACAAGTTCGCGCCCGTTGATAACTGATCCACCCCCTGCTGTGAACGCATCGATCTCATCAATTGTATCGTCAATAAGCTTCTTAACGCGACCTAAGGTCAATCGAAAGGACTCCACAGAGCTTTCAAGGCGCTTTAAGAGGTTAATGCTCATCAGGCGGCGTATTCCCATTTCTCGCCCTGCACGGTTTATATTAATCGACGTGTCGACATACTTGCCCAATTGGCTGGGGAAGATGAAGTCGGTTGGTATATATACAGAGAGGTTTAGTCTCATTAATTGCTCATAAATCTCACTGTAGTTGATTGTTCCTTCCAAGTTGCTGAGGCGCGGACGAAGGGAAAGAGGCTTTAATCGTTCCGGGAATGAACCAATCTCATTCATGTTGTAATATTTTTCGATGTGTTTGCGAGAACGAGCAATGGTTACGCTGTCCAGCACTTCAAAAAAGTCAAAATCCAGAGATTTCAGGAGCATCTCCGTAGTTCGTTCGCCATCATTCTGTTTATTCCAATAGTTAAATACCTTCTGTGCATTTCGGAATATCTCATCAATCGGTCGTTTCGTTCCAAGCTTGTCATTAATAAGGCTTGGATTACCTTCGTAAGCCAGTTCAAGCTGATTTCTCAGGTCAATAAAACGGTTGTTGACCGGGGTTGCTGAAAGCATCAGCACCTTTGTCTTAACGCCAGCACGAATGACACGGTTCATGAGTCGAAGGTAGCGATTTTCGCGGCGATCATCACCATAGACCTCTCCGCCGTTTCTGAAGTTATGAGATTCATCGATGACGACTAGATCATAGTTGCCCCAGTTTAGTCTGCTCAAATCCAAACCATTTGATTTTCCTCGTTCTCTTGAGAGGTCAGTATGGTAAAGGACGTCATATCGTAATCGATCTGCAGCAATGGGATTATTAACATAGTTATCTTTAAAAGTATTCCAGTTATCTGACAGTTTTTTAGGGCAAAGCACAAGTACAGATCGATTTCGGTTCTCGTAATACTTCATGACAGCAAGTGCGGTAAATGTTTTACCAAGTCCTACGCTATCAGCGAGGATGCATCCATTGAATGTTTCGAGCTTATTGATTATTGCAAGGGCTGCATCCTTTTGAAATGTATAAAGCTTATTCCAAATCTTACTGTCCTTAAATCCGGTGGCTTCATTTGGCAGTACATCCTCAGAAATATCTTCCAGAAATTCATTAAAGATATTATAGATTGCAACAAAATATATAAATTCCGGAGCATTTTCATTATAAGCAGCGGTGATGCCGTCAATGACTTGCTCCGTCACATCTTGCATCAAATTTTTATCATTCCAAATCTGGCCAAACATGCGAACATATTCGTCTGAAAGGGGCGCAAACATCTTATTGACCGGATTGATAATGTTGTTACCGCGTTCACACCCAATGTCAGCAGTTGTGAAACTATGGAGTGGCATATAAGTTTTGGGCTCTTCACCAATTACGTTCATAAAACCGCTAATGTTTCCACCAGTTAAATTTGAGCGGAATTTCACTTTCTTGCGAATCCAATCTGCACATTCGCGAGCAATCGCTTTTTGTGTCAATTCATTGCGGAGCTTCACTTCAAATTCCGTACCATACAGGGAGCGCTCACGATCCAGGCGTGGAATATAAAACTCCCGTTTTTCTTTTGGAGCTTTCTCATGTAGAAATGTCGGAGAGGTGAAAATAAAGCGCAACTCATCAATGCCATCAAGCTGTTTCTTGAGGGCCTGGTATGCGTATATAGAAAAACATGCCGCCGCTATGGACAGCTTGTCTCCTTTTTTTATTGTAACCATCAAGTCGTCTTTGACGGTTTTGCTGACATTATCCAACAATTCCGGCATTTGCATAATTTTCCCTCATTTCCTAGAGTATTTTAGATCCTTATTTTTCCTTGATTGATTATTTGAACGATTTTGCGCATTTATTAACCTTGTTTATTTCCAAGTTAAATTATAACGACAAAATTATTCTCTCAAAGCGCATGTAATAAAGCCTACTTTTTGGTAGGCACAATTTCCATAATGTCTCCAAAATCACAATCAAGCACTCGGCAGATCTTAACGAGCACTTCCATGGAAACATATTCGTTATTCGAAAGTTTAGTGAGGGTGTTTGGACTGATTCCTGTGGCTAGCCGAAGATCCGTTTTTTTCATGCTTTTATCGATCAGAAGTTTAAAGAGTTTGTTGTAGCTGACATCCATAAATTCACACCTCGTTTATAAGGATTACAATACATTGCCTATCTATTCGATTATATCACGATGAATTCCCAAATGGCAGA
>JAVBWK010000019.1:0-6592 GCA_036677505.1 Erysipelotrichaceae bacterium
AGTTGGACATAGGGACATTTCCTTTCAATGTGGTTTTGACAGATTCATTGTATAGGAATTTGTTTTCTATGTCCCTTTTTTATTTTTCCACCCCAACATTTATTTTAGAACCGAAATAAAGAAAGTTGCATTCATTGCAACTTTCTTGGTTATATCAGGGTTTTGTCTATTTCAGCTTTGATAACGGCAGCCAGTGCAATACTTCGACGATCTTTTCATCCCAATACTTCCACTGATGATCGCCTGGGGATTCTTTGTAAGTCAGATCAAAGTCAAATTTATTGAGATGATTTTTCATCGTAATGTTTTGATCGTAAAGAAAATCCTCCGTACCGCACCAGATATATACCTTCGGTTTTGGCTGATTGGAGTTTGATACTGTCTCAGCCAGGGCAAGCAGATCGTTATCGCTGCCTTGCACATCCTCTGCATCGCCGAAAATATTGAACCAGAAGCTGCCTTCTTCGGTGTGCTGAAACTCATGGCAGATAGCCCGGACATCCAGTGCACCGGAAAGGGAGGCGACAGCCGCAAATTTCTCAGGTCTGGCCAATCCCAGTTTCAATGCTCCATATCCGCCCATCGATAAACCGGCCGCAAAAGTGTCTTTTCTTGATTGTGAGAGCTGTGGGAAAAAGCTGTGACATACTTCGGGAAGTTCCTCAGAAATAAACGTCCAATACTTACCTCCCTTGGCCATATCGGTATACCATCCCAAATGTGTCGTCGGCATGATCACCGCAAGGTTATATTCACTGACATAGCGTTCGATCGAAGTCTGTCTGAGCCATACCGAATGATCATCGCTCATACCGTGCAGAAGGTAAAGCACCGGGATTTTGCTCTTATCTGAGATTGCTTTCTGGGGGAGCAGAACGTTCATCTTCATGCTCATGCCTAAGGTGTGGGAATAAAAACTGATTTCAAAGAGGGCCATGAAATGATCTCCTTTACATTGTTTATGCTTATTTAGAAATGGGCAGCCAGACCAGAACGTCTTTGATCATCTGATCCCAATACTTCCACTGATGATCTCCCGGAGATTCTTGATAGGTCAGATCGAAACTGAGCTTACTCAGATGATTTTTCATCGCAAGGTTATACTCATAGAGGAAATCCTCCGTTCCGCACCACATGAAAATCTTAGGCTTTGGCTGATCTGATATTGCCAATTTGGATGCGACCGCAAATAAATCATTGTCACTGTTTTTGATCTGATGGACATCACCGAAGATCTGCGTCCAGTAAGGTTCATTTTTGGTGTTCATGAAGGTCAGCGTGCGTGAATAAACATCCACAGAGCCGGATAGGGAAGCAATCGCTGAGAATCGCTCAGGCTTCCGTAATCCCAGTTTCAGCGCTCCGTAGCCGCCCATCGAAAGTCCGGCAGCGAAGGTGTCTTCTCTGCGTTTGGACAGCTGAGGGAAGAAATCGTGACAAATCTGAGGCAGTTCTTCACTGATAAACGTCCAATACCTGTTTCCATGGGTCATATCGGTATAAAATCCCAGATGCGTAGAGGGCATGATGATCGCAAGGCCATACTCGTTTGCGTAGCGTTCAATCGAGGTGTACCTTACCCATGCCGTATGATCATCGCCCCGACCGTGAAGCAGATATAATACCGGGATTTCCGAATGAGATAAATCACTTAATTTTTGCTGAGGCAGGATGACGTTCATCTGCATGCTCATGCCTAAGGTATGGGAGTAGAAACTGATTTCAAAAAGGGCCATAATTACCTCCGCAGGGTTGAATTACTTTCATTGTATGTCTTTTGACAGTTTGTTTCAATGGCAATCGGGGAGTGAAGTTTTCCTCGTTATTAAATGTAATTTAACGAAATATCAGTTTGTGTAATGTCAAGACTTGAAATCAATCTTAGTTCTGATAAAATAAAACCCTATGAAAACAGGAGTGAGCAATGTTTAAACGTGTAGATAAGAATGCAAATGAAGTTATTTTAACGGCCGGTCAGCGACAGGTCATTGCGGTGAAGGAAATGATAGCGTATTATATGGAAAG
Organism: Erysipelotrichaceae bacterium; assembly: GCA_036677505.1. Taxonomy (GTDB): domain Bacteria; phylum Bacillota_I; class Bacilli_A; order Erysipelotrichales; family Erysipelotrichaceae; genus UBA2227. Next base: position 2,026 of record JAVBWK010000019.1, read on the forward strand.
CAGGGTGGTCTGTGAGGACTTCGCTGCGATCGAACATGATTTTACGTCATTGCTGGATCCGGAGTATCGCCATCAGCTGTATCAGTCTCTGATTGAGGATAAGCGGCAGATGGACCGGCTGATCAGATATGCTTTCGGGGAGTGGCCGGTGTTTCGAAGATCCGGATTTATCACGGCACAGAATACCGTGATGGTGCTTAAAAAAGCGATAAGATCTGTAAAGGCTATGAAAGATGCACCGCTTGAAAGCAAAAAAGGTCTCAATGTCATTAGGTATTTGGTGGTCTATAAGTACTGTGTGGCGTCTTTGATCAAAAACAAATGTAAGTTTTGGGATCTTTCTGATGTACCGGATTATCAGAAGTATCTTGAATATCTCGATAAATACATATTTGAGGACAGTAAAGCCATCGAAGCCCGTTGGAGCCGTGCTGGTTAGGAGGGTTGTATGAGTTTAAAACGTTTCTTACCGCAATTTGAGATCGATAAATTCGAATATATTGAAAATGTGGTCAACTGGCTGGATTTTCGTCATGATCCAAAGGCGTTTTTATCGCCTGAGAACATGCCTGAGAAAAAGGCGCTGATCGAAGAGATCATTAAGGGCTTCATTTTTAATGAATTTCATAACCAAGTGACCGATGTTTTACCTTATTGTTATTTTGATAGAGATCTTCATGGAGATTTCGGGCATTACCCGCATTTGGAAGCGATGGTCGAGATGATGGAAGAAGAGGAGACGAATGTTCAAAGTGTTTTAGACAGACATTCGGTAGAGTATATCGAAGTCGTGACGTATGCGGATCAGCTGATGCTCTACTCGCGCTGTGCCCGCTATGATATTATGGATCGCATCATTTACAGCCGTAATCATCCGCCGGTCAACTCCGGGAGTGACTTACAGCTGGCCCATCACTTGCTTGTCTATAAGTATGAGATTGCCTGGGTATTGCACGAACTGATCAACCTGTTCGAGATTGAGGGCATGGATGGTTACCGCGATCATTTCCGTGAGTTTATGATAAAAAATCCGAATCTGGATTTAAAAAAGTAATATGTTTAAGGATCTGTTTGGGCGAAAAGATCCTCAGGACATCGAACTTGAGGAGAAATTGGATAAAGACTTGTTGGAAGAGCTGATTTTCCGGCTCAAAGACGAGCCGTTTTACCTTGAGCACGACAGGGTCAAAGAACTGGCCAGGGTTGATTTGACGGTCAGAATGATTCCGGCTCCGCTGATTGAGATCGATCGCTGTTACAAGCTTATGCATCAGTTGCAGGATGGTGCGGAGGAATGTCTGACAAACCAGTACGATCCTTCCAAGAAGGCGAAGAAGTATATTCTGGCTTTGCGCCAGCTGTCTTTGTCCGCGCAGTTCGATTTGTTTTCGATTGAAAGTAAGAAAAAGCGTATACAGAAATTGGCAGGGGACATGGATTCGGAAGTATTCGCCTTGCTTACCGGTTTTCGGTTGTCCGTGTTATCTTTGCTTAAAGAGGTATTTGAGGTGTATGACATCCGCGTGTTTCCGAAACTGAAAGCAGCGGTGTTCAAAGGATTAAAGGTTTGATGTTTGTAAAACTGAGATGAAAATCATCTCTTTTTTTATGATATGATAACTACATAATACACGGAGGTTTTTATGGGACACATCACTTCACGCAGTCATTATGACAATCTGATTACCCGGCTCAACCGCTTTCCTCAGGGAGCACCGCCCAGCGAGACGCTGTACAAACTGCTCAGCGTGATTTTCAGTGAGGAGGAAGCGCAATTTGTCTCATTGCTTCCCATTCAGGCCTTTACGGCGCAAACCGCTTCAAAACGTTCCGGAAAGACCGTGGAAGAATGCGAAGATATTTTGGATGGTTTATCCTGTCGGGCGATACTGTTGGACTGGCAGAAGGATGGTGTCAAGTACTACATCCTGCCGCCGCCGATGGCCGGGTGGATCGAATTTTCCATGATGCGCATCCGCGAAGATATTGATCAGCACAGTCTGGGACAGCTGTTATATCAGTATATGAATGTCGAGGAGGATTTTGTCCGAAATCTGTTTTTCGGTTCGGACACGAAAATCGTCAGAGCCTTTGTCAATGAAGAATCGGTCAATGAAAATATTTTGGAAATCATGGATTATGAGCGTGCCTCCCATGTGATCGACAGTGCCGAGCACATCGGTATCGGCGTGTGTTACTGCCGTCATAAGATGGAACACGTCGGTAAGGACTGTGATGCTCCCAAAGAAATATGTATGACCTTTGGCAATGTGGCGGACTCGCTGATCCGTGCCGGGTATGCGCGCCGAGTTGAGAAAGAGGAATGCCGTGACTTGCTTGAAGTCGCTTATAGCCATAATCTGGTTCAGATCGGTGAGAATAATCAGCAGGGCGTTTCCTTTATATGCAACTGCTGCGGATGCTGCTGTGAAGCACTGTTGGCCGCGAAGAAGTTCGGTACATCTGCGACAATCGCCACAACCAACTTTTTACCGCAGGCAGACCATGACCTTTGTACGCAGTGTATGGCATGTGTGACTGCCTGTCCAATGGACGCAATCAGTTTCTCTGATCATCTGTGGACGTTAGATGTCGATATGTGTCTGGGATGCGGTGTGTGCGTACGGAATTGCAGTTTCGATGCTTTAAAACTGATTCAGAAAGAGTCGCGGACGATCACACCGGTAAGCAGTGCTCATCGCATAGTGATGATGGCCATCGATAAGGGCATGTTGGGGCAGCTGATGTTTGATAATGGCTCCTTGGCTTCTCATCGGTTTATGGCTTCATTGGTCAATGTCATCCTCTCACTTCCCCCGGCTAAGCAGCTGTTGGCCAATCAGCAGATCCGTTCGAATTATTTGGCAAAGATGATTGAAAAAGTCGTTTAGACTGTAAATATTTTTCAATAGAAAAATATATCGGTTCTGATTGAGCAGTAAACGTGATTTTATCGAAGGTTTCATCCGAAACCTTTTGATTTTCGAACTTTGAGTATGTTGAGTTTGAAATAGTAAAATGAGCCAATCAATGGTACAATATAAACGTTAAAAGATAGCGTTTTCAAAAGTTCTCAGGAGGTATTCGAACATGAGCCTTGAAGTGTTAACCCCTCAAATTCTGGAGAGTTTAACCTCACTAACACCATTTTGTAAAATCGTCTTTGATCATAATTCCATTTTGTACAAAGACCGTGAATGCATCGACTGTTTGGACATGGTTGAATATATCATCATGAATAAATTTGATTATTTACAGGCTCGCCTCACTGACCGGCTTAGCAGTTTTGAGTTCAGTTTTGAAAATCGCAATCGCGAGATTATGTGGTTTGAAGTGATTGCCTGCCATGTTCTCTTTGAGGAAAGAAGAGCGGTTTTTGCGCATATGGTCAATATTACGGAAAAACGCAAAGCAGAAATTGATTTACAACGGACATCTAAAGTACGGTCACTGATGCTTGAAGTTTCCCGTGCTGTTGCCAACAATGATGAAATCGACGTTTTTTACAGTCTGATTTTAAAAAATGCACTGTCTGCCATTGAGAAGTCTAGTTTAGGTTCGATTTTCATCAAAAGGGATAACCACTTTCAATGCATTTCTTATATAGGGTTTCATGAGAGCGTTATGGATTTTCAGTTGCCTGTCAACCATTCTTTTCTTTATCGCGCAACAGAAGGGGCTATGGATCAGATCGTTTATCTTAATGACATCCAACCTTCGGATTTGAACTATCCGATCAAACTGGCATCCGGTGATTTGGTTTATATTAAGTCTAGTTTATCAGCGCCGATCATCATCTCCGGAGAGGTTTACGGGATGCTCAATATTGACTCTTTGCAGGCGAATGCCTTTGATGAGGGTGATATAAAATCCATGGAGTTTATGCGTGATAACATCGAGATCGCAATCACAAATCATATTCTGTTTCAGGAAAAGTGCAATTTAGCTAAGTTTGACCGTCTGACCGGGCTTTACAACCGCCATTTTTTCGACGAGCAGTATGAGTTTATCAAGGAAAAAGCACATCGGTACAATGAGACGTTCAGTCTGGTTATGTTTGATGTCGATGAACTTAAGAAAATCAATGATTTGTACGGTCATTTCGTAGGCGATCAGGTCATCCGTAAGATCGCATTGGAAATGCAGACGAGCAGCCGTAAATCAGATATTATCGCCCGGTTTGGCGGCGATGAGATCATTGCCATTCTGTTTGCTTCGGATGCAGAGGAGTTACAAAAGAAGTTCACACGGCTTCAAAATAAACTGATGGATCATCCGATTGAGTTCTTCGATGAACGCATTCACTGTTCGTTCAGTTTCGGGATCGCATCGTTTCCGAGTGAAGGACAAGAGTTCAACGACTTGCTGAAAATCGCGGATGCCCGTATGTATATCAATAAGCAGAAACGAAGTATTGATTTCTGATCATATTTCACTTGTTAAATCCAGTCTTGTACAGTTGTAAATGATGTGAGACCAAAATTATAAAATAAAAATGGTCATCCTGTATAATTGGATTTATGTTGGCAAATCAGTTTCTCCCTCATCTCTAGAGGAGTCAAATAGC
>JAVBWK010000020.1:0-23578 GCA_036677505.1 Erysipelotrichaceae bacterium
AGTTGGACATAGGGACATTTCCTTTCAATGTGGTTTTGACAGATTCATTGTATAGGAATTTGTTTTCTATGTCCCTTTTTTATTTTTCCACCCCAACATTTATTTTAGAACCGAATAAAAAAAGGAGAATCGATCGATTCTCCTTTTCATTTAGCTTATTTCTTCAAAGCGGACATGAGCAATCATTTTGGCAGCAATGATACTGATCAGTGTCAGCACCACCATAAACAGGAAAGTTGCCGGAGCAAAGATCCGATAATCGAAATCATAGGTGAGAGCGAGCCATACCAGCAGATAAGCCAAGCCGAAGGAAGGCATCATCGTAAACAGAAAGTTGATGTTCTGTTTGACGGCAGCCTGCTCGGTTTCCCAAACCAGCTTAGGATGGATGACATCCACGATGATCGAAACATAGTTGATAAACAGAGAGCCCAGGATGGCCATGACCGAAAAGATAGCCAGGATGTACCATGGGGCTTTCAGAAACATGGCTGCCGGGATAACAGTCAGAATAAGCCCGAGAAGAGAGAGCAAGAATCCGCTCATGCTTTTGGCATGAAGCTGATCCATGATGTCCATCGGAATCATTTTCATGAAATAGACATGTTGACCTTCGCGGGAAATCGCGGTGGCACTCACCATGTTCATACTACCCATCACCAATCCGAAACTGACACCGAAGGCGGTTGCTAACGAAATTGCCATCACGCTGTTCCATGGGATAGATAAAATCAGTGCGAATAAATCTTCTTCTTCCGGGAAGGCGGCCGTCATAATGATAAAGAGTACCGGCAAAAGCACGTTGATCGATACACAGTTCATCAGGTAGATCGGCGTTCTAAACAGCAATCTCAGTTCTTTCATCAGATAGGTGATAATGGCCTTCTGTGAGCGGGTCGAACGCGAGAAATCCCTGCTGGATAACTGACGGCGTGATGAGGATGTTTCATTAATCCCGATCACTCCTCTGAAATACAGAATTTGCGATAGTAACAAGAATCCGAAGAAAATACCGGCGGTCACGGCAAGAGCAATGATCAATTGGACAAAATCGTTATTGACCACGGCGGAAATCGCGAAGGGGATATTGGGGATAAACGATTGAAACAAAGCAATCAGGGAATTATTTCCCTCAATCAGCATATTGATCAGATCTCCCGATGTGACCGTAGCTAAACTGGCAAGTGCATAGTTGAGCCAAAGGGCAAAGATCAAAGCGATCCCTCCGGATATCATATTGAAGAAGTCGCGGTTCTTCGCAAAGGGAATCAGCCACATGATGAGCATGATGATCAGACCGGCTAAAACCAGCGGGATGATCGGCAGGATCAGAAAAACGATCAGAGCAAACAGATAAAATAAGAAATCCGGAGACATTGCCCGCGCGTAACCGGAGATGACCGGTATAAAAAACATGGCCAATGTCAGATATTCATAAATCAGCGTGACCGTAAATTTCGAAAGGATGATATCGACGGGTTTGAGCGGTAATGCCAGTAACGTTTCGATATCCCGGGAAAAATAGAATACGGCGGGAATCAGGAATATCCCGAAAAAGAATATCATCAGGGCTAGTGAATTGAATAAAAGTGCAATGATGACTCCGGTCTGTTGATAAGGGCGCAATAAATCGACTGCGTCGATTGTCAGAAAATGCAAGGCGACCAGAGTCGGCAGAAATGCGATGACCATCAGCAGGATAAAGCCGTAGAGAAGCAGTTTCGATGATTTTTTGCGTTTGCCTTGATCGACCATGCTGAAGGTGTTTTTCAGCATCGCCAAGATCAGCGATTTCAGCTTACGCATTTTTAGTGACCTCCAAGAAAATCTCTTCCAGCGACATATTTTCATGATAATCTTTCTTCAGCTCTTCCAAGGTTCCGAAGAATGCGATTTTACCTTTGTTAATGATGGCCACCTTATGACATAATTTTTCCGCAACCTCAAGAACATGGGTTGAGAAGAATACGGTTTTACCTTGCTGAGCCACTTTGCGCATCATTTCTTTAAGGGCAAAGGCAGACTGCGGATCAAGTCCGGTCAATGGTTCATCCAAAATCCAAATGCTGGGATCATGAACGAGAACACCCATCACGACAATTTTCTGACGCATCCCGTGAGAGTACGACAGGATTTTATCATTGAGTGCATGTTCCATTTCGAAGAGCTTTGCCAATTCACTGATACGGGTACGGCGTGATTCTGAATCGACCTCATAAATATCGGCCATCAGATTGAGATATTCCAATCCTTTTAATCGCAGGAAAATGTCAGGATTGTCAGGGACAAAACCGAACTGTTTTTTTGCCATGATCGGATTTTTACGGATGTCAAAACCGTTAAGTGCGATGTTCCCGGTATCGGCATTCAATATACCGGTAATCATTTTCAGAGTCGTTGTTTTGCCGGCACCGTTGGGACCGATAAATCCGACGATCTGTCCGTCTTCAACTGTCAAAGAGATATCATCGACCGCCTTGACTTTACCATTATAAACTTTTGTTACATGCTGAATGTTGATCATATATTGTTCTCCTATTCACAATGTTCATTTTAGTATAAACTTATCCGATAAACAAGAGGGTGACGATGCCGATAAATACACAGTAGTAAGCGAAATAATGTAATTTACGCTTGATAAGCACGATTCGAAACAATCTGATGGCAAAGTAAGTCACCACGCCGCTGATGATCGCTGCGATCATATACGGAACAAACAGTGAGCCAAACTCAGGGTTGGAAAGCATATCGGGGATGCCGCCAACGATGACGACCAGAGCGATCGGGATAAACATCAGAAAGGCGAACCGCATCGAAGTATCAGTATCATAACCTTGAATTAAAGAAGCTGCATTGGTCGAGCCGCTGCGCGATACACCGGGCAATAGGGCAACGGCTTGAGCCAATCCAGTCAGAAATGCATTTTTAAATCCGAATTCCTTGGATGTCTTTGTCGGTTTTATTCTCGATGCTATAAACAGAATCAACGCAGTATACAAAAGGAATGCTCCTGCAAACTTCGGTGAATTCAGCGAGGCTTCAAGCGTATCTTTAAATAAGAGTCCGATGATCCCGGCCGGAATCGTCGCAACCACAAGTTTGAGACCGTATAAAAAGTGAGGCTGTTTCTGCTTTGTCGGTTTGATAAAGTAGCCCAAACCCAAAACAAACAAATCTTTGATGTCTTTGTAATAGTAGACGATGATGGCAATCAGAGATCCGGCGTGTAAAAGTATTTCGAGAGTGGCATCACTTGTCTGCAAGCCAAACAAATGTTTCGCAATGACCAGATGCCCAGAAGATGAAACCGGGATCGGCTCGGTAATGCCCTGAATGATAGCTAAAATGATAAAAATGTACAGTTTATCCATGGTTATCTCTTGAAGATTTCCAGTCCGACTTTCTGTTGGACTTTCTTCAGCTTTCTAGAAGCGATGGCCTGCGCTTTCAGTTTTCCTTCATATAATGTCCGCTCCAACAGATCTGTGGATACGATTTCACGGTAACGGCTTTGGATCGGTTCAAGCAATTCAATGATGGCATCGGCCACGACCTTTTTAAAATCGCCGTAATTAAGGTTTTCAACCTGAGGTAAGATGTTCTCGATCGTCGTATTTTTGCATGATGCCAGAATCTGAAGCAGATTGGCGATCCCGGGTTGCTCTTTAGGATCAAAAGCAACTTTGCCTAGTGAATCGGTCACGGCTGAAGCAATTTTCTTGCGGATGACGGAAGGCTCATCCAGCATATAAATCACGCCCTTATCCTGATGATCGGATTTGCTCATTTTTTTGGTCGGATCACTTAACGACATGATTCTTGCACCGACCTTGGGAATCAGCGGTTCGGGTACTTTGAAGGTAGGGGAATAGCGGTTATTGAAACGTTCCGCAATGTCTCTGGCGATTTCGACATGCTGTTTCTGATCATCGCCGACCGGCACAAAATCCGGATCGTAAATCAGGATATCCGCGGCCATCAGGGTCGGATACGTATAAAATCCGACGGTTAAGGCGTTTTCGCCCTTCGCCATTTTGTCTTTGTACTGAGTCATCCGGTTCATCTCGCCAAGATAGCTGTTGCATGCCAAAATGAAACCCAGCTGAGCATGTTCCATGACATCGGACTGCAAGAAGATGATCGACCGTTGCGGGTCCAATCCGGAGGCCAGATAAAGAGCGATAGCATCTTTGAGATACTGTCTCAGTTCTTTGGGGTCCTGATAAACTGTGATGCAATGCAGATTGGCGATGAATACGACCATCTCATATTCATTCTGATAATTGACGAAATTGCGCAATGCACCTAAATAATTACCTAAAGTCAATTCGCCGCTTGGCTTAATGCCGCTTAACATCCGTTTCATATATTTTCCTCCTGAAAATAAAAAAAGCGCCCTGATGAAGGGGCGCTGTATGCGCGGTACCACCCAACTTACTCTTACGAGTCGCTTGTGCGGGATAACGGTGTACGCCGGTGAACGACTGATGCCGCTCACAACTCCAAAAGCCCAATTCACATCGCAGCCGTGACAAATTTCCACCGTCATTGTCTCTCTAGAATCAGGTATTGCGATGCTACTGCCTTTTTTCTTTGTTATTGACTCTATTTAAGCACTTTTCTTTGGTTTAATCAAGAGCCCGGCGCCAATTCCGATCAACGAAATGACGAAATACGCATTAAATTTCGGAGCGCTGAAACCACCGTAAATAACGACCAGTGCACCTAAAACGGCCAATATCGGGATGATGTATCCGTTGAGCACGGATAATTTATCTTCCTTGGCCTTTTTGATGACACCGATATATAACATGACATAGAAGACATAGGTCAATACGATCGGCAATCCGTCAATTTCCAAGCCTTCAAACATGGTCAGGCCGTATTGTGCAACGCCGCTGGTACTTAAGAAGTGAAGGATGAGCCATACCAGACTGACAAAGAATGTGGCTAATGCAGATGCCAGAGGAATATCGAATTTCTTATTTAAAACAGCAAGCTGTTTATGAAAAGGTACTTCTTCGCGAAGAGCCAATGCATAGGGCAATCGGATATAGCCCAAGATCAATCCGTTGAATGTTCCCAGAATCGAAATGACGACGAAGACATAAATGATTTTCGGTCCAAGCGATCCGAAGAACATCGTTGCAGCTTCACCGACCGCGGCATTTCCAAGTTCCATCACTTTGTCAGCGCCAAGAACCGAGGTCAGACCGATGGTGTATGCTAGATACACGACCATGATCAGTACTGGGGCAAATGTAAGTGCCAAGGGCAGGTTGCGCTTAGGATTTTTGATTTCATGTGCGACAGAGGGAGCGACCAGCCATCCGTCATAGGCAAAGGCAATCGAAATCAGTGCAACAAACAATCCGCTCATCGCACCGCCGGTCGATGCGGCCTGCACGGCAACCACGGGATCACCCATGACCAATCCAAACAGAGCCAGAACAACCAGTGCCGAGACTTTGGCTACCAAAGCGAATGACTGAAATTTACCGGCTGATTTGGTTGCGAAACTGTTGAATACAAAGAAGATGACCATTAATGCAACCGTCAAAACCCAAGAGAAAAGCGTGAACTCTCCGGATGAAAACGGTCCGGGAGCACCAAAGAGGACAAGGATGTAACTTGCGGCGACCCAGGCAATGATGGCGACCAATGCCGGATAATAGAACATAACCTGAAACCAGCCGGCGAGATAACCGAGGGTTTTGCCCCAAGCCAATTCACTGTACGTGATGATCCCTCCGATAAAATCTTCTTTTTTGGCATATTGGGCGATGGTCAGGCCGCCGAAGATAATCCCTACGGCACCCAGTATCCATCCCAATGAGCTAAGCAGGACATTGCCTTCGACCGCACGCAGAATATCGTCGGTTTTGAAGAAAATGCCGGATCCGATGACGATGCCCGCAATCATCGCAACTGTAGTCAAAAGACCAAACTTCCGTTGTTGTTGTGAGTCCATGTGTTTCTCCCTTTTTGAAATTGTTTTCACGAAATGAAAACTTAATGAAAATGATAAAGTGAAACCGCTATTTTTGTCAAGTAGTATCTTTTATTCTTAAGATTTATCGTTTATAATAGGTAGACAAGGAGGTTTAAAGCATGATCGTTGTTTACACATCTCCTGGCTGTGCTTCCTGCCGAAAAGTTAAACAGTGGCTCAAAGACCGTAATCTGAAGTTCATCGAAAAAAATATATTTACCACCTTACTGAATGAGAGTGAAATCAAGCATTTGCTGATGCGCTCGGAAAACGGGACGGAAGATATTATCTCGAAACGTTCGAAAGTCATTCAAGAACTGAAAATCGATTTAGATGAACTGTCGATGAGTGCTTTGGTCAAGTTTATCCAGAACAACCCATCGGTACTCAAACGTCCGATTATCCTGAATGAACGGAGCTTCTTGGTCGGTTACGACGAAGAGGAAATCGGTGCATTCGTACCGCCGGAACTGCGCAATATCGCCAAGGCCAATTGCAGTCCGAGCTGTCCGAATTTCTGCACGTGCGGAGAAGTCCGTCAAGAGAATTAAGGCTATGATGATTCATAGCTTTTTTTTATTGTGATATAATAGACTCGTTGAGGTAAAATATGAGAATTTTGGTCGGACTATCCGGCGGTGTCGATTCGGCAGTCGCCGCGTACATTTTGAAAAAACAGGGACATGATGTGACCTGTGCTTTTATGCGCAATTGGGATGCTTATGCCAATAATGATATCCTTGGAAACCCAGCCGGGGGACTTGATGATATTTGTCCGCAGGAAGAAGACTATCTGGATGCGAAAAAGGTAGCAGACAAGCTCGGGTTGCCTTTGTTGCGCGTCGATTTTGTCAAAGAATACTGGGATGATGTTTTTTCGGTATTTCTTGAAGAAACGAAAAAGGGACGGACACCCAATCCCGATATCTTGTGCAACCGTCATATTAAGTTTAACGCTTTTTTCAGTTATGCGAAAAGTCTGGGCTTTGACTGGGTAGCGACCGGACACTATGCCCGCGTTGTCCATCATCAGGGAAAAGATTCCATCATGCTCAGAGGGCTCGATGCCAATAAAGATCAGACCTATTTTCTAGTTCAGGTTCCTCAAGAGGCACTGAACCATACGCTTTTTCCGGTAGGTGAACTCACAAAAGCCGAAGTGAGGAAAATCGCTTCGGAGCTGGATCTCGCTGTGGCACAAAAGAAAGATTCGACCGGGATCTGTTTTATCGGAGAGCGACACTTCCGCGAGTTTCTTCATAACTATATTCCGAAAACCCCGGGTAAAATCGTCGATATCGATTCTGAAAAAGTATTAGGTGAACATCACGGGGTCATGTTTTATACCTTGGGACAGCGCAAAGGCTTGGGTGTCGGAGGTGTCGAAGGACCTTGGTTTGTGGTTCATAAAGATCTGGATACCAATACGCTGTATGTCGGGGCAAAAGAAGATAATCTGTGGCTGCTCAGTGATGAATGTCACGTATCGCGAATCAATTGGTTCGGACCGAACCCCGTTGAACCTTTGAAGTGCACCGCGAAGTTTCGCTACCGTCAGAAAGATCATCCGGTAACCGTTAATTATTCTGATGGGAAACTGGTGGTCATGTTTGATTATCCGGTCGCATCGGTGACTCCGGGACAGGAAGCCGTATTTTATCAGGGTGAGGTATGTTTGGGTGGCGGAGTCATTGAAGAAACCTTTAAAGACGGATATACTATGGTACAGAGAATTAAAAGGGGGACACCATGATCAGAAGAAATGCCCGGCTGGATCAGCCGTTACCGATATCACGTTTGCGGTTACTCTTGCTTGTTTCCAACTATTTCATCGGTTATCTGCTGATTTATCCGCTGATCGGCATGATCATTACTACAATGCTTTACGGTGCTTCTGATGCTTTATCTGCCGAAGTCGCATACGGGATCTATGGATTTCTGATACTTATTACGGTTTGGATCGGCTGGCCGGTAATACAAGAGTCATTGCGTATGGCGAAAGGCCGCTGGCTGAATCACTTGCGAAAACTGCCGTTGAATTATCTGATGATGTTTGGAGCGTTGATTGCCGTCAATGTGACCATTCAGTCTTTGACCGGTATCGAGTCGAGTGCCAATCAGGAATTGGTGTTTGAGAGTTTCAAACAATCTCCTGCACTGATCATATTTGCAGCCGTGATCATGGCTCCGATCGTTGAGGAAATCGTGTTTCGCGGAGGGTTATATCGGGCGTTGCGCCATAAATATTCATATCGTAGGGCGGTCTTGATCAGTATATTCGCATTTGGATTTATCCATGTGTTTGCCTCGCTGTTATCCGGAAACTATTCGGATTTATGGAATATTTTCACGTATATGGCGATGGGATTTTTTTTCGTTAAGATATATGAGGAGACCGGCTCGGTATTTCCGGCTATCCTTTTGCATCTGATCAATAATGCGATTGCCCTGGGCATTATGTGGTTAGGAACGATGTTATGAGCGATGCGAGCATGATCACCGGTAAAATCCGGCAAGTGCTCTTTCGCAGTGAAAGCAACTCGTTTACCGTGTTGCGTTTTCGCCTGTATGAATTAACGGAAAAGGATATCTTTGTGACCGGCTATCTGCCGCAGTTGCCCAAAGACATCCTTTTTGAGTTTACCGGATCCTATATCGATCATCCCAAATACGGAATGCAGTTTTCGGTCGAAAGTTACCGCCGGCTATTACCTTCCGACAAAGAATCCATCGTCCGATACTTGTCCTCGCCGTTGTTTCCCGGTGTCGGTAAAACGCTGGCGCAGCGCATCGTCGATGCTTATGGTGAGGATGTTCTGATGCTTATTCGGGATAATCCCGAAATCAGTCTGGATGTGCAGGGCATGAATCCGAAAAAAAGGGATACGATCATTGAGGGTGTGTGCCAGCAGGACAATCTGGAAGAAGCGGTCCGCTTCTTTACGACCCACGGATTAGGTATTCGAAACATCATGAAAATCGATCAGATTTATGGGGACAAAGCACTGGATCTGATCAAAGACAATCCCTACCGGCTCATCGATGAAGTCGATGGGATCGGATTTGCGACTGCGGATAAGCTGGCATTGTCCATGGGATTTGATCCGGAGCATCCTTTACGCAAAGAAGCGGCGGTCGTATCAGCCATCATGGATACATGCATGTCGACCGGGGACTCCTACACGGATATCGAGACTTTGACCTATCGCTGTTCGCGAATGTTTGAAGACTGGCTTTATGATTTGGACGATGTGCTGATGCGGTTATACGAAAAAGGGAAGGTCATTGATGACGATGGCCGCCTGTATCATCATACTCAGTTTAAAGCCGAAGCGGATATCGTACATTTTTTCGAGACTTTTCCGCTGCGCACCTTTGATGCCAGTGATAAGGATGTCGAAGAATTACTTTCTGATTTTGAAGCGCGAATCGGAATCGAATACGACTCGATTCAGCGTCAGGCAGTATTAAGTTTCTTTACGGAAGATGTCATGATATTGACCGGCGGACCGGGAACCGGCAAGACGACCATCGTTCAGGGCATCATTGATGTCTGCAAAAAAAGATACCCGAGTTATGAAATCGTTTGTTGCGCTCCAACCGGAAGGGCAGCCAAGCGCATCAAAGAAGTAACCGGGAACTTCGCGACGACGATTCATGCATTATTGAAATGGAACCTTGAGACCAATACCTTTGGCAAAAATGCATCGGATCCGCTGATGGCCGATGTACTGATCATCGATGAATTCTCTATGGTTGATAGCTGGCTTATGGCACAATTGGCGTGTGCAAGCAGTTATGTGCGAAAAATCCTGTTTATAGGGGATGAAGATCAGTTGCCTTCGGTCGCGTGCGGAAGCGTCTTACGGGATTTGATTGCTTCAAAACGCTTCACCACTGTTCGCCTGCAACATATTTACCGTCAAAAAGAAGGTTCGGATGTCATCATGCTGGCCCATCATGTCAAAGAAGGGAACTTTGATGAATCGATGTGTAAAAATGATGTCCGTTTCTTCCAGTCGAAGCCCTTTGATGTCAAAGATCTGATTTTAAGGATCGTTGAAGAAGCAATGCTCAAAGGTTACCGTATTCAGGATATTCAGGTGCTGGCAGCGAAGTACAGCGGTCCAGCCGGCATCGATGCGCTTAACCACGCTTTACAGAAACTGTGCAATCCGCCATCCAAAAAGAAACGTGAGCTGCAGGTCGGCTATCGGCTGTATCGGGAAGGCGATAAAATTTTGCAACTGAAAAATCAGCCCACGGATGATGTTTATAACGGGGATATCGGGATACTGGCTGAAATCATTTATGCATCCGAAGATGAGAACAATCAAAACCGGATGATCGTCGATTTTGAGGGGATCATCGTGGAGTATTCCCCGGAATGGTTTATCAACATCACCCATGCTTACTGTATCAGCGTTCATAAAGCGCAGGGCAGTGAATATCCCATCGTCATTTTGACGGCGATTATGGAGTACGGGCAAATGTTGCAGCGCCGGCTGATGTACACCGGAATCACCCGGGCCAGCCGTTCGCTGATTTTGGTCGGACAAAAAACTGCCTTTGAGAAGGCAGTTTCAACGGTAGATAAAGATACGCGAAGGACATATCTGAAACAGCGTCTTATGGGTTTGCCTGCAGTTTCGGATAGATGACGACGGCTTGATTGTACCATTGCAGCATCGAGTTGAGCAGGGTATCTGCTTCGTAGTAACGGTTTAATCCTTTGGGTGTCCCATCGGAGTAAGTGGCTCCCCAGTTGTTGGGATCATACACTTCAAAGTATGTCTTGTTATCGACGATGACATAGCCTTTCAATATGAAATAATGTCCGGTAACATAATCGTAAAAGCGGTTGGTACGCTGGTTTTCATTTGTGTTGCGTGGGATGACATCCATGTTGTTGTTGATGATGGCGATGTTGCCGGCATCGATGATAAACATCAGATCGTACTTATCCTCAATCGACTTCATTTGATAAACGATGTTGTATTTGTCCAGAGCACCGTTGATATCTTCGCCATACCACCAGCCGCCCAACGGCCGGAAGTCTTTCCTGATGTCTTCGCCGGTAAGCGAAAAATCCTGATCGAACCACCGCCCGACCATCTGAATCGAAGTCGGTCCGCAGTTATTGCCGGAGTGTTCACCGGTTTCAGCCTGATCATAGAACCACAGGTAGTTTCGGTTGTTGCTTTTATAAGCGGAAATATGTTTGCCCAATCCCCATGCTTCAACATTGGCATAAAGGTTCTTCTGATGTTCGTTAGGATCAATAAGTTCATCCGGAGTCTTGTCTTTTAGAAGCAAAGACAAAACCGTACCGATGGTAATCAGGGTCAAAATTAGTAAAGGAATCAGCAGAAACCTGTATTTTTTCATATGGACCTCACATGGTTTGATTTTATTCTAACACAAAATGGTGTTTGTTGTGGTTGAACGATTTGGACCAGTGTGCTATAATTCGACTGTAAATCGCTGATGAAGCCGAGTAATCGAAATCAGACCTTCAGAGAGGAAACGGATGGTGCAAGTTTCCGGTACGGATCGGTGAAGCTACTTCGAAGAGGAATCAAAATTTCCCGTTACGTCTCGTTACGACGGTTGAGGTGCACGCACTGCGTGAATCAGGATGGTACCGCGATACTTTCGTTCCTGTTGTCAGGGACTTTTTTTTATGAAAAGGAGCACAGCTATGAAACAGTTGACAGGCAATCAAATCAGACAAATGTTCTTGGATTATTTTAAAAGCAAAGGCCACATGATCGAGCCGGGAGCTTCACTGATCCCGATCAACGACCCGACCCTGCTATGGATCAACTCCGGGGTAGCAGCCTTGAAGAAATATTTCGACGGATCGGTCAAACCGGCGAACAACCGTATCGCCAATGCCCAGAAATCGATCCGAACCAATGACATTGAAAATGTCGGAAAGACAGCCAGACATCACACCTTTTTTGAGATGCTGGGCAACTTCTCGATCGGTGATTATTTTAAGGAAGAAGCCCTGCAATTTGCATGGGAATTTTTGACCAGTGAGAAATGGATCGGTTTTGATAAAAACAAACTTTATGTCACGGTGCATCCTTCAGATGAGGAAGCTTATCGTATCTGGACGGAGATCATCGGTTTTGATCCGAAGCGGATTCTTAAATCAGAAGAAAACTACTGGCAGATCGGTGAAGGACCGTGCGGTCCCAACTCAGAGATTTATGTCGATCGCGGCGAGAAGTATGATCCGCAAGGACTCGGTGAGCGGTTGTTTTTTGAGGAAATCGAAAATGACCGTTATATCGAAGTTTGGAATGTCGTATTCTCGCAGTTTGATGGCAAAGAAGGTGTTCCGCGCAGTGAATATAAGGAGCTGCCGCAACGCAATATCGATACGGGTATGGGATTTGAACGGCTGACCTGTCTGGTTCAGCAAGTAGAGACTAACTTCGATACGGATATTTTCATGCCGATCATCACGGCTACCGAAGCTTTTGCCAAAACCTCGTACAAAGAGTTTCCGATGGCCTACCGGGTCATCGCCGATCATATCCGTACGGTCACCTTTGCGCTGAGTGACGGGGCATTGTTTGCCAATGAGGGGCGCGGTTATGTGCTGCGCCGGATCTTGCGCAGAGCCGTCCGATATGGAATAAAAATCGGTATCAGCGGATCATTTATGTATAAACTGGTTCAGGTGGTTGCGGATACGATGGAAGCTTTTTATCCGTATCTGCAGGAAAAAACCGGTTTGGTCAGTAAATTAGTAAAGGCAGAGGAAGAGCGTTTTCATGCAACCCTTCAAGACGGGGAAAATCTTTTGCTCAATGTTTTAAGCAAAATGAGTGAAAACACTTTGGATGGCAAGACCGTTTTCAAACTGTATGACACCTACGGATTTCCGGTCGAGCTGACCCAGGAGATTGCGGAAGAAAACGGCTTTGCGTTGGATCTTGACGGATTCAATGAAGAGATGGAAGCTCAGCGTGCCCGGGCAAGGGCTGCCCGTGAGGAGATTGAATCGATGTCATCCCAATCCGTTGATTTGATGAATTTCACGTTGCAGTCTCAGTTTTTAGGATATGAATCTATGAAGAACCATGCCGTGGTCGTCGGGCTGTTTAAAAACGGCCGGGCTGTCGATGTGTTGAGCGATCAGGGTGAAGTTATTTTGGACAGGACATGCTTCTATGCGGAAAGCGGCGGACAAGTCGCTGATACCGGTACGCTTTCGGGCGAATGGGGACTGGCCTTGGTATTTGATGTTCAAAAGGCACCGCGCAAGCAACATTTGCACAGTGTCGAGATTTCTTCCGGTGAACTGCGCCTGGGGGATAAAGTGATTGCTGAGATCGATGCCCAACGGCGTCTGCGCATCATGGCCAATCACAGTTCCGCCCATTTACTGCAGGCAGCGCTTAAGAAAATCGTCGGTACACACATTGCACAAGCCGGATCGTTTGTCAGTGATGAGTATATGCGCTTTGATTTTACGCATTATGAAAAGGTGAACGATGCGCAAATCAAGGAAATCGAGATGTTTGTCAATAAGGAAATTTTCGCTCAGCATCCGGTGTCTGTTGAGTTTATGAATATCGATACTGCCAAGGGAAAGGGCGCAACGGCGCTCTTTGATGAAAAATATGAGGATATCGTCCGGGTCGTATCCATGGGTGATGTATCCATGGAGCTTTGCGGCGGAACGCATGTCAGCAATACCAGTGAAATCGGTGTATTTAAAATCGACAGTGAGGAGAGCATCGGTTCGGGAATCCGTCGGATCACGACTAAGACACAGATGAAAGCCTATCAGGATTTCGTTGCTGTGCAAGATCAATTGGAAGCGATCGCTCAGATGGCACGTATGCAATCAACGGTCAATCTTGAAAATAAGATTTCGGCCATGCTGGAAGAGGCTGCCCATACTAAGCGTGAACTTGATCGTTTGACTGCTAAGGTACTTCAAATGAAGGCTCATGAGTTATCTCAAAAGGCTGTTACCGTCGAAGGGTTGAATATCTTGCTGAGTGCAGTCGAAGAGACCGATACACATGGTTTGAAGACACTGAGTGAGTCCTTAAAACGTCTGATTCCGGATGGACTGATATTCTTGTGGCTCAAGGAGGCTGATAAGGTGACTTTTGTGGTCAGCTGCAGTCCTAAAGCCATCGCAGAAGGCTATAAAGCTGGTGATTTGGCGAAAGAGGCTGCGTTAATAACCGGCGGTAACGGTGGCGGACGACCGGATTTTGCCCAATCGGGTGGAAAAGAAGTTTCGAAGCTGTCAGCGGCCATTGAAACTATCCGTTTGAAATTAGGTTTAAGTCTTTAAATCTGTTTCACTTTGAGTTAGAATGTACACAAAGGAGGGGATCAGTGATGAACAAGCAGAATACCGAAACGATGGCTTTTAAATCGGAAGCTGTACGTAAGGAAAACATTAAACATGTGTTGCGCCTTGTCAAGGATGTATTGGAAGAAAGAGGATATAATGCCGTCAATCAGTTATCGGGTTATTTGATTTCAAATGATCCCGCATACATTTCCAGTTTTAAAAATGCACGCAGTGTCATTCAGTCAATCGAACGCTATGAAATTATTGAGGAGTTGGTGCGTTCTTATTTGGAAGAGGGCGAATGAAGCGGTTGATCGGTTTGGATCTGGGAAGTAAAACCGTCGGTGTGTCCATCAGCGATCCGTTGGGCATGCTGGCTCGTACGCTGACAACTATACGCTTTTCGGAATATGACTTGGACAGTGCATGCAGTCAGGTGCTTGAGTTATGCAGACAAAACGGAGTCAGGGATGTCGTGCTCGGCTTACCCCGTCACATGAACGGTGATATCGGTGAGAGCGGTCAGATGGCACTTGACTTCAAAGAGATGCTGCTTGATGCAGGATTGGCATCGGTAACGATGTGGGATGAGCGTCTGACAACAGTTGCCGCCCAGAGGCTGCTTATCAGTGCCGATGTTTCAAGAAAAAAACGTAAAGAAGTGATCGATCAGGTGGCGGCTGTCGGAATTTTGCAGAGTTACCTGGATCGCAAATAAAGGAGGATTCACAATGGAATCGAATACATTGTTTGTCATCGATGATGCCGGAAATGAAATTGAGATGGAAGTGTTGTTTACTTTTGAAAATGAAGAAAACGGCCATAAGTATGTGCTGTATTTTAATCCAGAAGATGAATCAGGTGAAGTGTTTGCTTCCATTTATGATGATGAAGGAAATCTGAGTCCGATTGAAGATGAAGAAGAGTGGGCGTTGGTCGAAGAAGTTTTCAATGCTTTCGGAAGTGAAGAAGATGAAGAAAAGGTCAGCTAAAATATTTCTGGGTCTTTTGGTCCTTCTTATTGCGGCAGTTACAACTGCAGGTATTATGTTCAACGATTTATCAAAACCGGCAGCGGATCAAAGCGATGCCGTTTTATTTGAGATAAATTCCGGTGATGTGTTGCGGACCGTTGCTGTCAATCTGCAGCAACAGGGCATCGTGCGGTCATCGGTAATCGTAGAACTTACTGCCCGCATCGAGAATCTGACCGGTGTGAAAGCCGGAACATTTGTTTTGGATAAAAGCTGGTCGGTAAAAGAAATTCTGACGACGCTGAATGATTCGACCAAGACTATCGTCGATACCGTTCGCATCACCTTCCCGGAAGGTGACTGGGCAAGGGATTTTGCGCATAAACTGGGAAATCTTACCTCGGTGGACGAACAGCAGTTGCTGGATCTGTGGAACGATGAGACTTTTTTAAACGAACTGATTGAGCGTTATGAGTTTTTAACCGAAGATATACTGAATTCGAAAACGCGTGTACAGCTGGAAGGCTATCTGTTTCCCAATACTTATGAATTTTTTGTCCAGACAAATCCGCGCGAAGTGACATTTAAAATCTTGGATCAGACAAAGCGCATATATGATAAATATAGAGACTATTTTGATGTTTCAAATCTATCGGTCCATCAGGTATTTATTCTGTCTTCTATCGTGCAGTTTGAAGCATCATCTCTTGAGGATATGAAGAAAGTGGCCAGTGTATTTTTGAACCGGCTTGAAATCAATATGCCGCTGCAGTCATCGGTTACCATTTGTTATGCACTGTATGAGTACGAATCATGGCGTGATTGTGAGACCAATTCAACAATAGAATCTTTGTATAACACGTATAAGTATCGTGGTTTGCCTGTCGGTCCGATTATGAATCCGGGTGAGAATGCTATCCTTGCGGTTCTTGACCCTGCCGACACTGACTATTACTATTTCATGGCTGATGTCTATGGAGACGGTACAGTGTATTATGCAAGAACTTATGCAGAACATCAGGCCAATGTGGATAAATATCTTAAAGGAAGGTAATCTATGCAAAAACCAGTCATTATCGGAATCGCAGGGGGAAGCGCTTCGGGGAAAACGTCGATTGCCAAACGTTTGAAGAAGGCGTTTGAAGAAACCAACTCGGTATACATCATACGGCAGGATGATTATTACAGTGATCAGAGTCATATGCCTTTTGAACAACGTCTGCAGACCAATTATGATCACCCGTTTGCTTTTGATAATGATCTGCTTGTTGAGCATCTGGATAAACTGGCCGGTCGCGAAACTGTGGAGAAACCGACGTACGATTTCATTAATCATACCCGCAGCAACGAAACTGAAATTGTGTTACCCAGTGATGTCATCGTGCTGGAAGGACTGTTTGTCTTGGAAGATGCACGTATCCGTCAGCGATTGGATATCAAGATTTATGTGGATACTCCGGCCGATGTCCGGTTTATACGGCGTCTGGTCAGAGATGTCCGTGACCGCGGTCGCACGCTGGACTCGGTCGTTCATCAGTATACGACGACGGTCCGTCTGATGCATGAGCAGTTTATCGAACCGACCAAGCGCTATGCCGATGTGATCGTTCCCGAAGGCGGGAAAAATGAAGTTGCGATTGATTTACTGACTACGAAAATCAGTAGCATCATTCGTGAGAATATGCTATAATGTCGCAAGTTAGGAGTTGATACCATGGCACAAGAAAAAGTATTGGTTACCCAGGAGGGGTTACAGGAGCTTATCAAAGAGCAGCAGCATCTGATTCATGTCGTACGTAAAGAAGTGATCGAGGATTTACAGGCAGCCCGTGCCCAAGGCGATTTATCGGAAAATGCTGATTACGATGCAGCCCGCGACCGTCAGGCACGAGTGGAAGCCCGCATCCGCGAACTTGAAAATATGTTGAACAACATCGAGATCATCGATGAGAAAAAAGGCGGTCAGAAAGTCGTCCGTTTAGGAACGACCTTTACGATTTTGGATTATGAAACCAACACCGAAGAGACGTATACGATCGTCGGTTCTGTCGAGTCTGATCCACTAAACGGAAAACTGTCCAATGTTACTCCGTTGGCGCAGGCGCTGATGGATAAAAAATCCGGGGATGAAGTGACGGTCAATGTCGATTCTCCCTATATGGTCAAAATACTGAGCATCGAATAAGCACTTCGGTGCTTTTTTATTGGAAAAACCCGATCATTTTCGTAATTAAGAATGAGGTGATATTGTGAATCGAATTCTTATTGCGCTGATGTTTCTGGTTTTGCTTTCTTCCTGCACGATTCCGCAACCTTTTGATTTTCAAACGGATCGATCATTTAGCATAACGGTTCAAGGAGCCATCAAGTATCCTACGACACTGACGGTCGACCCTTATCCGACGATCGAAGAAGTCCTTCGGTTGGTTCAACTGCTTCCTGAAGCGGATCTTACATCGATCAATCCGCAGACGATCTTGCATCATAAGGATGTATTGTTTATACCATTTAAAAAGGAAATCCCGTGTGTTTCGATCAATTCGGCATCCGCAGAGGATCTGATGTCATTGTCCGGGATCGGTGAAAAGACGGCTGCTCTGATCATTGAATATCGGAACAGTGTCCATCGGTTTCAAACAATAGAGGATTTGCTTCTGGTCAAAGGAATCGGTGAGAAGACATTGTCAAAATTCAAAGATCGTTTATGTCTGTAGATCGTAAATGGTTCTTGTTGCTGATTTTGATGTTTATTTATACCTCATCTGTATCATCGCTGCGAGTAATTCTTTTGCCCCTGTTGCTCTGGATTCTTTTTTATAAGGCTGATCTTAGGATGTGCGGCTGGTTTCTGCTTTTTGCGACTGTTTCTTTTTTCAGTCATTTACCCTCGGTACCCAATGAATTTTGCGGAACGATTACGGATATCCGTGAGAATGTATCTGTGATTCAGATCGAGAGGCAGGAGTATTCACTTTTTGATCAGGATAACCTCACTTTGCATGATAAGATCTGTATTGAAGGAACTTATGAACCAAATAAAAATGTATCGGCTTTTGTGACTGATCCGATACGGCGATGGTCATCTCAACGCAGACATATGGGAACCATCGAAATTGAACGGTTGGAAATTGTAAAGAGAGGAAACACGTTCAAGTCTTTTGTTTTTGCCCGTGTCAGCCGAATCGATCCTTCCGGATGGCTGAAGACCTTTTTGTTTGCTCATCCGGCTCCGATTCAGGGTCACTTTACGATGCTTTTTGTTTCCGGAGGTTTAATTGCCGGATCTGTGGTTACTTTATTGCGTCGGCTGTCAGGGTTTTTCTTTGAAGAAAGCGTGCGCCGATGGTTAATAACAGGAATGCTTATTTTCGCGTGTCTGATTTGGGGAGGATCATTTGTTTGTGTGCGGTTACTGGTTTCTGATATTGTCAGATACAGAAAAATATCATCTCTTGCAAGAGTCAGCATAACTTATGCCGTATTATTGAGTCTGTTTCCTTATCATCTGACACATCCGGCTTTGATCATACCGATGACCCTTTCTCTGATACAGGTATTCGATTACCCTCGTTTCATTTCAAGGATGGCTATTCTGCCTCTGATTCAGACTTTTTTAATGTATCGGTTTGATTTTTTCAGTGCACTTTTGTTTCCTGTATTCCGCATTGTTGGCTGTGTCGGATATTTTTTTGCCTGGGTATGTGTCGCATTTCCGAGTATGCTGAAAATGTTTATTGCTGTTTTTCAATGGCTGTCATTTGACAAGATTCCATTGATTCATACTTTTCAGTTGATCGGACATCCGGGAATCTTGCTTACCGTTTTCTGGATATTCTTCTTGTTTAACCGTCGTAGATCAGATAAACAGCTAATATTCCGATTGTGTCTGCTCGTCTTACTTTTTCAGATGCGCTTTCTTATTAACCCATGGACGACCGTGACATTCTTTAACGTCGGACAGGCGGACAGTGCACTGATTGAGTTTCCGTTTCATCAGGGAAGCTGGCTGATCGATACCGGCCGCAAGGGTTCTGCCGCGTTACTGCGAGCCAATCTGTGGTATCGCGGTCATTCGACGATCAGTGCTGTGATCATCTCGCATAATGATTCGGATCACAGCGGCGGAGAAGAGATGCTGAATAAGGATTTTACAGTCAAACGCTGGGTCGTTGATAATGAAGATGTCGTCAGATATCCCTTTGTATTGTACGGACTGATGAATACTGATGATTCAGCTGACGATAATGACAACAGTCTTGTTCACTTGTTTTCGGTCAATGGTCTGTCTTATTTGTTTCTTGGTGATATTTCCAAGAGTCGTGAAGCCGAACTGTTGCGAAAGTATCCTTTTCTTGATGTTGATATCGTTAAACTGGCACATCACGGCAGTAAGACGAGTACCAGTGAATCACTTCTGGCGACTGTCCGGCCTCGCTTAGCCATCATCAGCGCAGATCCGCGTGTCTATGGTCATCCGCACAAACAGACATTACGCACCCTCTGGCAGTTTCAGATTCCATTCCTGTCAACGTATCAGCACGGGGATATCCGTATATCATCGTTGGGAAATTTCCATTTAATAATGTCATCTTCCGGTGGATTTGGTATAATGAAAACGGTGATAAAATGAATGTCGTCATAACCGGAAGTGACCGATTCTTTGTCAAACAGAAGGCGAAAGATTGGGTCGAGAAGAATGAGAAATCAGCCATGGGCATTGAACCGGCTGTTTTTGACGGTTATTCCGCTAATTTCAGTTGGGATGAATTATTTGAAGAAATCCAAACGGTTTCTTTCTTTTCAGATATAAAAATTATCGAGCTGATCAATCCGCCGGGATTTACACTGAAAAATTTAGATAATCCGCCAGTGTCGAAGACTTGGTCTGCACTGATTGAATCAATGCCCAAAGAAGTCATACTGCTGATCCTTTTTGAGAGTGATAAGATAAATAAAACAGCTGAACTGACAAAACCGCTGTTGAAGAATAAAGGGAAAAACACGGTTTGGATCGAAGTTGAGAAAATCAAAAAGACAGAATTTGAGAATCTTATCCGTCGTGAATGTTCATTAAGGCAAATCCAACTGGATGATGGTAAAATGAAGTATCTGATCGATCGGCTGCCTAAACAAGTGGAATCATGTATGCGTGAGTTGGACAAGCTTTCGCTGTTTCCCGAAAAGATCGATCATAAAGTTCTCGATGTACTTATTTCAAAACCGCTGGAAGATAATGTGTTTGATCTCTCTGCGGCCGTGGTCTCGAAAGATCTCGCGAAAGCGCTGCGGATTTATAAGGATTTGCAGGTACTGAAATATGACCCGGTCGCTTTGGTTCCTTCGATTGCCTGGCAGTTACGTGTTATTTTTCAGATCTTGCTTTATAAGCGGGAACGGATTTCGGATTTTGAAATTCAAGACAGGCTTGGTGTGCATGAGTTCGTATTCTCGAAAGCCCTGGGATATGCACGACTGACCAATTTGGATCGGGTTTGCGAATTATTGGAAATGTTGGCCCAATTAGATTTAAAGATCAAATCCGGTCTGATCAACGGACCGATGGGATTCGAACTGTTTTTAATTGAGGCGATGAGGTAAAGCGATGGAATCACTAAAAGAATTATATAAATCAGGTCCAGGACCTTCCAGCAGTCACACATTGGCACCCAGACGCGCCATCATTTTGTTTTTAGAGCGGGTTAAGGAGTTGTCTTATGCCACGGTCGAACTGTACGGCTCACTTTCTCTGACTGGGAAAGGACATTATACCGACAAGGTTATCATCGATACCTTTGCGCCGGTTCCTTGTACGGTCGAGTTCAAATTGGACTGGCAGTATCCGTTTCCCAACGGAATGATCATCAGGGCTTTTGATTCTGCCGATCAGCTTCTTTTAGAATGGGTTGTGTATTCGATCGGCGGCGGAAGTATTATGATCCTCAATGAAGACTTCGATTTTCAGCGTCAGATTTATCCCCATCGCAATCTGGAAGAGATCATGGATTTCTGTTCTTTCAATAAAATCACACTGCCGCAGTTTGTTTTTACTTATGAACCGGATTTACCGGACTATCTGTCGCGGATTCTGAATGATATGTTATTTGCGGTCAAACGCGGCCTCGATGGTACCGGTCTGTTACCGGGCAAACTGAAAATGCCGCGGGTGGCCAAGTCTATGATGTTACAAGCTAATATCCTGGAAAGTCATACCCAGCGCAATCGGATGAAATTATTGGCCTATGCCTATGCCAACAATGAAGAGAATGCATCTTTGGGTAAAGTCGTCACAGCTCCAACCCTAGGCGCCAGCGGTGTCATGGCTGCATTGATGTATCACTGTTACAATGATCTGGGGTACTCACGTTCTCAGCTGATCAATGCTTTGGCCGTCGGCGGTATCATCGGTAATGTCGTTAAAACCAACGCGACGATATCCGGAGCTATCGGCGGGTGTCAGGCAGAAATCGGTGTGGCCTGTGCGATGGCTGCCGCAGCCATGGCTTATCTTGAAGGCGGAAATCTGAAAACGATCGAATACGCTGCAGAAATCGGAATGGAACACCACCTTGGACTCACTTGTGATCCGGTGGGAGGCTATGTGATCATTCCTTGTATCGAACGTAACGGCGCAGCTGTTTTACGTGCGAT
The DNA here is from genome assembly GCA_036677505.1 of Erysipelotrichaceae bacterium. Taxonomy (GTDB): domain Bacteria; phylum Bacillota_I; class Bacilli_A; order Erysipelotrichales; family Erysipelotrichaceae; genus UBA2227. The sequence continues at coordinate 21,947 of JAVBWK010000020.1, forward strand.
CGATGCAGCTTTTATGGCAAAAACCATCGGTGCCATCAAACCTAACCGAGTCAGTTTTGATATGGTCATCCGTACCATGAATTACACTGGCGCAAAAATCCCGATGGAACTCAAAGAGACATCCTTGGGCGGACTTGCGACTGAATGCACTTGGGATTTACCGGAAGATATCGAACATTAGAGCCTGCGTGAAGTGCACCCCAAAAGTTAGACAACTAACAGAAAGGGGTGCATTTTTATATGACAACGTATGATGTAGAATTTAAGCTTAAACTAATCTCTGAAATGGAAGAAACCGGCCGAGGGCATAAATATACCGCAAAGAAATATGGCATTGCGCCTAGTCTGGTATTCTTATGGGAGAAGCGATACAAATCAGAAGGAATTGAAGGATTAATCGCCAAACCAGTCAAATACAGTGGAGAGTTTAAGGAATCTGTTTTAGAATATATGAAACAGAACCATCTCTCGTATAATGAAACCGCCCTACACTTTAAGATTCGGAGTATAGTGACGGTGATGAAATGGGATGATTTGGTTATCAAGGAAGGAAAGTCTCGCCTCCACGAGGATCGGCGAGGACAACACTTAAAAATGACTCCTAAGAAGAAGAAAACAGATAAGCCATTGGATCCCAACTCCATAGAAGCTCTGCTTGAAGAGAATGAACAACTTCGAATGGAGAATGACTACCTAAAAAAATTGAAAGCCTTAGTTCAACAGAGACAGGACCAAGAAGCTGGGAAAAAGTCCAAGTCATAGATGAACTAAGGCAAATATACTCGCTTCGGCGGCTTTTAAACTATGCGCAAGTCGCCCGAAGCAGCTTTTATGCGATACTTAAACAAAGAAACAAACCCGATAAATATCAAGTCATCAAAGATGAAATACAAAAAATTTATCACGCCAATAAAGGGCGATACGGATATCGGCGGATGACAAGTGAACTGAAGCAGTCAGGCTTCACCATCAATCATAAAACCGTATTGAAACTTATGAAACAGTGTGGACTTTTATGTAAAGTGCGAATGAAGAAGTATCGATCCTATCGAGGCGATGTCGGAACAGTCGCACCAAACTTACTTAATCGGAATTTCAAAGTTGAGTGCCCGAACTGTAAATGGGTAACCGATATCACAGAATTCTCATTATTTGGAATGAAACTGTATCTTTCTCCCATCCTGGATTTGTACAATAGCGAGATTATAAGTTATACCTTATCGGAAAAACCGAATTTCGAGCCGGTGATGTCCATGATGAATCAGGCGATTCAACGACTTCCGGAATCAACCTCGTTAATTCTTCACTCCGATCAAGGTTGGCAATATCAGATGAAACCGTTTCAAGCACTACTGAAATCAAGAGGAATCCAACAGAGCATGTCCAGGAAAGGGAATTGCCTGGATAACTCAGTGATGGAAAACTTCTTTGGCCTTTTGAAATCTGAACTGCTGTACTTACAAAAATTTAAATCAATTGAACATTTTAAAGAAGAACTTATTGATTATATCGATTACTACAATCACAAACGAATCAAACTCAAACTAAAAGGACTGAGTCCAGTTCAATTCCGGCTTCAGTCCAGTTATAGTTATGCTTAAGTCATATGTCTACTATTTGGGGTTCACTTCA